>NZ_JAFCTF010000007.1:0-172500 GCF_049895885.1 Acinetobacter sp. TSRC1-2
GTTTACGATTCACTTTGATGATCGATTAAAAGGTCATTTATAAAAAATGGAACTTACACAAAATAATTTACAGGCTCTGTTACGACAACCAAACTCACGGCATGGTCGACTCATCTTGATTACCTTCTACAGTCTCAGTAGTTTCAACTGATTTAATTCGCATCAGCCCAACAGCTTTAAGCTGATCATCCGAGAGTTCTTCCATGTCTGATCCTGCAGGCAGGGCAATACATATCTTTTCCAACTGCTTACTTATGATCCTCATTTGCTTTGCAATGGATTCGCGCGCATGTATATTGGCGAACAATCCTTCATTAAGGAAAAATACAACAGCCGCACTATCAGGACTCAACTCTTTGATAATTGCATTCATCTATCACCCATCCAAATCCTGTGACTTAGGTTTATCTTCATCAGCATCATCTAACTGAATCAATAACTCATTGATCTGCGCGTTCTGTTCATAGTTGATCTGAATCAGTTGATTGTTTTGTTTTATTAACTGGTTGTTCTGTTCGATCAACTGGATTAGTAAGCCGTTCGATACACAACCGCATTCTTTCTTTTGATCGTTCATATTGTTTCTTCATCCATTCACGGCGCTGTTGGCATGATGCACATGTCATGACGTTTGCTCTTGTTGCTTAATGAACTCTTTAAGGTTGCTCAATCGGTAATGAGTGTGCGGATCATTGTGCCCAACAAAGAACTTATCTGTGCAGTAACCATGGATACCACCAAAGCTATCAGTCCACTCATCAACGTAATAAACAGCTTCATCGTGAGCATTGGCAACGATATCTTTAATTTTCTCTAAACCTATTTTATTGACTAGCTTCAATACATTCATCTGGATCACTCACAGTCACTATGATTTCATTAAGAAGATAATCACCAGGACGATCCAAGGTAGATATATCCACAAACCATAGATCAATATCTTTAATCGCTAAGCCAGTCTCGGCCTCAAACAACCGTTTGCGATTGGCTATATCTCGATATAGGTCACGCCTAAATGCATCGAGCCTTTCCTGATCATCTGCATTCACGGCGCTATCCCTGATTCAAATTAGATTGAATGTTCTTCATGCGTGTGCGAATACTGGCCATCACTTCATCGACAGCGACCATTTGTTTGCTATTCATGAAGGCCCGGTTACTACAGCAGATTCTGCAGTCCGTACTGGTTCCCTTAGTCTTCTCACTGCTGATCTGTATTGCCTTGATCATCTTTATTATCCGCAGACAGTTCCGGTCTTTGGATCAGCTCAGTCAATACCTGAACCAGAAAAACCTTAACTATTCAGAGGCGGCAGATTTTTTAATGCAGCTCAAGCCTGCAAGCATTCCCCAGGAAGTACAGCCTTTTGTCAGCAATTCCACGCAGTTGATTCAGAAAATTAATGACAGTCTGCAACAGGAGAAAGCCTTTAGTGCCTATGCTGCACATGAATTACGCAGTCCCCTGACCGCAATTAAAACTCATGTACAACTGGCCCAGCTGATTAGTCAGCAGCAGAATCTGCCTGAATCCATTCAGCACAATTTGCAGCAGGCCAATGAGAGTATCCGGCGTTATACGCTGTTACTCGAGCAGCTTTTATTGCTGACCCAATCGGAAAACAGTATCCAGGAAATGACTGAGACCATCTGGCTTCGCCCCACACTTGAGAAGGTCCTTGCAGACTTAAGTACACGCTATCCAGAAATGAATGAAAAAATACAGGTGAACTGGAACAGCCTGGGTGAAATTCAGCTACCTGAATTTGTGCTGTATACCGTACTGAAAAATCTGCTTGAAAATGCACTGCTGCATGCAAAGGCTGCCCATATCTGGATTTCCATGCAGTCTGGTTGCCTTGTGATTGAAGATGATGGACAACAACTTACAGCACAGGATATCCAACATTTAGGACAGCGCTTCTGGCGAAAATCGGCTCAGCAGCATGGCCATGGTTTAGGATTGGCATTAGTTAAAAGCTTGCTAGGCAATTATCAATACCATCTTGGATTTCAGCAGGGTGATCCTGTAGGACTGATCGTTAGCATTCAGAAAGATATTTCAAAAGCGTCACGAGAATTTAAAAAATAAGCCTTTGTTTTTTTAAAAACCTTTTTAATATTGAAAAATCTTGTACTCCTTTTGTCTTCAAATTAGATTTAGTGGATTAAATCTCAAAAAAATATTTTGTTCAAATTACAGGGGGTTATAATTTATCGATTTGCAAGTTTGTTCTTATATCATGCTAGAATTTCGTTATTTTAAAGAAGATACCCCCCTCTATTTAGAGTTGAATAGCAACCACTCTCCTAGACAAATATCGTATATTCTTTTTGCATAGGAGAGAACCTTATGAGTGGACAACGCTATACCCCAGAATCTAAAAATGAAGCGGTTTAATTAATTTTCTTGAAAAGATGGAGATGGTAACAATATGCCTCATATAAATTAAATATAATTTTCAATAACTTAAAAAATAAGAGGTGTGAATAATTACTCTTAAAAACCCAAGTTTTGTTGAAAATTAAGTAAATTATTATCCAACGTTTATAATCGCAAGATGCATAGAGCCATACTTACCCGATGTCTAATAGGCAAAATAGAACCTCACTACTTAGATAAAATTATAAATCGCGGTCTTAATTGTAAAGATAATAGATTATTTCCTAAAACTCTATTATAGATTCCTTAAACAGGCAGCCCATGGCGACACTTACTACCTAGATTCGGCAAATAGAATACTGTCTTTAAATAAGCCGTATCAAGCTGTCTTAAAAGTTTGTCTTTTAAAAAACCAATCATCACAGTCAATCTGTGCTTAATTGAAATTTACTTTTTACTTATATTAATAGCTTGCTTTTTTAAACGGTAATCTAAAGCCGCTCGGCTGATCCCTAATACACGGGCTGCTTCAGAAACATTATTATTTGTTTTTTGCATTGCGATAAAAATTAGTTTTTTCTCATGATCTTCCAGACAAAAACCCTCTTGTATCACTGCATCTAAGTCCACTTGTTCAGACCTAGGTTCAATATCTTGCTTAATTTGCGGAAACAAATGATGGAGTTTAATTTCCTGCTGATGATCCGTCAGTAAGGTCGCCCGCTCTAATAAGTTTTCAAGTTCCCGAATATTACCCGGCCATTCATAAGTCATGACAAAATTTTTAGTTTTGTCACTTAAACCTTTTAACGTCTTTCCATACATATTTTCAAAACGCGATAAGAAGTGTGTAATCAATAAAGGGATATCATCACGGCGCTCACGTAGCGGCGGAATAATTACAGGGAAAATATTCAGGCGATAATATAAATCAGCACGAAATCTTCCCTCTTTCACAGCCTGTTCCAAATCCTCATTGGTAGCTGCAACCAAACGTACATCCGCTTTTCTGGTTTGATGATCTCCAACTCTTTCATATTCTCCTTCTTGTAGCATTCGCAGCAAGGTAGCTTGCGCACGTGGCGAAAGCTCAATCACTTCATCTAAGAAAATAGTTCCTTGATCGGCACGTTCAAACTTTCCACTTCGAGTTTGCGTTGCCCCTGTAAATGCCCCTTTTTCGACACCAAAAAGTTCGGCTTCAATTAGGTCTGGCGGAATACAGGCACAGTTTACAGCAACAAAGGGTTGCCCTTTACGAGAACTACCTTCATGAATCCCTCTGGCAAAAGCTTCCTTGCCCACCCCTGTTTCACCTTGCAGTAATACAGTAACCTTACTGCCCGCTGCCTTTTTCAACAGGTCACAGACTTTACGATAAGCCACCGATTCACCAATAGAATTGAACATGGTGTAATCGGCTTCTACATCTGTATAGATATTTTTCTTTAACTCATTCAGCTCTGCTTGCAAGGCAATTAATTCATCTGAAACAGGATCAGGTGACATAAATTGAATAAGTTCATCGGCATTTTCCCATTCTTTTAAAGGCTTTCCGATAATACGACAGCAATCATCACCTTTTGCTACACAATGGGTTTCCTGATAAATAATGGTTTGTCCCATAACAAAGCTGGTATAACCGCAAGCATAGCCCAATAGCATCCAGCAAACTGATTCTTCCGAAGCCCCGAACTCACTTAAATGAACTTCCGCTTCAAAAGAATTGCGCCAATTAAAATCTGCATAAAATTGATGCTCATCATGACTTAATTGAAGCTCATTCACTTCAACTTGCACCATACCGCGTATACCATGCATTTGTGGCCCAGCCATAAAGGCTTCAGCCTCATTTAAATTCGGTCGTAATTTAGAGGTAACTTCTGCATCCCGTACTCCAGCCTGATACCCCAGCCGAATAAAAAAACGCTTGGTCCGTTCCCAGCCCAGCATGTTATACAAATCTTTTCTTAAAAAGCCCATGATACTAGTATGAATGAGCAGCATCCGGTTTTCTTCAAACCAAATTTTTCCATGCTGACTGTCAAACTGAATTTTATCCAATAAATCTTGAATATCTTTGTTCTTTTCCAAAATTTGAGTATAAAACTTTGCATTTTTGGCTTGAGACATGACTGAATATCCATCCTTGGCTATAGGTCGATCCCCTATCTTACTCAATTCCGACTAAAAAGCTTTACTACCTTATTATTATAACTTTATACCCTTAAGGTATTTTTAAATTAAAACTATAAAATCATATAGATATAAATAATTTTAATTCATAGAACTAATTTAAGCAGCACAAAGTATTTTCAAGTGTCCGAGCTCACCATTCACGATTTGATTAAATCAGACATCTATATATTCATCATTTCATGGATTTTTACCGCTCAAACACACTAAAAAATGGATAAAAAAATATAAGTAACTGATTAAAAATGATTAATAAAAGTTGGCACGAGTTTTGATATATCTCTATCAATCTATGCAAGGTTGCATCACTGAAATAAGTTCAGTGCAGAAAGAAAAGGATAATCTTCATGACTCAAGCCATACAGCAGGAACAATTCACCAAATACATTCGTGTCACAGGTGATCGAAATGCCAAATTTGTTGAATTTGATTTCGCTATTCATGATCCAACACTTTTTGTCGAATTGATTCTCCCTCAGCAAGCATTTCAGCATTTCTGTGAAATTAATCATGTGATCGAAATGACCGAAGCTCAGCAAGCTTGGAATGATGCCCAGGAAGATAAATGGCGCTATGGCGTTGAACCTACAATTCTAAGCCAAGTCCGTGAAAATTTAGATCAAGAAGATCAATCTTAAGCCCATAAGGAAATCGTGATGACTTTAGAAATTAAAACATCCAGCCTCGAACCTATACGTCAGACCTATGCCTACATTGAACGCCGTTTTGGCAATAAGCCTGCAACTCGCTATCAGGAAGTCAGTTTTGATATACAAGGTGCAGCTAACTTTCATTACCGTCCATTGTGGAAAGCTGACAAAACTTTAAATGATCACATGCATACAGCGTTGCAAATGCAAGACTGGTATGTATTTAAAGATCCACGTCAATTTTACTATGGTACTTATGTACAACATCGTGCACGTCTGCAAGATACTGCCGAAAGCAATTACTCATTTTTTGAAAAACGTCATTTGGTTGAAAATTTAAACCCTGAAGTTAAGCAAAAAATAATCACTTGCTTATTGCCTTTTCGTTATGTGGAGCAAACCGCCAACCTGCACATGATGTCAGGCAGTGCTTATGGCTATGGCACGGTCATTACCCAAGCCTGTATTTTTGCGGCCATGGACCGGTTAGGCATGGCGCAATATATCTCCCGTATTGGCTTACTCATTGACGGCAATACAGGCGACTCATTACAGCAAGCCAAAGCCGCTTGGATGAATGATGCAATGTGGCAACCGCTACGCAAGCTATGTGAGCAAAGCTTAACGGAACAAGATTGGTTCAAGCTGTATGTCCTGCAAAATCTGCTCATCGACAGCTTAATGCAAGAGCTGGTTTACGGCGAACTTGATCAATGGCTGGTTGAGCACGGCGCACGCGATGTAGCAATGCTGACTGAATTTATGAAGGACTGTTTAACCGATTTGCGCAAATGGTCAGATCCGGTTTTAAAAACTGCCGCCACTGAATCTGAAGAAAATAAAGCCTTAATTCAAGGGTGGATTGATGCTCTTTTACCAGAAGTGACAGAAGCATTTAGCGCTTGGTCAAATACTGCTCTTGAAACGGCATCTATCGACAATGGCATAAACGTCATTGCAGAGCGCAGTAAAAAAGCAGGATTAACTACTGACTTGAAATCAGTTGCATAAGGATACGCAGACATGAGCTCTAAAGTTTATTTGGCACTACAAGATAACGATACTTCACGCTACATCATTGAAGCAATTGAACAGGATAACCCAGAAGCCACCATTCAATATCTTCCTGCCATGATTCGTGTGGAAAACCTCGGAAAATTAGTGGTTCGTGCAGAAACGGTGTCTGAAAAACTAGGACAAGATTGGGACATTCAAGAACTGCAACTCAACATGATCACCTTAGGTGGCAACGTTGATGAAGATGACGATACCTTCACGTTGCAGTGGAATTAATCCCACACGGAAAAATATAAGAAGCGAATCGCTTCAACAGATTGAAAAGGATGATCAAGATGAATAGCCAAGCAAAAAACACGACTAAAACTGCAACCAAAAAGCTCAATGCGAAAGACCGCTACCGTATGTTGACCCGTGATCTGGATTGGGATTTTTCCTATGCAGATCGTAAAGAGGCTTTTCCATATGAAGAGTTTGAAGGCATTAAAATCACCGATTGGTCAAAATGGGAAGACCCATTCCGTTTAACCATGGATTCATATTGGAAATATCAGTCGGAAAAAGAGAAAAAACTGTATGCCATTTTTGATGCATTTTCACAAAACAATGGTCAGATGAATGTCAGTAATGAACGATATTTAAATGCCATTAAACTATTTTTAACTGCCGTAACGCCACTGGAATATCAAGCGTATCAGGGTTATGCGCATGTAGGCCGCCAATTTAGCGGCATCGGTGCACGTATTGCTTCGCAAATGCAATCGATTGATGAACTGCGTCATGTACAGACGCAAATTCATGCCATGAGTCATTACAACAAATTCTTTGATGGCTTCCAAGACTGGGCGCATATGCATGACCGCGTTTGGTATCTCTCTGTCCCGAAATCATTCTTTGAAGATGCACGTTCAGCAGGACCATTCGAATTCTTATTGGCCATTAGTTTCTCTTTTGAATACGTTCTGACCAACTTATTGTTCGTGCCATTTATGTCAGGTGCGGCCTATAACGGTGATATGGCTACCGTGACCTTTGGTTTTAGCGCACAGTCTGATGAAGCACGTCATATGACTTTAGGTTTGGAAATCGTCAAATTCTTACTTGAACAGCATGAAGATAACGTGCCGATTGTTCAGGAATGGATTGATAAATGGTTCTGGCGTGGTACTCGCCTACTTTCCATTGTTGGCATGATGATGGACTACATGCTGCCAAACAAAGTGATGTCATGGAAAGAAGCATGGGAAACCTATTTTGAAGAAGCTGGTGGTGCATTGTTTAAAGACCTCAGCCGTTACGGTATTCGTATGCCGAAATATTCCGACGTGATTGTGAAAGAAAAAGAACATATCTCACATCAAGCTTGGTGGATTTTCTATAACTTTGGCCATGCTGCTGGTTTCCATACCTGGATTCCAACCGATGAAGAAATGGATTGGCTATCTGAGAAATATCCAGACACTTTCGACAAATATTACCGTCCTAAATGGGAACTAGCACGTAAATTGGAGGCAGAAGGTAAACGCTTCTACAGCAATGGCTTACCGCAACTGTGCCAAATCTGCCAGATTCCAATGACCTTTACTGAAATGGATGGTGATCCAACCATGTTCAGTTACCGCGACAGTATTTATAAAGGCGAGCGTTACCACACTTGTTCAGATGGCTGTCATGACATTTTTGAAAATGAGCCTGAAAAATATATTCAAGCGTGGTTGCCAGTCAATCAAATTTTACAAGGCAACTGTGGCGGTCCTGATTTAGAAAGCATTTTACGTGATTACTATAACTTTAACGTCGGCGCAGACAACATGGACATTGAAGGCTCTCCAGACCAAGAACGTTGGAGAAAATGGAAAGGTCACGTTGCATAAGTAAAAAGGATCGGAAGTCATCTTGTAGATAACAATTTCAAGATGGCTTCACTCAAGGAATTTAGGAGTTTTCTCATGCCAGTACAAGCTATTCAAAAAAACTATGAATTTGATGCACGTGATGCACAAAAAAATTATGGCGATAACATGTTGCTCTATGTGGGATGGGATCATCACACGCTCTTTTGTGCCGCACATGCTTTTGTGGTCTCACCACAACAAAGCTTACAAGACTTGATTGATCAGCAAATTCAAGCGGGTTTCAATCAACATCCTGATTTTGAACATATCGATTGGTCAAAAGTGCAATTCACCCTGAATCGTGAACGCCTAACAGATATCGACTTTTCTAAGACTTTGGCTGATTTAAATTTTGATCATAAATCTCTCCTGCGCTTTGTAACACCCGGTTTAGATGGCTACAACGGCACGCATGTATAAGGGAGAACTATCATGAGTTATCAAGTAACGATTGAACCTGTCGGCATGACCATTGAAGTGGAAGAGGATCAAACTATTTTAGACGCCGCTTTACGTCAAGGGGTTTGGCTGCCCTTTGCATGCGGTCATGGCACATGCGGCACCTGTAAAGTTCAGGTCACTGACGGTTTTTATGATGTCGGTGAAGCCTCACCCTTTGCGCTGATGGATATTGAACGTGAAGAAAATAAAGTGCTTGCTTGCTGCTGTAAACCTGAATCTGACATGGTGATTGAAGCCGATGTTGATGAGGACGAAGATTTCCTCGGCTATTTAGTACAAGATTACCAAGCCAAAGTTTTAGAGATCAAACAGCTATCGCCGACCATTAAAGGTGTGCGTTTACAGATTGACCGTCCAATGGAATTTCAGGCTGGGCAATACATCAATATTCAATTGCCTGATATTGAAGGAACTCGTGCATTTTCAATTGCCAATCCGCCAAGTGAAGAAGGCATTATTGAATTGCATATTCGCCAAGTACAGGGCGGTGCAGCCACCACCTATGTGCACGAAACCCTTCAAGCCGGCGATGAACTTCAAATTTCTGGGCCATATGGGCAGTTTTTTGTGCGTAAATCAGATGAAAAAGATGCCATCTTTATTGCCGGCGGTTCTGGTCTATCCAGTCCGCAATCCATGATTTTGGACCTTTTGGAACAAGGTGATACACGTACCATCTATCTTTTCCAAGGCGCGCGTGATGTTTCTGAACTCTATAACCATGAAATATTTGAAACCTTAGTCAAAGACTATCCAAATTTCCGCTATATTCCTGCACTAAATGCACCCAAAGCAGAAGATCACTGGACAGGATTTACAGGTTTTGTGCATGAAGCCGTGGCAGATTATTTTGAAAATAAATGCAGTGGCCATAAAGCCTATTTATGTGGTCCGCCACCCATGATTGATGCGGCTATTTCAACACTGATGCAAAGCCGTCTCTTTGAAAAAGATATTCATACTGAGCGTTTCTTAAGTGCAGCGGATGGCGCCTCTAATCAAGCACGTTCCGCTTTATTTAGACATATTTAAGCAGGACTTAAAAACTGCATAAACATTATGCAGTTTTTAATAGCTAAATTTTTCAGCTGATGTTAAGTCAACAAATGTGAACTCATCTTTTATGGGTTCTTAACTTTTCGAATGATCTGTTTCATGTCCGTTCTAGATCATTCGGATCTATTTCTCATCAATCAAAGGATGATCATGATGAACCGACAACAAATTGATGCTCTTGTGAAAGAAATGAATGTTGATACAGCGACCAGCCCTGTCGATGCACGTGTACAGCAAATTGTCGTGCGTTTAGTGAGTGACCTGTTCCAAGCAATTGAAGAGCTTGATATTTCTCAATCAGAATTATGGAAAGGTCTTGAGTATCTGACTGATGCAGGTCAAGCCAACGAACTCGGACTCTTGGCTGCTGGCTTAGGTCTTGAGCATTATCTTGATCTTCGTGCAGACGAAGCTGATGCCAAAGCAGGTATTACAAGTGGTACACCGCGTACGATCGAAGGTCCACTTTATGTCGCAGGTGCTCCAGAATCAGTCGGCTTTACCCGTATGGATGATGGTTCTGAAACAGATAAAATCCCGACGTTGCTCATCGAAGGGACTGTAAAGGATACTCAAGGCAATATCATTGAAGGTGCTAAAGTTGAAATCTGGCATGCCAACAGTTTAGGCAATTATTCATTCTTTGATAAATCTCAAAGTGATTTCAACCTGCGCCGTTCTGTAATTACTGATGCTAAAGGTCAATATGTTGCTCAAACCATCATGCCTGTCGGTTATGGTTGTCCGCCAGATGGAACAACTCAGTTCTTGCTAGACAAACTGGGACGTCATGGTAACCGCCCTTCTCATGTGCATTATTTTGTTTCTGCACCAGGCTACCGCAAGTTAACTACTCAATTCAATATTGAAGGTGACAAGTATCTTTGGGATGACTTTGCATTTGCAACACGTGAAGGTTTGGTGACAAAGGCTAAAGATGTAACCGATGAGGCCGAAATTGCTCGTCGCGGTTTAGACAAAGCATTCAAACATATTCAGTTCAATATTGAACTGGTGAAAGACGCCCAAACTGCTCCTACGACTGAAGTAGATCGTCGTCGCGCAAGCGTCTAATCAAGACATATCTCAGCATAATTAGATAGGTCACTGGACAATAGTACTAACCACTATCAAGGATTCGTTATGGTTACTCAAAAACTAGCTCTAGTTGCGTTATTTTTACCCACGCTACTCTGCAATTTATCTACCCATGCTGCTCCTGCTAAACAGCCAAATGTTTTGGTCATTGTGGCAGACGACTTGGGATTTTCTGACATACAACCATTTGGTGGAGAAATATCTACGCCAAATTTAAACAAATTAGCCAAAGAAGGTGCAGTACTCAGTAACTTTCATGCAGGTCCAACCTGCTCAGTCACACGCTCTATGTTATTAACAGGAAATGACAGCCATCAAGCTGGTCTGGGCAGCATGGCAGAGTTTTTACAGCCTGAACAAAAAGACAAACCAGGTTATGAAGGCCGTTTAAATAATCGTGTAACCACTTTGGCTGAAATATTAAAGCCCCAAGGCTATGCCTCTTTTGTCACAGGTAAATGGCATTTGGGTGCAACTGATGACAGCCATGCCAAAGCCAGAGGTTTTGACCGCTCATTTACTTTAATGCCTGGCGGTGCAGCGCATATGGATGCAAGCCAAATGTTCCCAGGTAACTATAAAGCGCGTTACTTTGAAGATGGTAAAGAAACAAGCTTGCCTAAAGATTTTTATTCAAGTGATTTCTTTACTACTAAGATGATTTCTTACTTAGAAAATGACCGTAAAAAAGATCAGCCTTTCTTTGGTTATCTTGCATTTACTGCACCACACTGGCCTTTACAAGCACCTGATCAATATCTTAAAAAATATGAAGGTCACTATAAAGAAGGTTATGAAAAAATTCGCCAAGCCCGTTTAGAGCGCATGATTCAATTAGGTATTATGCCAAAGGGAACGAAAGTTAATAATCCTCTCATGGATGTATTCCCCGCTTGGGATAAATTGACTGAAGCCCAAAAACAAGATCAAACCAAAACCATGCAAATCTATGCAGCCATGATTGATAATATGGATCACAACATTGGTCGTGTGGTTAACTATTTAAAACGTACAGGGGAACTAGACAATACTCTGATTTTATTCATGTCTGACAATGGTTCTGAATCAGCAACTCCAGAATCTTTAGGCACAACTGAAGATAAAAATGGTATCCGTGAATGGGTCGATGCTACATTTGACAATAGCCCTAAGAATATGGGTAAAAAAGGTTCATATGTGACTTTGGGTCCACAATGGGCACAAGTTGCCTCTACTCCATTGCCTTATTTCAAAAGTATTTTGTCAAATGGCGGAATTCATGTGCCTGCAATTATTCGTTATCCAACTCAAATAAAGGCAGGTCAAATTAATTCCGAAACCATTCATGTCATGGATTTTGTTCCTACTATTTTAGAACTTACAGGCGCTACGCGACCAGATACACGCAATGGACAACATTTATTAAAAATGGAAGGACGTTCTTTCTTACCTCTTTTTAAAGGAAAAGCGCTGCCAGAACGTGCTTTAGGTTGGGAATTCAATACCCGGCGTGCCTTATATAAAGGTGATTGGGCTGTACAATTTCAAGTACCCCCTTATGGAACTGGCGAATGGGAACTCTACAATCGAAAATTAGATCCATCTTATCGTAATAATTTAGCATCTAAAAATCCAACTAAGACCCAAGAACTTGCTCAAGATTGGGCTGAGTATTCTCAACGTGTAGGGGTTGTGGAGGCTCCAGTTCGCTACAAATACGGTCAAATGAATTGTTTTTATGATCAATGTATTCAGCCAGATTTTTTGAAAAATTTAGGCAAGCAAGAATAGTTTAATTCTTAGAAGTATTAACATGTTAGGATCACTTTTGCTTATCAAAAAAACTATCTTCTAGATAAACTAAGGTAAATAATGTGGAAATACTTCTCTCAAGGATGTAGGAATTAAAATATGAAATATATTCATTATACTATCTTATTCAGCTCAATAGGTTTAAGTGCATGTGACATCCCCTCCACGCCAGAAATTAAGCAGCAAAAAACCGTAATGAACTTAGGGGATAGTAATAAATGTAAGCAATATTCAGGTTTACCACAAAATTGGTCAAAGCAATCTGAAGCTGGCATGGTTAAAATTCATGGTGGAACATTCAATATTGGGAACAATGAAAGTTACCCAGAGGAAAAAGCAGTTTATAAAAGTGAACGGAAAGTTGCAGACTTTTGGATAGATGCAACAGAAGTGACCAATGCTCAATTCCAAAGTTTTGTCGATGCTACAACCTATGTGACCGAAGCAGAAAAGCAAGGAGAAGCAGCAGTATTTACTGAACCTCAAAAACCAGTCAAGGAGTTAGCTTGGTGGTCATTGATGAAAGGAGCGAATTGGAAACAGCCTTGGGGGCCGAATAGTAGTCATAAAATTAAGCATAATCAACCTGTACGGATGATCACTTTAAAAGATGCGATGGCATACGCCGATTGGTTAGGTCGAGAGCTCCCGACTGAAGAACAATGGGAATATGCTGCAAAAGGCTTTACCCATGACCGAGATGTCAGTGCAGATTTAAAACATATTGATGCCAATGTTTGGCAAGGTGAGTTTCCTTACCACAATGACAATAAAGATGGCTATCCGGATGTTGCACCAGTGGGATGCTTTGCAGCAAATGGTTTTGGCCTCTACGACATGATTGGAAATGTTTGGGAATATACCAAAAGCCCATTTACGGGAACGCATGATGATCACATGGGAATGGATCAACTTGAGAATCATCTGGATAACCCCGCTTTTAATTTTTATACCATCAAAGGCGGGTCTTTCCTTTGCGCATCGAATTACTGTATGCGTTATCGAGCTTCAGCAAGACATTCTCAGCAAATCGATTTAGGCATTAGCCATGTCGGTTTTAGGACGATAAAAATTATCAAATAATTTAATGGATTAGATATGAGTAAAAATATAATAGTTGTGCCATTACTTACTGCGATGGCTGCAATGGTGAATTGCACCTTCGCAAAAGAGATTAATGTTGATGTCACATTAAAAAACTTATACGCAGATCGGGATTTTGATGATGCTGCCAAACCCTCAGTAGGGAGTTGGAGTCAAGGGGTTATTGCCCGTGCAAATGGTCAACATGCACTTACCGAAGATCTCTCCTTAAATTTTACAGGTTCTGTTCAATACGCAAAGCGTTTAAGTGACGATAAACATTTAAATGACATGATTTTGCCATTTGACCCAGTCACCAAAGAGCAGGCATCCAGCTACAGTAAAGTTGCAGGCTCGATTGGAGCACAGTATAAACAGCATAAAATAAGCTGGGGGGAGCAGTGGGTTGATACTCCTTTGGCGACTACAGATTACAGTCGACAATTGATTACAATTTATCAAGGTCTATTATATTCGGGCCAATTGAATGAACAGTTAAAACTGGATATTGGCTATTTAGATAAATACTCACCGAGAAATGAAGAGGATTTTAGAAAGCTTTCTGTCAATAAAAAAGAATCTGATGGCTTAACTTATATCGATTTAAAGCATAAAGCTTTTGATAGTAAATTACAGACTCAAATCTTTGTGAGTAAATTAGAAGATTTGTATAATCAATATTCTATCGGCCTAAACTATAAAAATAGTCTTGACCAATTTAGATTGAATACTAAATTTAGGTATTATTATACAGAAGAAGCAGGTGATGAACTGCTTGGTGATATTGATAACCAATATATTGGGATACTTCAGGAATTTGGTTATGGGCCAAATACCTTGGGTTTAGGTATCCAAAAAATTGAAGGTGATAGTAACTTTCCAATGTTAGATGGCGCCGTTCCTGTCCTCAGCTATATTAACTGGACACAAGGTACATTCAATAAGGCAAATGAACTTTCATATCACGTTACCTTCAACCACGATGCGAGTTGGGCATTACCTGGTTTAAATATTTTACTCCGTTATGTGGATGGCCAAAACTATATGATAAATGGCCAAAAAGGATTTGATGAAAGTGAATTTGATATCATCATGAATTATCGTGTGAATGAAGGACGATTTAAAGGTTTGGGTTTTCAGTGGTTAAATTTGAATTATAAGAATGATCTAAGTGATAACTACTCCGAAAATCGTTTTTTTACTACATACTCATTTAAATTTTAAGCTAGGAAAAATTATTATTTCAAGTTCAAATACATTTTCTTTGAGAAATATATAAATCGGGCTTTTTAGCCCGATTATTTGGTAAGAAAAAAATTGTTATCGAATTAAAACAAATAAATTAAAAATTATTTCTCAGCACCATTATAAGAAATATCAATTGGTAATAAAAATATCCAAATGAAAACCTTGAATAGAGTCTAACATTAATAACTCTAATTCTTTGCTCATTTTCTCCCAACAAAAAAATAAGGAATTCTACATTATCATCCTGAAAAATGGATAAAGATCTTGAAAATTTGAATAGTTGGAAAGGATAGATTTCGCTTCAATGTGAGAAATACCCTAATGAACTAGAGGATACAAGAATGACCTTACGCAGCATTACTGAATAGTAAGACTTCACTAAAAATTGTATTGATTTTCGCCCTCACGATGGCGTGTATCGCCATTGCTCGAGAAACGTGCACTGAGACTAAACTATTTGACTTAGAAATGGAGCAAATTTTTGAAAAAGTCTGGATTTATGCATGTCACGAAAGTGAAATTCCAGATCTTTATCCCATTCTTTATTAATAAGTAGTAGACAATTTAGTTCTTCAATCCTATTCATAACCTTATTTTTTTAATTAGAAGTTTTCTACCCAGAAACATAATCTTTTTCAAAGTCATTCTTTTCCATACTTATAACCCTAAAAATCAACCCAATTTCCTATTAAATATATTTTTATAGATTCCATACATTCAAAAATTATTTTTTTATCCAATTTATTGTTAAATATATTTTTATTTTTGGTAGCGTAGTGGAATGCTACTCAGGATTATAAAATATACTTAATTCAATATTTGACAGATCGTTCCATAATACCTACTATGCACTCTCCGCTTACCCCCTCTCGGACTCATGAATGAGTGATGAAAAATCTAATAATCCAGGCCGTCCTAGACAGTTTGAAGATAAAGAGATCATCGATGCAGCCGTAGCAGTATTTAGTACCAACGGTTATGCAGGTACTTCAGCGCAAAATTTATGTGATAGTACCGGTTTAGGGCGAGGAAGTTTATATAATGCTTTTGGTAGTAAACAAGCCTTATATGAACAAGCTTTATTGCGTAGCCATCAACAAACTATGGCAGCACAATTGTCCATTCTTACACAGTCAGGACTGTTCAAAGATCGATTACGATCCCTTTTACTTTGGGGGATTTCCGAGGATCTTTCACAATCGGAACAGCACGAAGCCATGGTCTTATTCTCTGCTTTAGAAATGGGGGATAAAGATCAGGTTGTCTCAAGCCTGAATCTAGAATATCGACAGCGCCTAGAGAACTCTCTCCTCGCAGTATTTGTCGAAGGACAAGTAAATGGAGAATTCAGTACCAATGCTTCAGCCCTTGAAATGGCGCGAGGCTTTTTAGCCGGTTACTACGGTTTGCGTGTACTGAACAAAAATATTTCAGATAAAAGCTTTCTGGAAGATGTGGTTAATGGCCTCTTAGCCAACTTGTAACTAAATCACCAGTGCAAAAGAAATAAAACCCTTTAATTTTGTAATGATCGTTAAATAATTAGGAATGCGTTAAAAAAATGCCGTTAGCAGTATATATATTAGGATTAGCTATTTTTTCAATTGGCACAGCAGAATTGATGGTCGCTGGCATGACCGCCACTTTATCCCATGCCTTTGGAATCAGTGTGGGTGATGTTGGACATTTAATTTCATATTATGCTTTTGGAGTCATGTTAGGCGGACCTGTACTTACCTACTTTTTCCTCAAATATAAAGTTCAATATCGAAAAGTCTTGCTGATCCTCTTAGCGCTGTATGTGGTAATCCAAGGCTTAAGTGCCTTTATCTCTAGCCATGCTATTTTAATAGTAATACGTTTTGTCACAGGTGTTTTATGTGCAGGTTGTCTAAGCCTTTCTCTCGCCATCAGTATGGCGATGGTTCCGAATCATAACCGCCCTCGCGCAGCAGCTATCGTTATTGGCGGCTTTATGATTTCCACTGTATTTGGCGTGCCTCTTGCAACCATGATCGATCAACAGTGGGGCTGGCGTATCACTTTTGGCTTAGTCGCTGTGTTGGTATTCATTTGTCTCATCGCTCTTGAACGTCTTTTACCTGAAGTATCTGGCGGTGAGCAAATCAAAATGGAGGAAGAGATCAAAGCCTTCAAAAACAAGGCCTACTGGAAAGCCTGTGCAACAAGTTGCTTGATTCTAGGGGCAAGTTTTGCGGCATTTAGTTACTTCGTCCCTGTTTTGGTCGATATCACTGGGTTTAGCATGCAAGTCGTACCCTTTATTTTGATGGCATTTGGTTTTTCAAACATCGTAGGTAATACGATTACTGGTCGCTTAGCGCATAATCACAGCCTTAAAATTATGCTCGTTGGATTAACCATATTAAGTATATCTTTATTCGCTTTTGCAATCTTTGCCGAATATAAAACGGTGGCAATCATCGCAATCATCTTGATTGGTTTATCCGGGGTTCCAATGAATCCAGCAATGATGGCGAGAATTGTCAGCGTTGCACACCCAGGCCCTATGGTTAATGCGGTACACACATCGGTAATTAACATTGGTTTAGGTGGTGGCTCGTATATTGGTGGTTTAGCGATTACAAATGGTTATGGTTTAAGTTCAGGTCTCTGGATTGGTGCAGTATTGGCTGTATTAGCATTGGCTTCTCTTCTGCCTTACATACGTAATCGTCAACAAGGTTGGGCTTAATCTTATTCAAAGTAGATTAAAGCCGAGGACAAATTAAAAAGGACGTTCTCATAACGTCCTTTTTAATTGATCCATACCAATATGAATCCGCATTTCCATTCACATGTTTTTATTCAAAAAAACTTTTTAAATCCTTAGGTAAGCCATATGCTGTTTCTAATGCCTCCTGAGCATTCTTCCAGACTAAAGCAGGTGTCGCATAAAAACCATATTTATTCATCATCTCTTCATTACGTTCCAGTTTTTCTGCTAGCTGTGTAGAAATCGGTTTTAATTCTTTCAGTTTTTGCTTCCCCTTCGCCTCATTAAATGTTTCAAAAGCCTGCTGTGGACTTGAAGCGGTCAATAGAGTTGCAGCCTGCCCTCAACTTTCAGGACGAATCATTCCAACTTGGATATGGCGCAATTGAACTTTGCCTGCTTTCACATACGGGCAGACTTTTTCCCAGAAAACATGGCAATAAAGGCAATTCGGATCTGAGAATACATAGATAATCCGTGGTGCTTTAACATTTCCATCCTGAATCCAAGCCAATTTTTCCAAACTTTTCCAAACATCATCCAAAACGGATTGCTTGACATGTTTGTTCAGCGCATCAACGGTTAAGTTATCGCCTTTGGCATTATGCAAATCCCCAACAATATAATATTTATTGTCATTTGAGATGAAAACCGTCATTGGATTTTGCTGCATATGCCCAGCCCAACCTGTCATTTGTGCTGGTGCCTCAATTTGCTTCACAAAGCTAAAACCTTCTTTTTCCAGTTTTTGCTTAATGGTTGAAACTGCGGCAATAAGCTGTGTTGAAGACATTGTAAATGCCGTCGCAGCGAAGAGTTTAAGATATGGGTTCATTGAGGTAATCCCCCATTAAGTTGAGTGATTTTTGTATATATTGTTTCAGCATTGCAGATGTTAATTCGCCAAGATGGCGTTCTACCAATTGAGATGGTGGCAACACAACTGACCTGTAAGCATTTTAAAAATAAGTAAAATCTGTACTCCTTTTACCCATTTAGACCCAATTTGATAAACAAAGAAGGAGTTCATTTGAACTCCTTCTTTTATACACTCTCAATAAACTTCAGTAGAACCAACAGTGAAATCGTGTCTTTAAAGTTAAAATCTATACCATATTCAATTTTCCCAAGAAATTAAGCTTCCCTCAAACTCAGGTACTATAAATTCAGCTATGAGCAGTACTCTAAAAATTCATGTATTATTTAATATTTCATGCTTTTTTAAAAAAATTTACTGCTCGGTATTTTCTTAAAAGGATTTAAACTTATGCTAGATGGTAGTAAAGCAAAAGAACAAAACCCATTAGCAGTTGTCCAAAGAGAGACTGCAGGTGCTAGCACATATGGGAAATACGAATATCAATATCATTGGGCCTTAAGCCGAATCTTAGATGAACATGCTATATCCACAGACTACGTTGTTTTTGTCGAACTACATGAAGATGTTATTTATTGTTCATCCACTGATAGCAATAAAGCTCAATTTGAATTTAATCAAGTTAAAAATAAATCGAGCTCTAAATACACAAGCAAGAGCTTAACTAAAAGTACAAAAAAAGATCCTAATTCGGTTTTAGGGAAAATGCTATTAGGTGTTCAGGATAAACCTTATATTGATAAATTAGTCAGTTTAAACTTAGTAGCAACATGCAGTTTTTCACTTCAACTTAATGGAGAGCCTTTAAATCTAGAGGTTATTAAAGTTGGCGATTTACACGATGACTGTATTAATGAAATCCAAGCTGCTATTAAGAAAGAAATAGGAGAAGAAAACTTACCAAATACACTTTCATTTATTACAC
This sequence comes from Acinetobacter sp. TSRC1-2, assembly GCF_049895885.1. Classification (NCBI taxonomy): domain Bacteria; kingdom Pseudomonadati; phylum Pseudomonadota; class Gammaproteobacteria; order Moraxellales; family Moraxellaceae; genus Acinetobacter; species Acinetobacter sp. TSRC1-2. The sequence goes on from NZ_JAFCTF010000007.1 coordinate 19,419, forward strand.
CAACTTTACCTCCTACTGGATTCCAAAGATACACTATTGGACAAGTTTCAAATTTAGTGAATAAGATTAAAGCTGGAGCAAACCATAATGCTGAATCAATCTATAGATTGTTAGTTGATGAATTACGTATTAAAGGAGCGGTTACATATGACTATAAATTATGGGAGGACTTAATTAATCGTAAAGGTTTAACTGGGCACACTGTCGAAAATACTATCTCTCAATTTACAGAAACCCATGACTTACAAATAAGAGAAAATGAACTTACTGAAATTCTTCATGAATTAAACACTAAATATCATGAAAAAACTAAAATAAAAAAAGCATTTCATCGTTATCACACCTCTTCACTACAACGAAATCTCGCGATACTGCAGGATAAAGAAATTCTAAAAGAGGTTGTAACTAATAATTACTCAGTATATGAGAATGAAGGATTGGAACATTTTATAAAAATTTCGATGGATCAATTACTTAAAAATGATAAAATCACATCTAAAGACATCTATGATCTTAAAGCTAGACTTTTATATGAGTTGATTTGTAAAAATGAAGAGTACTGAACCAAATATTAATAACTTTAAGCTTTTGATTAGGAATTTACGAATTGGACAACATAACAAACTTATCGTTCAGACAATTAACAATAGTATCAAATTCCCAAAAGTCCGCAAATCAGTTCAACTTTCATCCGAAATTCAATTTAATCACGGGGAATAATAATAGTATTGGCAAATCTACTCTTGCTAAATTATTGTTATGGACAATGGGGTGCTCTCCAAATCTTGATGGCACATGGAAAGTTCAAGACATTAAAAGTCTATTGATTTTTGGCATTGGTACTGAAGAATATTCAGTTTACAGATATGGTAATCAGATTTTATTTAAACAACCTAATCAAAATTGGCAGAAATTCGAAAAAACTACTGGTGAATACTCTAAACTATTTGCAGAATTGGTTAAATTTAATGTACTTTTACCAAACAAACAAAACACTACTAAATTAGAAACTCCCCCTCCATCTTATTATTTTCTTCCTTATTATATTGATCAGCAACAAAGTTGGACCAGCACGTGGAATAGTTTTTCTAATCTTCAGCAATATGCTCAATGGAAACCAACTATCATCAAGTACCATACTGGATATATAAATTCGCAATATTTTGATATTCAGGAAAAAATTTCTGCCGATCAATCTGAAAAAAAAGACATTGAAGAAAAAGTTAAAGCCATTGAAACCAGCATTAGTGTGATTAACAAATATCTCCCAACTAGCCCCCAAATAACTGCTTTAACATCTAATGAATTAAAAGATTTATATCAGCAAGTTAATCAAGATCTTAAAAACCTGCAAGAAAAACAAGAAAGTTTTTTCAAGTTAATAGCGGAACTAAATGCTGAAAAAGTTTACTATCAAAACCAATTGGATTTAACCGTCATAGCAGCCCAAGAACTAGAAAAAGACTATAAATTTTCTGTCGAAAATATAGAAAATGATAGTCTATCATGTCCTATCTGTGGAACAAAACATGATAACTCTCTCGTAAATAGAGCATCTATTCTTTCAGATAAAGTAGAAGCTGATAACCAAACCGAAAAGATAAAAAGCAAACTCAGCTCTATTGATAAGAAATTAAATAAAAGCTACGTATTACTAAATAAAATTGAGTCCGAAATACAAAAAATCAATGTCAAATATGATAAATCATTGTCTAGCAATAATAATTCATTAACAACTAATCAGAGCATTATTGAAGAAATTGCCACAAGCACAATCCAAAACAGAGTACAAAAAACAATCGAAGAACAAAATATAACAGTGGCTAGATTTGAGAAATCTATTAAAGAAAACAAAAAGGAGCAAAAAAAATTATTAACAAAAGAAGATAAAGAAAAATTAGATACAGCTTTCAAATTAAGCCTATGTAGTTATATTGAGCAATTAGATGCAACTGCTGTAAATCTTTCAGAAATCTCTTCTGCTCTAGACTACAATAAAATGCATGGAAATGGTGGAGCTGCGGAAAGTACTCGCGGTTTATTAGCTTACTATTATGCTGTCTTAAAGCAAATTTATAACGCTCAAAATGAAGTATTTGCTCCTATTATTATTGATACGCCTAATCAACAAGAACAAGCGGATTTTAATTATTCCAAAATTATTGATTTCATAACCAAGTACACACCTAATACCGTTCAACTAATAATTTGTGCGATGGATCGAAATGAAATACAAGAATACAAAAATCAAGCTAATACTATTGTCTTAACTGAAAATAGATTACTTGATGTCACTAAGTATAATGAATTTAAAGAGCTGTTAAATGCAGAAAAATTTATTACTTAAAATCAGTCTACTAGCAGCAAAAAAATAAGGGAGCAAAAGCCTCCCTTATTCTCGACTCACCAACTTATTTTCAATCCACTGATGGATTTCATAAGCTGACCAGCCAATACGGTTTTGAGTAATCTTTACTTTTTTGGGAAATGAAGGATCATAGTAAGGTGAGTTTTCATCCATCATCTCGTAGATGGTAGAACGCCCCACACCGACAAATTCTACGACCTGCTTAATACTGATAAGTTGATTCATTTGAAATGTTTGACCGATAAACGCATTCATGATGTTTACTCCTAATCATTGATGCGAGCGGCAATTCGCTCAAATAATAGAGCCCTCCGTAAAATTTAACTTTCCAGAGCAATCACTCTTAATTCACAGTGCTTACACTCCCCTGCAACCCTTGCTGAATATCCTGCACAAAGCCTTCCCTTTGATTACATTTGGGCTTTGTATTAGCTTTAGATTCAGGCTTTATCTGTTCAGACTCCTAATGCTGGCTTCATTCCAAAGAGGTGTAGTTAAATTCATGTTGTGATACTCATCATGTTAGGATTCATATCACAGGCATGTCTGTAATCTTTTAATTGCTCTCCCATATATATGAGGAAGGAATCAAGCAATACAAGAATAAACTATTGATAATTAAATATAATTAATATTAAATATAATAATTTTAAAAACCTGTTAAGCCTATTCCCCGATAAAACAGCGAGTCCCTCAAACCAACTTAACGTAAGGCAGAGGACTTTACCAAGCAGAGTGAAGCTAAAGTTAATTTTTTCTAATATGCCCTCTAAAAGAACGTGAAAACGTGTACTTGAGATTATCAATGATGTAATAGCCATCCTCATTAGCAGTATGCTTTCCTTCTTTAGAGTAGCTATATAAAAACATCTGAAGCTCGTAAGGGAAAAAAAACTTCTCTGCTAACACAGTGTAATTGATAACTGTGTCTACAAAATTTTCAAATATTGATGATTGATAGTTAGGAATAACACAATGACTTTTTTTAAGTCGATCATGGGAATAACTTAAGTTGCTCACCTCAGCATCAAGGGGTGGGTTAACCATCTTACCTTCGTGTTTATATTGAAAGTTATTCCAATAGTTAATGATTACTTCTTCAAAAATTTCAGCTTTATACATTTGTTTTTTAGGAATGAAAAAAACAATCCTTAAGTAATATTCCTTTGCACGGGAAAACTCCCAAGTTCCAAGATAACCGACTACCATGCTTAAATCACTTAAACTTCTCAAGCTATTTAAAAACTTCTTCTTGATCAGTCTATGATCTAATTGGCTTGATCCATTACTAAAGTAAAAGTTTATTGATACAGCAAATAAACTTCCATTTTCCTCAAGTAATTTTTTTACGTACAGTGAATATTCTTTCTTCTTTTTAGAAAAAGAAGCATCTATATTTCGAGTTTTACTACCTTCTTCTTTTGCTTTCCTGTATGCGCCCACCCTTCCATTTATAAAACGTGCAAGTTCGGATGGCACGTTATCAATAGATATTAATTTCGGTAAAAGCTCATGATAAGACTCAAAAATAAATATCCTTTGCTTAATTTCATAGTCATCAGAACCCGCATATTTTTTTAAAATATTTCCTTTAGCTCTCTGCCATGTGGCGATAGACAAATTAAAATCATGATAGAAATATTCAAAGCGATTGCTAATCTCAAGGAATTTGTATTCTGTAATCTCACTTCTACAGATATGCATTTTAAAAATATGTTGGAAAGGAAACCATTTTTTTGCATAAACAGATGGGGCATATACCTCAGTTGGATGATGAAGTGTCCCCATTTCTTTATACGTATTCCTTACATATCTTCCCCTAGGTACAAATAACAATGTTTTCAAAGAGTCTATATCTAAAAAAAATAGTTCAATTTGCTTCAAGACTTCTAAATCTGTAATTAAACCTTTTTCTACATTCGATTTCCTGTAATACCCATTTGCGGACCATGCACTTATCATTTCATCAAAAGTATAAGTTAATTCTTTAATTTTATTACTTAAGTTAGCCATTTATAATTATCTCTCAATAGTTTATAAGAAATAATATACATTTATTTGTATTATTAAAACATAACTATGTATGTAAAAAATAAATATTATTACTATCAAAAAATATACTTTTAAATTTTAAAAACATTCTTTTATTTAAGTTAAATATACTTATGTATTTGTGAAATTTACTTTTGTGTTAATTTAACATCTCTTTTTTAGTTGTTTTTATTAGAATATCGATTTAAATCCCCCCATTTCATCTGCTAAAACCATTTTCTGAGCAAAAAAAATCCGGCAAATTGTGCCGGACTAAGACCTAAAATATATTTAATATGTCAACCAATAACTGATTTTCTCCCCATACCATTCCATGATCTTCACTCGTTCATCCCAATACTGTGCTCGGTTATAAGCCGAGCGAATCCTATTCTGCGGCACATGGGCGAGCTGACGTTCAATTGCATCTGGATTAAACAAATTCGATTCGTTTACGACTGTACTGAATAGTGATCTAAAACCATGTGTGGTCATCCGACCTGCATAGCCCGAACGCTTGATCACGGCCAAAATAGACTCGCTACGCATAGGTTCTTTGTTATTTAAACGATGTGGAAAGAGGAGTTCCTGATTATGAGTAAGTCTCAAAGCCTGAAGCTCAGTAATCATCATGTCCGTCAACGGCACACGATGTGGAAGTCGATTCTTCATACGCTCTTCAGGGATATCCCACTTACGTCCTTCTAGATCAAATTCCTCCCAGCGTGCTTGCAGTAACTCACTAACCCGAACGCCTGTCAGCATAATCAGAATAATGGCATGATGTGTTTGAGCATCACTTGGGTATGCTCTAACCTTCCTTAAAAACTCAGGCATCTCAGCAGCAGTAAGCGAAGCTAAGTTTTTGACTCTTTTGTTCTTGAGAGCATAAACCAGATCACCTGCCGGATTATCATAACGATAGCCATGCGCAATTGCGTACTTCATGACCATGCCACAACGAGACAAGGTACGTTTTGCAATTTCAAGCGAGCCTCTGGCCTCAATTTTCTTAATGATTTGCAAAATCTCAGGTGCTTGAATTTGGTTAATACGCTTATTAGCAAGAGCAATATAAAGCTCATCCAATGAAGCTCGAACATTACTGATATGTTTGGATGACCAGGTTTCTTTTTGATTATTGAACCAATCCTCTGCGACTTCCTTAAAATAAGGCTGCTCCTGCTCGACCTCAGTCGTATTTTTGAGTTTATACCTAAGATCAAGCGCTATCTCTCTAGCACGTTTTAGACTCAGCTCAGGATAGATGCCTAATGCTTTTGACTTCCTTTGTCCATTTTCTGTATATCGGATAGACCAATATTTTTTCCCATTCGGATCGATTCGTAAAGACAGACCATTAATATCAGAAAGGCGGTACTGTTTTTCCTGCGGCAGTGCTTTTTTACACATCACATCAGTAAGTGACATATCTTTATCCCACGTAATTAAACTTATTTAGTGGGTCAAATTGTCCCAATATTGACCCACAAACAGCAAATATAGGGTCAAATCATATCGGATAAACTCGGACAAACAGGCATAAAAAAAAGCCTTTAAACATTGAGTTTAAAGGCTTTTTTAGATTCCGATGGATTACTTCAGAAAGAATTTTGGTGGAGGTGGCGGGAGTTGAACCCGCGTCCGCCAGCACTACGCTCGAGAATACTACATGCTTAGATATCGTCTATTGTTTTAACTCTTTGTGACCCGACGAACAGGGTACAAATCGCGATCCTCTAAGTTTAGTACAAAGCCCCGAGGCTTGACTTTATACGGCCTTGTGTGCGTGCGCTTCAGTCGGTCTCTCTAACCACAAGTATTCGGAGAGGCGGACAAGCTGCCCTTAGGCAGCTAGAGCGTATGATTCGTCGTTTGCGACTAAAAAATGCAAATTTGATTTACGAGAGAAAATGCGCTCTCGGCATGCATCTATGAGTTTCATCACCAGCGTCGAAGCCAGAAACACCCCCAAAGTACAAAGCGATCATAGCATAAATGTCAAAAATTACGACCTCTTTTCTAAACATTTACACAACTAGATGCGCTTAATGACATTATTGCGCTAATATTTTACTTTTCAAGCCTAATAACAGAAAAAAATTATGAGCTATTTACTTGCACTCGATCAGGGAACGACCTCAAGTCGTGCGATTATTTTCAACGAACATGGACAAGTTCAGGCAACCGCTCAACGTGAAACCCATATCAAAACACCGCATTCGGGTTGGGTTGAGCAAGATGCCCAAGAAATCTGGACTACACAAATTGCAGTCGTGCAACAAGCGCTTGCCTCTGCTCACATTCTTGCCAAAGACATCAAAGCCATTGGGCTGACCAACCAACGCGAAACAACAGTGGTATGGGACAAGCGTAATAGTCAACCTCTCGCCCCGGCCATTATTTGGCAAGACCGTCGCGCAACCGAATGGTGTAACCAACTCATCCAACAAAATTTACTTGATAAAATTCAGCATAAAACCGGTTTACGCATAGACCCCTATTTCAGTGCCGGAAAACTGGTATGGTTACTGGAAAATGTAAATGGCTTACGCGAACTTGCCGAACAAGGGCATGTCGCGTTTGGCACGGTCGATAGCTGGCTGATGTGGAACTTAACCCAAGGCAGTGAACACATTATTGAAGCCAGTAATGCTTCACGTACCATGCTGATGAATCTGCAAACTCAAACGTGGGATGAAGAACTGCTTGAGCTATTTAATATTCCACATTCAGTTTTACCCAAAATCATTTCATCCGATAGCTACATTGCTGATACTGCAACTGGTTTACTGGGTGCCAATATCCCGATTACCGGTATTTTAGGCGATCAGCAATCTGCCCTGTTTGGTCAATCTTGCTTTGAAGTCGGTACTGCAAAAAATACCTATGGTACCGGTTGCTTCATGCTGTTTAACACCGGTCATCAAGTTCAATTTAGCCAAAATAAATTACTCAGCACACTTGCGTGGCAATGCCAAGATCAAACTACCTATGCACTGGAAGGCAGCGTATTTATGGCAGGGGCTATTGTGCAATGGCTGCGTGATGGTTTAGGGATTATTCAAAATAGTAGCGAAGTTGAAAAACTGGCCTGTCAGGTGAATGACACTGACGGCGTGGTTCTGGTGCCGGCTTTTACCGGACTCGGTGCTCCGCATTGGGACAGTGATGCTCGTGCCCTGCTTTGCGGGATGTCTCGCGGAACCAATAAAGCCCATATCGCCCGTGCAGCCTTAGAATCCATTGCTTTTCAGGTCTCTGATGTGCTGATGGCCATGCAGGCAGACATTAGCCATCCTTTAAAAGAGTTACGCGTAGATGGGGGTGCAAGTCGCAATGATATGCTGATGCAATTCCAAGCGGACATTCTCAATGTTCCGGTACTGCGTCCTAAAATGCTGGAATCAACTGCATGGGGTGCGGTAGCAATGGCTGGTTTAAAGGCAGGCGTGTTTTCTAATTTGTCAGAGATTTCCGAATCTTGGCAGCTAGATCGGGCATTTGAGCCAAATATGAATGCGGATCAGCGTCAAAGTCGTTTAACTCAGTGGCAAACCGCTTTAAAACGGACCCGATCGGATATATGAGGTCAACGACAATATTCTTTATCTTAAAAAACCGCTGAATTCAGCGGTTTTTTATATCCTAGATGATGAGCATTAATGCGCGTGACCACCGCCTCCCATACCCAATTTGGGTCTTGGCGCGAGCCAGACAATTAAAGCCGCAAAAACAAAAACCATCGCTAAAATTAAAAATACATGATTGGCTGATAAAGTTAACACTTCTTTATCCACCAGACTCGATATATAGCCCAGTGCGCCTTGTGAACTCATGCCACTTTGTATGAGGGTATTTTGGACTTCATCTACATGTAAGTTGGAAACCATCTCACTGCGTGCAACTTTGGCGTGATCATCCCATAAGGTTACGGCAATGGAAGCACCGATTGCTCCCGCCATAGTACGTAGAAAGTTCATTAAGCCTGCAGCAGACGCCATTTCATGTGGCTGCACCGAAGCCAATGCCATATTGGACAAAGGAATAAAGAAAAACGGCACAGCGAAACCCTGTAGAATTTGTGGCCAGGCCAATGCCATAAAATCAGCATCGGTGGTCCAGAAAGCACGCATCAAGGTCACTATCGCCAAAAGACTTAAACCAAAACTGGCTAAAATCCGTTGGTCATATTTGGTTGCCATTTTGGCCACAATCGGTGACATGAGCAAACTACCAAAACCCATGGTGGCAGTTAAATAACCTGCCCAGGTTGCGGTATAGCCCAAGTTAATCTGTACCCATTGTGGAATAAGTACAATACTGGCGAAGAAGGCCCCAAAGGCAAAGGCCAAAGACAATACCGAGAAGGTAAAGCTGCGATATCTAAAAATCTGGATATTGACCACAGGATGCTGTTCAGTCAGTTCCCAAATAATAAACAGAATTAATCCGACTACGGTAATCACGGCTAAAACACAAATAAAGGTACTGTTAAACCAATCATTTTCATGTCCAAGATCGAGCATCAACTGTAATGCGCCAATCCATAAAATCAGTAAAAACAGTCCAATGGTATCAATTCTGATTTTTGAAATTAACGTTTCCGCAGGTTTTAACAAGCGCAATGCGGCCATCGCACAGAAAATTCCGACTGGAATATTAATAAAGAAAATCCAGTGCCAAGACAGGTTGTCACTAATCGTACCGCCTAAAATCGGGCCAAGAATGGGTCCAACCACAGTGGTCATGGCCCACATGCCCATGGCTTGTGATTGCTTTTCCGGAGGGAAAATGCGCATCAACAAGGTTTGACTGAGCGGCATGATCGGCCCACCAAACAGGCCTTGTCCGATCCGGCAAAAGACCAACATTTCCAAACTGGTAGATAATCCACACAGAATGGAAAAAACCGTAAAGCCAATCAGACTGATTACAAACAGCCGCACCGCACCAAAACGCCCTGCAAGCTATCCGGTCAGCGGTACACAAATCGCTTCTGCAACCGCATAAGAAGTAATGACCCAAGTTCCTTGAGAACTGGAAACCGCCAGACTGCCGGTGATATGTGGTACTGAAACATTGGCAATGGTCATATCCAGAACCACCATAAAATTGGCCAAAGCCAATACAAAGGCAGCAAGGATCAGGCGCCCCCCTTTCAGGTCGCCAAATGGTACATAGTTATTATTCATAAGCCGCTACTTCGAAGCGAGGTTGATTTTCGCTTCCATCGACAAGCCTACACGTAAAGGATGTTCGGCCAATTCTTTAGGGTCAAGTGCGATACGCACCGGTAAACGCTGAACCACTTTAATCCAGTTACCGGTTGCATTTTGTGCAGGAATTAAGGCAAATGCTGAACCTGTACCACCCGAAAAGCCAACTACGGTGCCATGAAACTCAACATCATCACCATATAAATCAGAAGTTAGGGTAGCTTTTTGTCCGACCTGTACTTTTGCCAGCTGGCTTTCTTTAAAGTTGGCATCGACATAGAGTTTATTAATTGGTACCAGCATCATTAACACAGTGCCTGCAGCAACACGCTGCCCCACCTGAATATTCCGACGCGCAATCACCCCATCAAATGGCGCTTTAATTTCTGTGCGTTCCAAATCAAGCAGTGCCTGTTTCAGTTTTGCCTGAGCAATCAATACATCCGGAGTTGAAGTTTCATTACTGCCGCGAATCAGCGCTTCATTGGCAGCTAAAGTACTTTGTGCCGCTTTTTGACTGGATTGCGCCTGAGCCAAGCCGGCTTTAGCTAAATCCAAACCGGCTTGAGCATTATCCACGGCACTTTGTGCAGTGCTGAGTTCTTCTTTCGAAATCGCACCTGATGCACTTAATTTACTACGACGCGCCAAATCATCCTGCGCTTTATTCAGCTCAGCTTGTGCTTTAGCCACCTGTGCCTCTGCACTATGAATGCCGTCATCACTGACAAAAACCTGTGAATTTAATGCACTGCTATTGGCTTGCGTCTGCTTATATTGACGTTTTGCTTTCATCAATTCAGCTTGCGCCTGTGCAACCGCAATTTCTGCATCACGATTGTCCACCTGAACCAAGACATCGCCCTGTTTGACCTGCTGCGTGTCACTGACCAGAACTTGCTTAACCTGACCATTCACCATTGAGGTAATCGAAGCGGTTTCTGCACCCACATAGGCATTATCGGTAGTGACTGAATGACTTAAAAATAATGCCCAGATTGCATATAAGATCACTGCCACAATAAAGATCACCGCGACAAAGCTTAAGGCTTTCTTGCGTTTTGCTTTTGCAGCAGTGTCCGAAGTTTCTTTGTCTGGTTGTGTTTCTGGCAGGGTATTTTGAGCATCTGTCATCGCTTATTCCTAAATCCAGCAGACTTGGTCATTACACATCATATATGTCGTTCTGATTGATCTGAAACGAACAGCTATGCAAGACAAATGAATGTCATGAGATGGTGTCGATGAGAAAGTCATTTCTTGTTTAATATTGACGACAAATTTTAATAACAAAAAATCATGATGTGATAATAAAAATTTAACTCACCAGTCTTTAAAAATGATTTCGGCACTGAATTTTCATTCAATGCCGAATATTTAATACACTTCTTTTGAGTTTAAATGGCCAAGCTTAAACCGAACTTAATAAGCATAAGAGGCAATCGCGGTGGCAATCGGTTTCTCTTCATCATTGACCAAAGTCATACGCATGGTGCAACCTTTGCGACCTAAACGTAAGGTTTCAGCACGGGCAATAAAACATTTTCCACGACCCGGCGCTAAATAATCAACCCGCATATCAACGGTCGCCAAGCGAGTCACCTTTTTAATGGTATCCGGCAGGTCATTCGCTTCTGCTTTTTTATATAACTCGCCCATCGCAACAATACCGCCGATACTGTCCAAAATTGTCGCCGCCACACCGCCATGTAAAATTTGGAAGGCGACATTGCCAATCATAAAAGGCTGCATCTCAATATAAGCTTCAATTTGACCATCAACGACACGCATGACCATTTCGTTGTGTTTGAAGTAAGGAGAACTATTGAATGCATGACACAACTGCTTGAGGACAACATCAATATCCACTTTCGAGCCCAAATGAATATTCCCTGTCCAATGTTTATCTGAATTACTCATAATCTGCTCGAATACCTTAATTTGAGAAATAGCTATTAACTTTTGCCCCAAAATTTGATTCTAGGACTACAATAGCCATAGTTTAATACTGATCATTGAGATTGTTATGACTTATACGTTCAATCGCCCTGCATTTCCTGCCACTCGTATGCGCCGAATTCGAAAAAATGACAAATTACGGTCTATGGTACGTGAAACCCAGTTGACGACCGATCATCTCATTTACCCAGTATTCGTACTTCCGGGACAAAATCAGACTCAAGATATTCCAAACATGCCGAAGGTTCAGCGACTTTCTGCTGATCTACTGTTGAAAAAATCAGAACACCTGCTTGAGTTGGGAGTTTCTAAACTCGCTTTATTCCCGGTAACACCACAAGAAGATAAAAGCCTAACTGCGGAAGCCGCCTGGCATGAAGATGGCTTGGTTCAAAACACCATTCGCCTGCTGAAAAAAGAATTGCCGGAAATGGTGCTGATCACTGACGGCGCACTTGATCCTTATACGACTCATGGTCAAGACGGCATTATTGATGACAGCGGTTATGTTTTAAATGAAGAAACGGTTGAATGCCTGATTAAACAGGCTTTAAGTCATGCTGAAGCCGGGGCAGATGTGGTTGCGCCAAGTGACATGATGGATGGCCGTATTGGTGCGATTCGTACTGCGCTTGAAGCGAATGGGCATATCTATACCAGTATCATGGCATACTCGGCTAAATATGCGTCTAGCTTCTACGGTCCTTTCCGTGATGCCGTGGGTTCATCCAGCAACCTCAAAGGTGGCAACAAATACAATTACCAGATGGATATCGGCAACCGCGCTGAAGCGCTGCATGAAATTGCACTGGATATTCAGGAAGGTGCAGACATGGTGATCGTAAAACCGGGTATGCCTTATCTCGATATCGTGCGTGAAGTGAAAGATACTTTTGGTGTGCCTACTTTTGTTTATCAAGTCAGCGGTGAATACGCAATGCTGGCCGGTGCCATTCAAAATGGCTGGTTATCAGACGATGTGATTATTGAATCCCTGATGAGCTGCCGCCGTGCCGGTGCAGATGGCATCTGGACTTATTTCGCTGAAGAAGCTGCGCTTAAACTTAAAGACATGAAATAAGGAATAGTGGTTTAAGCGATGAAAGTTGCCATTATTGGAGCAGGCATTAGCGGTCTATTGTCTGCTTTAGAGCTTGTAGAACAGGGATGTTCCGTCATCATTTTCGACCAGCAACACGCTGGCAAAGCGGCCTCCTGGGCCGGTGGTGGCATCCTTTCTCCGATGTATCCATGGCGCTATCCGCGCGCGGTGAATCAACTGGCGCAACACGGTAAATCGCTGTATTTGGAATGGAATAAGAAATTAGAACCGGTCACAGGCATTGATTTTGAAATTCATAATACCGGCATGCTCATTTTGGATAAAAGCGATTTTGATATCGGCCTGCGCTATGCCAAGCAATTTGATGAACCGATGCAGCAATGCCAACTTCTACAACAGCCCCAACTGCAGCAGATCAATCCGCATATTTCGGCGCAGTTTAGCCAAGCGCTTTATTTTTCGCAGTTGTCCAATGTGCGTAATCCACGCCTGCTCAAATCCATCATCAGTTATTTAAAACAGCATCCGCGCGTACAGTTCTATGAAAATATCTGGGTGGATCATTTTCATATTCAACAGCAGCGCGTGACCTCTCTTCAGACCCAATCCGGTCAACAGATTCAGGCCGACCAGATCGTCATTGCAACGGGTGCATGGTCCGCGCACTGGTCACAACAATTGAATATGAACATTCCAGTCAACCCCGTTCAGGGACAAATGCTGCTGTTTAAAACACCTGAACAGTGGTTGCCGACCATCTGTATGAATAAGGTAATGTACCTGATTCCGCGTCAGGACGGGCATGTAGTCTGTGGTTCCAGTATGGATGAACTGGGTTTTGAACATCGGCCTAATATTCAAACCCAACAGCATATTTACAAAGCCTGTCTGGAAATGGTGCCGGAACTTGAACAGTTTCCAATTGTGAAACAATGGGCAGGACTCAGACCAAGTTCACCTACTGGTGTGCCCTATATCGGGAAAATGCCAGATCTTGATAATCTATGGGCCAACTTCGGACATTTCCGTAATGGTCTTTGTATGGGGCCTGCCTCGGCACGTTTATTACGACAGCTAATACTTGAGCAACCCACATTTGTAGATCCTGCCGCTTTTAGTACGCAGAGATTAAAATCTGAAGCTTTAGCTTCTCGCTAGAATATCGGCCAAAGCCAGTTTTAAAGTAGGATATTTAAACTCGAATCCTAGCTCCTGCAGTGCTTTCGGTTGTACATATTGACCGTTCAAAACCAGTTGCGCTTGCTCGCCCAGCATTCCCTTTAAAACAAAAGCCGGTAAACAGAATAAAGGTTTACGTTTAAGTTGTTGTGCAGCGGTTTGAGCAAATTGTCCTTGGGTCATTTTTTCTGGGCAGACCACATTAAAAATTTGTGTGCTGGTTTCTTTTGACATTAGAAATTCAATCGCGCGCAGCACATCCTGAATATGTACCCATACCACCGGTTGCCGACCATGTCCGATACGTCCTACCATATTCAGTTTAATCGGCAACAGTATGCGTGGAAGAATGCCGCCCTTCTTTGCAAACACAATTCCGAAGCGCACAATTTTGGTATTTTGTTGCTGAAAACTTAATGCCGCCTGTTCCCATAACTGACACAGTTCCGACATAAAAATAGATTGTGGCGCAGACTGTTCGGTACAAATGGTTGACCATTGTTCAGTCGCATCGATACCGTAATAGCCCACTGCAGAACCGGAGATTATACGTTTCGGAAAAATCTGTCTTTTTTCTAAGTATCTGTAAAGCTGGTGGGTGACTTCAACCCGACTCTGAATGAGTTGCTGCTTTCTCTGTGCTGTCCAGCGCGCTTGGCCAATATTTTCACCAGCCAGGTTAATCACATAATCAATCCGATCTGTTTTAAGGTCCTCTAGACTCTGAACCCATGTGAGATCGGGATGATTAGAAATCTTATTTTTCTGACGTGTCAGCCCAATCACTGCATAATCACGCGACAATAAATAAGGCAGTAGATGCGAACCAATAAAACCACTTGCACCCGTCACCAGCACGTTTTCTTTTAGCATTCGACCACCTCACTTGAGTATTCCTATCTATAAAATAGGCTTATTTTCAGTTCAAGCGTATCGCAATTTATCTTAGCCAAGCATTTTTTTTGCCATACGCTGGGCTTGTTGACCGTAGAACCAAAAGCTGATGAGATAAAATGGAATCATAAAAATGAGTAAGCGTGAGATAAGCAGCAATTGAAACTCACTTTGTGAGACAAAATTCCACCATAATTCAAAAATATTGGGCTGGCTAAAATTGAAGATCAGCTGTCCAAAAATAGCAAAAATATAGTTATATAAAAAGAAAATCAAAACAAAAATTAAACTGAATCTGTTACGTTCGGTTTGGGTCGGTGCGTGTTGTTCGTGACGAATAAATTTAAACAATACCAAAATCATCGCAATTAAATAAGGAAACGCTGTTAATACTTGACCCACTACATTTGGTAAAAAACCGGCAATAATCCCTGCGAGTAGAGTAAATAAAATTAAATATATAAAAAACCTTAAGAAATATTTACTCATTAGATTATTTTGACTACCAAATTTACGATAAGGACTCCTATTATAAAAAAAAATGAATTTTTTTTCATTTTATTGTCAACCAATCTGTAATCCTCTGCGTTATATAGGGTAAGAAGTTCATAAACCCGTTAATTTGTACCGGCATCCACAATATTTTCGGCGAACTTTTACTAAAGCAATAAACTTGGTTTCAAATTTTAGTGCGGAACAGCAGCCCAAGCTAAAACTTGCAACAAATTTTTTGACCGACGATTTCAACATCACTCGAATCGTCGGTCTTTTATTTTGTATGAGTTTTTTAGAGATACATTTGAAGGGCTAGCTTAACCAAATACTTAAGATATCATTCAGCTATAATTATAAAATGATCTCATGTATTTATGATGAGAAAACTATTTCATTCCAAAGATTAACTTCAAACCAAGCAACGTCATCACTCCACCGGCAATACGGTCGAAAATAGCTTTAAATTTTAAATATACACGGCGTGGTTTTTCTGCTGACAAGGCAACCGCGACCAATGAACACCAACCGGCATCAATAAAGAAACATAGAATTGGCAATACAAAATAATAATAGCCTGGAATTTCTTTAGGCAAGAGTGCAGTAAAAATACTAGCCAGCACAATCGCAATTTTCGGATTTGAAAGTTGGGTGATGAGTCCGGTACTAAAGGCCCGGCGCAGTGACATTTGAGAGCTTGTATCATTATTGCTTTCGATGGGGTCTTTGGCATGTTTAATAATTTTGGCAGCCAACCACAGCAAATATAAACCGCCACATATTTTTAAAGCCAAATACGCTGACGGCACCGCCAACAAAAATGCCTGTAATCCAAGCACTGCCAATAAACCAAAAATGGCCGCTCCAGTACCTGTACCTAAAGCGGTAAACAGGCCGTGTTTTCGTGAAATGGCTATTGAATTTTTAGCGACGTAAATCGATGTCGGTCCAGGACTCATCGCGCCTAACATAAGAGCAAAGGCAATTGAGCCCAAAATCCAAAATGATTCCACCTGAAATGCCTTTATAAATTAATTTCATGCTAATTCTACAATTTAAAAAATCGAATATCTCGCTATTTTTCTCAGACTTTTTGCAATTTCGCCGAATAATTCACTAAAATTTTATTCAATCAAGAATTAAAATATTCTATAAGCCGAATAAGACGATTATTTATTTAAAAACAGATGAAATGAGTACAAGTACTTCTGCTGAAAGTTATTCATAAAATCAACTTGTAGCATAACTAAATCTAGCACCAGCTACAGGCTCAGCAAGGCAGAATCCTTAGAAGATTCAAACCTATTGAATAAAGCAGTTTTGATACTGAATACTAAACGGCATGCCCTCATTTAGCTCAATCATCCTAGCAATCCGCAAAAACTAGGGTTGAGTTTTAAGACTGAAAATTAAACCAAGAGCCTCAACAGGTTATTAGAAAGGAAAATTACAGATCCAATTATTTAATGGGCAACTGGATCTCATCTAAAGTTTTAGGGGGCAAACCCTCTACAATGTTGGATATCAAATCAGTACAAGCTATTTTATTATAGGGAGTGTAGTTTTAAATAAGATAAACAGTTTGCAAGAACTAAGATATCTAGTTCAAATTTTCGCAAATCTGAAATAAACACCTAAATCTTTTTCAATCTCTTACTGTTGCACCACCGGTTTTATTTCACGGGCGTTGAGCTGTGAGAGACGATAATCATGGTCATGCACGGGCATACCGCCAATAATCATGGTACGAACTTCGGCTTTTGGCTTGTTGTAATCATCTTTTGCATCACAAGCTGTTAGCAACAACAGTAAGCAAACAGATAAACCCACGGATAGCTTTTTCATCACATATCCTCTTTTTTTCATAGTTGTTATATTTTCTAGCTTAGCACCAATGTATGTTTTTTAATCATTTATTTGTGTTTTTAATTCAGTTACTTAAGGTATTTTTACAAATCAGTACAGAGCGTAAAATTTATTTCAATCATCTTACTTTATAAAATTGAACGCCTTTACCCTGACATGTCTTTAGCAATCACCGTAGATCCCCCTATTAAGCAAATAATATAGCTAAAAATAAAAATCTTTTGCGTACAATACATTTGAATATTCAGGGATCATGATGAAATGTTTGATCAGATTGCGCAGTCAGTAGCGTACCAAAAGCTTAATATTGAAGCCCCTGTGACTTTGACCATTAAGCGTTTAGATCAAATTCATCCGCAAATTTCCGGCAATAAATTTTTTAAACTGAAATACAACTTTCTTGAAGCGCAAAAACAAGGCTTGCATCAAGTGCTAACCTTTGGCGGGGCTTATTCCAATCATATTGCTGCAACGGCGTATGCAACACATCTGTTTGGCTTCAAAAGCATAGGTATTATTCGTGGTGAAGAACTGGCAACAAAACCATTGAATCCGACTTTAGCCACAGCGCAGCAGTTTGGCATGCAACTGCATTTTGTTTCGCGTGAACAGTATCGGCAAAAAGATCAACCTGAATACCTGGGTAAATTGATCCAGCAATTTCCTGAACATTTTATTATTCCCGAAGGTGGCACCAATCCGCTTGCCATTCAAGGCTGCAAAGAAATTCTGAATACAAAAGACCTGCAAAATTACGATGTAATCTGCTGTGCCGTCGGTACAGGCGGAACCCTTTCAGGAATCATTGAAGCAAGTTCAGAGCATCAAAAGGTTGTTGGTTTTTCAGCGTTAAAAGGTGATTTTTTACAGCGCGATGTACAGCAATGGACGACCAAGAAAAACTGGAAAATTACTGATTTTTATTGCTGTGGAGGCTATGCCAAAACCACGCCAGAGCTTTTACAATTTATGCAGTCTTTTGAAGTCGAGCACAAGATTCTTTTAGAGCAAGTCTATACCGCTAAAATGATGATGGGCTTATTTGATTTAATTGAACAAAATTACTTTTCCCGAGATACACGAATTTTGGTGATTCATAGTGGCGGTTTACAAGGTCGCCAAACGGGCTAAGATCAATCCTGAAATTGCCGCTAAAATTGTCTATAATGCCCTGCTTTTATCTCCCGTGAGTTGTTCCATGTCTACAAATCAGTACGATGTCATTGTTTTAGGTGCAGGTGCATCAGGTCTGATGTTGGCATATATGGCTGCACAACGTGGTCGTAAAGTTTTGGTCATGGAAAAAGCCAACAAAGTGGGTAAAAAAATTCTGATGTCCGGGGGCGGTAAATGTAACTTTACCAATCTGTATGTCGAACCTGAAAACTTTATTTCTCATAATCCGCACTTCGTGATTTCAGCTTTGACTCGTTATACCAATTGGGACTTTATTGGCTTGGTTTGCGAACACGGGATTGAATACGAAGAGCGCAAACATGGTCAGCTTTTTACTTTAAATGGCGCTAAAGAAATTTTAGCTATGCTGTTGGCTGAATGCGATAAAACAGGTTTAGTCGATATTAAAACCAACTGTGAAGTGAAAGCAGTGACACAGATTGATGATCAAGGTTTTCAAGTGGCAACTTCTGTTGGCTATTTTGAAGCTGAATCAGTAGTCGTCGCAACGGGTGGTTTATCCGTTCCTACCCTCGGGGGCTCAGGCATTGGGTATGAGATTGCTAAACAGTTTGGGCATCATATCCATCCCACCCGTGCAGGCTTGGTGCCCTTTACCTTTTCTGACCAATTCAAAGAGGTCACGACCCGTTTAAGCGGTAATGCGGTAGATGCGACCCTCTCCAATAATTTGAACAGTTTTACCGAAGCCCTGCTGTTTACCCATCGCGGTTTAAGCGGGCCAAGTTCTTTGCAACTTTCTAACTATTGGGAGGTCGGTCAAAGCTTTAAGATTAACTTTCTGCCTTATGTCGACCTGGTTGATTTCTTTAAATCGAAAAAAACGAGTCAACCAAAAGTCTTACTGCGGACTTTGTTAAATGAGTATCTTCCTAAAAGTGTGGTACTGGAATTACAAACACTCATCTGGGCTGAATCAGCAGGTACGGCGATTGGTAATTTGAGTGATGAAAAGTTGGAACAGATTGCAGCGCGCTTGCATGCTTTTGAGGTAAAACCCTCAGGAACCGAAGGTTATCGCACAGCTGAAGTGACTTTGGGCGGTGTAGATACCACAGAAGTTTCATCCAAGACCATGGAAAGTAAAAAGCAAAAAGGCATTTACTTTGTCGGTGAAGTGTTGGATGTATCCGGTCATTTAGGTGGTTATAATTTTCAATGGGCATGGGCATCTGCACATGCCGCATCACAATATGTTTAACTAGATAGACATTCTAAGCCAATTATTCTAAATAATCTGTAGATAATAAACGAACAGATTTAGCCTGCTGTAAGCGAGCAATTGCGATGTCCATGTTCGCGATTGCTTGTGCTTCAGATGAAGTTTCAGCAATACTTAATATAGTTCTAAATGACTTAAAAAAATTATTTAATAGCATGGTTCTCTCTCCTTTATTATTACTATTCATATATCCTAATATGATTCTCACCATTTCATACACATTTATCTAAATGCTTATATTATATAAAATAGTTAATTTATAAGTAGCACAAAAAGCCAAGAAAAACGATTATTTTTTAGCTATTTTCATTACCATCTTCTTGTGATTGATCTACTGAATAAGCAGGTTTTACCGGTTCACCTGTTTGCTTTGGTTTAGCAAAAACGAACCTATAGGCACTGACAAAGAATCCTGCAGTAATTCCTGCAATCACAATTGGTGCGATAAAGCTATTCGGACGTTTTTTTGACATTCTTATCTCCTTTTAATGATTAAATTAAAAATCGGCCACATCACTGTAGCCGACTTTATCTCAATTTGACCGATTACTTATTGTCATCGTTAAGGTTAGGTTTTTTGTCAGTATGAATATCAACTTTTGACTCTGATTCACCCGTTGATCCAAATGGATTATTTTTTGGCGGCTGTTGAGGGTCAATGCGTACAGAATCTGGAACTGCTTGATCCGTACTCGTTATATCGTCTTGGGGTGCAGTCGTAAGTGACGCAGGTGTCGGATTAGACAAACTGTTTTGTACTTGAGAACCATCCCCGTCTTGATTGGATAATGGGAATCGACTCTCTGTTGCAGGTTTTGTCAGATCAGAGGTTGCCGGAGACGTGCCTCCATTCATTCCCAATTCAGAAGATTTATCCACTGAAGGATCAAACCCTTTAGCTACGCCGCCATGTTCAGTAAATGCTTGCGCAGCATGGGCAGAGATTGAGTCAGAACTTAAGGTGGAAGTCATGAGATCGGCATTGTCCTGATGTAAAGGATTAGGTTCCTTCGCATCTTTCTTACATTTATCAATTAAATCTGTTAATACGCGTTCAGCTGGCTGACGGCCGCCTAAACCAAAGGCTAGTGCAAATGCCACCGCAACTGCGCCCAAAGTTAAACCAAAGGCAAGGTTGACAATAGAATCGGCAATACCCATTGCGCGTAAACCCATGGCAATCACTAAGCCCATAATCAGGATACGAACCAAGTTTGCCAACCAGCGTGAACTGTTGTATTCACCACGTCCGATTACTTTTGCAACAATGTTTGCTAACCAGAAACCGATCATCAAGATGACAGCACCGAGTAAAATATTGGCACCGAACTGGATAAACATCGAAATCAGCACACTGACCTGTTCAAAACCAAGTCGGTTGGCGGCTTCCGATACTGCAAATAGCATGGTAAAGAAGACAATCATATATCCCACAATCGTAGATACTTTAGTTGTCCCTAAAAAACGTTGTGCATCCATTTTGGCAGGTAATTCATCGACACCTGTTCCAGCCAATACGTCAACCACCAAATTAGCTACGAAGCGCGAAACTACATAAGCTAAAATCAGAATTAGACCGGCCGCAATAATATGCGGGATGGCATTCATAATTTCATACAACATCGCAGTTGCGGGCTGTGAAATTGCAGTAATCCCTAAAGCTTCAAATGCAATAATGAGGGAAGTAATAATAATGACAGCGAAAACAAAAGAGCCTAATACTTTTGGTAAATTGGAATGTTTTAAGAAACCAATTTTTTGTGTTTCATGCTGTAAATTTAAACTACCGACTAAACCTTCGATAATACCGCGTACAATTTTTGCCAGAATATAACCAACAAAAACAATAACAACAGCAATAAAGATATTAGGTAAGTAAGAAACAACTTCACTCACCATATTTTGTATTGGGAATAACAGACCGTTCAAACCTAAAATAGACAATACAATTGGAAGGAATAACAATAATATTAGCCAATAGACAATATCACTAATATTTTTACTGATTGGGCTCACGCCGACATCGGCACTCAGTTTTTCATCTAGCTGAGTACGATCCAGCAGTTTTTGCATGCCCGCTTTAACCAGAGTGGCTACAATCCAGCCAACAAAACCAACAGCCACGGCAGCTAAAAGTTGTGGAATAAACAACAGGAATTGCTGAATCATATTGCTAAATGGTCCACTCACACTGGTGAGATTGAGCACATTTAATGCACCTATGATCGCAATGATCATCACTATCCAGAACACGATGCGAGATACAATACTTTCAATATTTGCGCGATGTCCGGTTGTACTTGAAAGTCTTTGATTTGTTCCTAGTTTTTCTAAAAGTTTTTTAATTCCTGCTGCAATAATAAGAGCAAGAATCCAACCAATCAATAAAATAGCGACAGCAGCTAGAATAGGATGAAATTGATTCCAATAATACATGGCATCAAATTCTCCCCCTCTAGGGCCTCCAGAAAAATATTCATTCATATTGTGATTTCCTCTTGTTATTACTTATTGAAGTCGAAGGCGTAGGAATTGCACTGTTATTTGAGTGACTTATACCTAATATTATGATGTTGAAAATAACCTTAGATTTAGCGTGTTTTTTATTCAATACAAATCAGCATAAATACAACAAAAGCGCACATTACATTGCAAAAAAGCCCTAATCTTTGCAGATTAAGGCTTTAAATCATTACAATAAAGTTTTTGTTTTAATTGCCATTACTTCGTCCAACCCCCACATTGTCAGCAGCATTCTTAATTGCATCACTTTCACCGGCTTCTGTTGCCGTATCTACATCAGTGGCTACTGCCTCATCAGTTGCGGTCGCTGTTCCAGTATTTGGGGTGGTATTGTTCGGTGTGGCTGTTTCAGCTGAAGGATTAGGATGTCCAGGAGGTGCATCTTTCGTATCCGGCTCGTTATCCGCAAACATATAAGCCAGTAAAGCAATAAAAAACACACCCACAAGAATTAAAATATAAACAGGTAGACGTTTTTTCTGATTCTTTTCTTCCGGGGTGGTTACATGAGGCGGTTTATTAAAATCATGTGGCATATAGTCCTCTGCTCTATCTTGTTTTCATATTTTTATACTAGCAATATCCACAATTTAGTTATGTGTAAAAGCATAGTGACATGGTGAATACATGTAAACTTGGCTTAAATACTGTCAAATTAGAAAATATGTTTTAAATTGGAAGAAGTAAGGGTCTCAACCACCATTTCATGTTCATCTTTAGGGTGCATGCCTGAAAATTGTAGTTGGCGAGACTTCCTCATCAGTGCCATTAAATGCTGAATCGACATCAATTCAGATAAACCGGCAAGGACGTACATTTGAAATGCAATTGCGTTTGGCATCAGCACAGCCTTAATATGCATTCCAAATGTAATAAATTCCCATACTGTCTGGTGAACTTAAACCAGTACGCTCACCAATCAGCATGACCCGTATTTTGGCTTGCAGAATTTTTGCAACTTCATTACCCAGTGCTACATGGCTACCTGTGGTCATCACTAGCGATGCAACATTAAGACAAGACTGATATAAAGCGCAATAAAATGCAGCGCATTATCTTCAATGGCACGTGCCGACAAGCCTTCACCCACCACAGTCACAGCAGTCACAGCAGTCACAGCAGCGTATTCAGTTTGATGTTGCTGCCGATAATGTTGTAATAATGCTCTAGATGAATCTAACAGTACTCGACCTAAGTCCAGACATTTCAAATAACTACCTTTATCCACTACACAACTGAAAATATCCAAAATATCAGTGTTTAATTTTGCCAATTGTTTTTCTAAGTTTTAAACATCGAGCTCTTTTAAAACCGCATCTTTGGCCTGCGCATGTGCCAGTTGAAACTGAAATGAAGGCGGAATCGGTTGATTTCCTCCTACTCGTCCTAAGGCAATTCGCGCATCAATAAACTGTTTCAGTTTCTCCCAAGCATTTTGCTTAATTTCGGGTCGAAACTGGACATCGGATTATGTTTTCATGATCCCCACTCATGACGGGATTAAACGGGAGAACTTTTCAGACAGTTGGCTCGGGCCTTTCCAGTTGTGTGCAATGCTGTTTCAAATTCCTTGTTACTCCAGCCAAGTCTAAAACTCGGGTACAGCTGGTAAACCTAAGAATTGACATATGCATAAAGCATCGTAAAAAGAGGTAGTTTGATCATTCAGCATCACATCATCTAAACCAGAAATATCCATAATGAGGTTAATAATCCTGACATTGGCCAGTAAGATGAGCAGCACCTCCCTATCATCCTGATCGGCATCTGCGTGATTGGTATAGCAAATATCGTAGCCCATCAGTAGGCCCAACAATTTGCCATAGAAGTGATCTGCCGGCTCTGCCCGAATAATCTGTTTGCCCTTATATAAATATTCCGGGCCAAAAAAACCACCATGGTATTAACCCAGAAAAGGATGATGTTTTCACGTCACGGCATACGCTCTAGCTTCCATAGTTTATTGATCTACACCATAATGAGCATTATTGAACAAAGCACTGCCTTGCCCAGTTTCAAAATACATCACGTTCTGTCCAAACGTTCCGCATTTTAAACTTAAAGCGGCTTCGTACCCTTCTTAAAAAAAGCTTAAGTCAATGCCAAAAGCCCTATTGGCGGCTTGTAAACCGGCAATCGATTGAAACATTGAATCGACTGGAATATTTTTATTGACCCGCTGTATTCCTGAACTGATATGGGTTAATACGCAAGACTGGGTCGGAATTTCATAATCCTGAATAATCTGATCCAGTAACTTTAGCAGTTCTGAAAGATTCAGTAGATTATTGGTGGCCGGATTAATACCTATCACGGCATCACCATTGCCATTGCCATTGCCATACATCAAACCATCTAAAATACTGGCGGAAATACAAAGTAAATCTTCGGTTGTAATCGGGTTGATAATCGCTCCTCCAAATCCCTGGTGTTACAAACTGGTGTTACGAAATTGAGTAATCACCCTTCATTTTTTGGCGACTAAAATTAAATCCTGATTGTGCATAATCTTGCTCACTGCAGCCACCATTTTTGGCAAAAGCAGCCAACCGACTGCTCCTTTTTTTAATTGACGTTGGGCAAAATAGTCTTCTGTCACGTTCCCCGCTATCGGGGGCATTTTTTATTACAGTTTTAATGTCTGACATATGTACCTCTTATTCTATTTTTTGAAATAAAAAGATTTACGCATACGCCATACCAATTTTAAATTTGGTAAAAAAGCTGTTTAATCGACTGTTGTAGTAAAATAAATACCGAGTATTTTTATCTTTAATCTTAAATAAAGATGAATTTGGGTTTAGGTGCTGAAAGGCTTAAAATGAGCTATAATTGTGCACCTTGTTTTTCATGCTGCTTAACTTTATGGCGTATCGACAGAAATCTGTAACGCTTGATTTGGACACTGATGTCACTCATCAATGTTGCTTGCATTACACACGTGATGAACATCTCATTGGGATTATTGAATTTAATAAACCCAGTTACGTGCTTAAATGGGGTGATCTGGAATATTTCCGTCGTCGTACCGAAGAGTTTTCAGTGATGCCATTCCCTGAATGTATTAACGCGATGGTGATTGATATTCGTAATATCGCACCTTTTTTAGACAATGAAGTACCGATCATTCCTTGGCGTTTATTGGAAGAAGAGTGCCCAATTCGTTTGGTGGTTCCACAAGATCGTCTTGAACATTATTCAGGCCTGTTTGAACCGACTTGGCTTACCGCGGACGTTGAAACCGCGATCCAAGAAATTCGCGAATATATTGATATGTTTGTACATTAATTAGAATGATTTGATTTAAATATCCCTCATTAAAGAGGGATTTTTTTATGGCCTGAAGGAAAAGTTCAGAAAGAATTTCTAGTTTCCTCTCCTTTTAGGAGATGAGCAGTACTATTGCGCAAGGCAGAGGGACTATTTTAATAGATTGTCCTCACCCGCGCCCTCTCTTGTACTTCGATTTAAAAGCAATGCTTTAAATCTTGCTCAGGGAGAGAGAGTAAAATAATTTTCGTACCTTTTACCAATAATTTTCGACTGCAATATTTCCTTCACCACGGCGGTTCATGATCAAACCACGTGCCTTTAAGGCTTCTTTGGTGTCTTCGACCATTTGCGGATTACCACACAACATTACGTGACTGGTTTCAATATTTAATTTCAACCCTACTGCTTTTTCTAATTCCCCATTTTCAATTAGCACCGGTAAGCGGTCATGTAATGCTGCATTGGGATCACGGGTGATAATTGGAACGAACTTAAACCCGCTATGCCCTTCACCAAAAGTTGCTGAAATTTCTTGAATACGCTCGACATAAGCCAGTTCGGCTGCAGTTCTTACGCTATAGATCAAATGAATATTTTTATATTTAGTCCAGGTTTCAAAGTCTTGCAGCATGGATAAAAATGGCGCCAAGCCTGTCCCTGTTCCCAATAACCATAAGTCTTGCGGTAAAGGAAGCTGATAACGGGCAAGGGTTAAGAAACCATACGGTGTTTTTTCCAAATACAGTTCATCACCAACTTGTAAATGTTGCAAATTTGATGTGAATGCCCCATCTGGCACCACAATTGAAAAGAATTCCAAAGTTTCATCAAAAGGTGATGACACCACAGAATAAGCTCGAACTACGATCTCATCTCCCACTTTCAGTCCAATACGCGCGAACTGCCCGGCGGTAAATTTGAAATGTGCAGGTCGTGTCAGGGTAAAACTGAATAAGGTATTGGTCCAACGGTGTACAGATAAGACTTTTTCTAAGCTAAATTTTTCAATTGACATGATTTCAACGTGGCATGAAAGACTATGCTCATGGTAGCATGACCACATAATTTATTAATATTTTTTAAATGTTAAGGCTCTATTCATGCGCATGACTTTACGCCAGTTGGCTGTTTTTGTAGCAGTCGCCCAAGAAGGCACAGTAACCAAAGCCAGTGATGCCGTAAAACTCACCCAAAGTGCTGCAAGTATGGCTTTAGCCGATTTGGAAGATGGCTTAGGTGCTCCGCTGTTCGATCGCTTGGGTAAACGTCTACAATTGAATGATTTAGGTCGTTATCTCTTGCCACAGGCATTAGAAATTTTAGGTCGTTGTGATGCATTCGAGCAGGCAGCCAAAGGCGAGCTACAAAGTATCGACTTGCGCTTAGGGGCAACGCTAACGATTTCGGACTACTTAATGCCTGATTTAATGGCAGATTTCCTTCAAATTCAGCCACAAGCGCATTTGCAGCTTCAAGTCGGCAATACCCGCCAAATGATTGAAGCTGTGAATCAGTTTCAGCTGGATTTAGCTTTAATTGAAGGTTCATGTCACCTACCGCAGTTGCAATGTATTCATTGGCGTGATGATGAACTTGCAGTGTGTTGTTCACCAAATCATCCACTGGCGCAGCTTGAACGGGCATTAACCCCTACTGACTTTGAGGCGGCAGGCGTAGAATGGATTTTACGTGAAGAAGGTTCAGGTACACGTGAAGTCTTTGATAATGCGATTCTCAAAGATTTACCGGATGCCAATATCCGTCTGACCCTCGGTCATAATGAAGCGATTCTTAAAATTGTAGCTGGTGGTATTGGAATGTCTTGTATTTCTAAACTCGCGATTGAGCCTTTGCTTGAAAAAGGCAAGCTGGTCATTTTAGAAACTCCGTTCTGGCAACTGACGCGTCCATTGTTCATGTTAGTCCATCGTCAGAAGTACCAAGGTCCGGGTCTAAAAGCCTTTATGAAATTCTGCGAAAAATAATTCATTGCATAATCTATAAAAGCGCCCAAAGGTGCTTTTTTTAACGTCCGAATTGGCGCTCGCAAGGTTCACCATCATTATTACCGTCCATTTGAGTTCCCGGACAGTTCCTTAAAAAGAAGACTGCTTCTTCATAAGAGCCCATTTGTGAGCAATGTGTACGCCCATCACAAGAAAATTTTGTAGTTGCCACTGAAGCTTGAGTCGGTGCTGCAACGTTTATTACTTCGGTTCTCAATGATTGGCTAGATGGGTTGTCTAGATGTCTTTGTCCTTGTTCTGAAAGTACTCGATCTGGCAAATTACCTAAAGCTTTACGCTGCTGTTCCACAATCTGTGCCTGTTCTTGTATCAACTGTTGTGTTTTCAATTGCTTGACCTGTTTATAATCTTGATATTTGTTATAAACCAATACGGCTAGCACAGAAATAATAATCAGCCCAATAATCGTGAAAATACGACCTTTACCGCTACGTTCATTAAACCGAGGGGGAGCACTGTTACTCGTATAAGAGTTTTGTTGTGGCTGAGCTTCTAAATCTGCAGTGTTCTGCTTTAAGTCCAAACGAACAATCTGATCGGCTTTGAATTTTCCATTATCTTCGACAATTCGAAACTTTAACTTTTCCCCTATTTTAGGTTCGACACTTTTATTGGGAAAATCCTTGATATGAAAAAATAAATCTTTCGACTCCCCCTGCATGCTAATAAATCCGAAGCCACGCTTTACGATATAGCTTTTAACTTTCCCCTCAACAAACATAAGTCACTCTTATTGTTTAAATCTTATGTCGGGAATTGTAATAAAAAAAAGCGCCTAAATGGCGCTTTTTAATGAATATTTTAATCATCTAAATAAAACAATTAGATGACGCAAATTTATTCAATCAACGCTTGAAGTTTGATAACAACGCCGTTGAAATGGCTTCATTATGTTCCAATATTTTTTTCTGTTTGGTTTTAGCTGGATTTGGATCAACACGCTCAATACGTGTTGCTTTCATCTTCTCGCCATTTTCTTCAAGCACAAATTTTACTTTTTCATTGCGTTTTGGCTCAACCTCTGTGGCTGTGGCAAAATCTGAGATATGGAAAAATATATCTTCGCCTGCCATTGAAATAAAACCGAATCCTTTTTCAGGATTGTATTTGAATACTTTACCGAATCTATATTCTAATTTCATGAACTTTACTCTAATCTGTAAACGCTATTACTACAGTATATAAAAAAGAGGCTTTAAAAGCCTCCTTTCTGATCAAATTCAAAAATTAGTCTTTTTGAACTGAACCAAAGATTTTATCGCCAGCATCGCCAAGGCCCGGAACGATATAACCATGTTCATTCAGACCATCATCAATAGATGCAGTGAAAATAATGACATCAGGATGAGCCGCTTCAACACGTTTAATCCCTTCAGGGGCCGCAACCAAAACCATGACACGGATATCTTTACAGCCGCTTGCTTTCAATACATCAATAGCTGCAACCAGTGATGAACCTGTGGCTAACATTGGATCGATAATCATCGCAAGACGGTTTTGAACGTCGGGTACTAATTTTTTATAGTAAGTACGTGCTTCTAAAGTTTTTTCATCACGCTCTAAACCTAATACCGATACTTTGGCACTTGGAATCAGGTTTAAGAAACCATCTAGCATGCCAATACCGGCACGTAAAATTGGTACAACGGTAATTTTTTTACCGACAATACGATCTACTGTGACCTTTCCATTCCAACCATCAATTTCATGGTCACATACTGGTAAATCTTTGGTTGCTTCATAAGTCAGAAGCATGGTGACTTCTTGTGCTAATTCACGGAAGTTTTTTGTACTAATGTCTGCACGGCGTAGCAAACCAAGTTTATGTCGAATGAGCGGATGACGGATTTCATGAATAGCCACGGGAGAACACCTAAAAGATGAGATAAAATTTCTCCTATTATAAATGCTTTTTATACTTCTTATAAACCAAAAGCCCCCTAAGTAAGGAGGCTTTTTAATTAAAACTAATCGTTTTTTTAGATTACTGCTGAGAAAGCATGAAATGCAGTGGAGATAAAATCTCTGCTTGAAGCGCTAACTTGATGATTGGGTCTGGATAAACACCAATCACCAATACCGCTAATGCCGCAGCAAGTACCATAAGACCACCAACTTTTTGACCCCAATGTTTATCAGCATCAATACGTGGCGTATCTGGCGGTGTCATGTACATGACCACCATCACACGGAGGTAATAATACAAACCAATACCCGAACCCACGATGATCATTGCAGCAAGGAACCAATGTTGCGTAGTTACCGCAGCCATCACCACCAAGAACTTACCAATGAAGCCCGCAGTTAAAGGAATACCGGCAAGAGACAACATCATTACAGTCAAAGTTGCTGTCAGTACTGGACGACGCCAGAACAAACCACGGTAATCCGCCAAACTTTCTGCTTCATTATCGTTGTTGTACGGGCTCGACATTAACGCGACTACACCGAATGCACCAATTGTGGTTAACACATAAGTAATCACATAAACCGTTACATTACCGAGGCTTGCGTACGTCATGCTGATTAAACCAATCAGCAAATAACCAAAGTGGGCAATTGAAGAGTAACCCAGGATACGTTTCAAGTTGACTTGACGTACCGCAAGGAAGTTACCTACTAAGATTGAAAGCACCGCAACAATCGTGATGATGGTTACGATAGAATCAATCAGGATTGCCCCTGAAGTCAGCAAATAACGTACGAACAGACCAATGGTTGCAACTTTCGCAACAGTCGCAAGGAAGGTTGCGATTGGCGCTGGCGCACCTGCATAAACGTCTGGTGTCCATTTGTGGAATGGCGCAAGAGACAATTTAAATGCAACAGCACAGATGATTAAGCCTAGACCTAAAATCACCATCGGTTGCTGGATCGCTTGCATTAATGCTTGGACATTGTCATAGAAAGACAATGAACCGGTATACGCATAGATATAAGCCATACCCATCAACAACATTGCAGACGCAGTTGCTGAAAGAACCAGATATTTAATACCTGCTTCTAAAGAGCGTGAACGTTGATGCGTATATGCCAACAGACCGTATACAGGAATCGACATTAACTCAAGGCTAATGAAGAAAGATGCATAATGCGAGCTTGCCACCATGAGCATTGCACCCGCGACCGAGCATAACATCAAGATATACAGTTCTTCACGGTTATCTTTGTAGTTTTCAATATAAGCGTGAGACAAGGTACAGCAAGCAAGAGCCGCAATAATAATCACCAATTGATAAAGCATGCTAAATGGATCAACCATAAACATGCCCATCACGTTCGAAGGTGCAAAAGCACCACCGAACATAGCGAATAGAATATATAGCCCAGCGAGGTTTAGGCCTACTACAGATGCTGTTGCAATTAAATTATGGTTACGTTTAATTGCAACAAGAAGCATCACAACGATCGCAGTTAAAGCCACGATCATCACAGGAGCTAATGGCATGAGCTCAGAAAATGACATTGTGAAGTTCATGGCTTATTGGATCTCCACATTTTGTTGAGATACGACCTGTTGAGTCGCATCGACAACGTCTTGAACTGGGATATAGCTGTTTGCTAACCACGCCATACTTGAATTTGAAATATCAAGGAAGCTCTGTGGGTAGATACCAAGCCATAATAGAGCAACGGCACAAACCAGCAGAATAACAATCTCACGTGAATTTAAGTCTTTCAGCGGATTAGTATAATGTTGTTTTTGCTCTTCGTTTGGTGTACCAAACATTGCTTTGTGGATGAGGATTAAGCCATAAAGACCTGCCAGCACCAGGCTGATTGCTGCCAAAATGGTAAAGGTTGGGAATTTTTGGAATGAACCCATCAAAATCAGGAATTCACCAATAAAGTTACCCAGACCTGGAATACCCACAAGGGCTGCAACAAAGAACATCAAGAAAAATGGCAGGTATTGGAACTGACCACGAATACCGCCCATTTTACGCAAGTCACGGGTATGTAAACGCTCATACACCTGACCACACATAATGAACAATGCAGCAGATGAAATACCATGTGCCAGCATCATGATCATTAAGCCCTGGAACGTTAAGATATTACCTGCGTAAAGTGCAAGTAACACAAAGCCCATGTGCGAAATAGAGGTGTAAGCCAGTAAACGCTTCATATCGGTTTGCTGGAAAGCACACCAAGCGCCGTAGAACACACCAATTAAACCGAAGATGATCGCGATGTCTGCAAACTGTGCAGAAGCCGCCGGGAAGAATGGAATAACGAAACGAAGTAGACCGTATGCAGCTGTCTTAATCAAGATCCCCGCCAAGTCGACAGAACCTGCTGTCGGTGCCTGAGCATGCGCATCTGGTAACCAGCCGTGCAATGGGAACACTGGAAGTTTTACAGCGAAACCAATAAACATACAAAGCATCAAGGCATAAGCCACTGATGGTAACTGTGCATCAAGCGTATTCGCCACACCTAGCAAGTAGTTGTAATCGAATCCAATCATGCCTGTCATCATGTAACCGTAAACCACAAGGCCTAGGATACCGATCAGCATGATTAAACCTGCGACTTGGGTATAGATGAAGAACTTGGTTGCTGCGTATACACGTGATTTATTGTCTGCGCCCTTATGACCCCATAACGCAATCAAGAAGTAGATTGGTACAAGCATCATCTCCCAGAAGAAGAAGAACAGGAACAGGTCAATCGCAATGAATACACCGATTACCCCACCCAAAGACCATAAAAGGTTTAAGTGGAAGAAGCCAACGTTCTTTTGAATCTCACCCCATGAACATCCAACTGCAAGTACACCGAGTAATGCAGTCAAGCCCACCATAAGAAGTGAAAGACCATCCACCGCCAAGTGAATGTTAATGCCGAGGGTTTGAATCCAAGGCAGCATGAATTCAGCAGCCCAAGTCGGAACTTTAGCGCCTAATTCATAGTTAAAAGTACCCGATTGCCAAAGTAAAACGGTTAAGCCCAAAGTGATGAGCATACCGATCAAGGCAATATAACGTGGCAATTTGTCATCGAACTTGTCGACTAACCAACAAATAAAACCTGCAATGAACGGTACCAAGATCAGCGCGGGTAAAATCCAGTTGTTTGTGATTTCCATCTTATTTCCCCACTACCTGAATCACGATCAAGATCATCAGTAACACCACTACACCGAGTGACATACTTGATGCGTATTCACGCAATGAACCTGTTTGACGTGAGCTTGTGAAGCTATGGCCACCTTTAACAATGGCAGGAAGCACTAACCACAAACCATCAATTGGATCACGACCTAAAATTTTCGCGATAAGCAAATATGGTTTTACAAATACGATGTTATACAACGCATCAAAACCAAGTGCATTACGGCAAATATTGACCAGACCGGCACCGAATGAAGTTTCAGCAAAGGCTTTAACGGCCTTGTAAGCAAAGGCAAACAAGATCACGCCAACCACAAGCCCTGCAAGTGCAATACCGACTGCTGTATATTCAGCACCGTGTACACCTGTTTCAAGTGCTTCAGGAATAATAAACGCTGGAATTTTCGCAGAATTTAAAATTGCTTCTACTGGTGCTTTTAAGAAGTAAGCCAAACCTGTTGAAAGTACCGCCAAGATACCCAACGGAGCCCAATAAGTCGCGCCTTTGATTTCGTGATACGGTGTGTTTTCTTTACCAAAGAATACAACCCAGATTAAACGGAATGTATAAATAGACGTTAAGAATGCACCAGCAACACCCACCCAGTACAAGCTGTTATACACTGCAACACTTTGTCCCTGCGCCCAAACTGCACCAAGGATGGCATCTTTCGAGAAGAAGCCGATGGTCAAGAATGGAATGGCTGCCAAGGCACCGCCACCAATCGCGAAGCAGGCAAACAGGAATTTGTTATGTTTGAACAAGCCACCCATTTTGAAGATGTTTTGTTCGTGGTGGTAAGCCATAATCACCGCACCAGACGACAAGAATAATAATGCCTTGAAGAATGCGTGTGAAAGCATGTGGAATAAACCGGCTTGATACGCTTCAGCACCAACAGCCATAAACATATAACCGAGCTGACTCATGGTTGAGTAAGCCAAAATACGTTTGATGTCGGTTTGAACCAATGCAGCAAAACCAGCAACAATCAATGTGACAGCACCCGTGATCGAGATGAACATCATCACTTCAGGGGTCATTTCAAACACAGAGAACATACGGCAGCACAGGTAAATACCTGCAGTTACCATTGTTGCAGCATGGATTAATGCAGAAACAGGTGTAGGACCTGCCATCGCATCGGCGAGCCATGTCTGTAATGGAATTTGTGCAGATTTACCGGCAGCACCCAAGAACAACATTAAAGATGTCCAGATCGCAAGTGAATGATCACCCGCTAAAACTTGAGGTGCATTGGCAACGATTGTTCCGATATGCAAAGTACCAAATTGTTGGTAAAGCAAGAACAATGCGATCAGCAAGAATACGTCACCGATACGGGTTACGGTAAATGCTTTAATTGCTGCATAACCATTTTCAGGTTTTTGGTAGTAGTAACCAATCAGCAAGTATGAACATAGACCTACGCCTTCCCAACCCAAGAACAATAACGCTAAGTTATCGCCCAATACGAGAAGCAACATGCTCGCTACGAACAGGTTGAAATACGAGAAGAAACGCGCGAAGTCTTCATCACCACGCATGTACCATGATGCAAAGATGTGGATTAAGAAACCCACACCCGTCACCATGCCCATCATCAGTAATGATAAACCGTCTAGATGCAAGCTCATGCCCGGCGCTAAACCACCGACGTTGAACCAGGTCCAAAGATGTTGAACTTGGGCAACTGAGCCATTTGCGACAAAGCCCATACCGGCAATCAGTGCAAATAAAGCAGAAAGGCCGACTGAACCCACCCCAATAATTGCTGCTATATTTTCAGGAAGCTTGTTACGCCCCGCCGCTAAAAGGATAAAACCAATGAGCGGAAATAATACTGTTAAATATAAATAACTCATCCGCGCATCTCACTAGCAGCATCCACATCCAAATGATGGAAGCGATGGTAGAACTGAAGGACGATCGCAAGACCAATACACGCCTCTGCAGCAGCAAGGGTTAAAATCAGGATGAACATGACTTGTCCATCTGGCTGTAA
Source organism: Acinetobacter sp. TSRC1-2 (assembly GCF_049895885.1). NCBI lineage: Bacteria > Pseudomonadati > Pseudomonadota > Gammaproteobacteria > Moraxellales > Moraxellaceae > Acinetobacter > Acinetobacter sp. TSRC1-2. The sequence goes on from NZ_JAFCTF010000007.1 coordinate 53,855, forward strand.
CCATGCGCTACCTGCTAGAACAAACGCAAGTGCAGCTGCGTTCATCATCACTTCAAGGCTCATTAACATAAATAATAGGTTGCGTCGCACCATTACACCGTAGAAACCGAGTGCAAAAAGAATGGTTGCAACGATCAAACCATGTTCTAAAGGGATGTTGCCCATTATTCTTTTTCCTTTTCTGCACTTGGTTCACGTTTACCTAAATGGAATGCTGCAACCAGGGCTGCAAGCAATAACATCGCGGCAACTTCTACCAATAGTAAGTAGTGAGTAAAGAGGGCTGTACCAACAGCTTTAGGTCCAATCACTTCTGTGCCCATGACAGGACCAGATGTTGTGTAATCCGAACCGAGCATCCAGACAAGTACCAGCCCCATCAGGAAACTCATCATTGCAGGATATGCCCATGCAGATGAAGTGAGCCACTTACGTTCCTGATCAACCGTATGTTGACCCAGATTTAGCATCATCACCACAAACACGAACAAAACCATGATTGCGCCGGCATAAACAATAATTTCCAGCGCACCAGCAAATGGTGCACCCACGATCATGAACATCCCTGCTACAGCAAGCAATGACACGATCAGGCTTAATAAAGCATGGACAGGATTCGCGTTGGTCACAACACGAATCGTAGAGACAATGGCCACAAGTGCCATCAAATAAAATGGCCACATCATGGTAATAAGCTCCGTACGTCAACAGGCGCGCTTTCGCGTTGTGCTTGACCTTTATCTTTACCTGTTACAGCCATACCGGCTACGCGGTAGAAATTGTAATCAGGATATTTACCAGGACCTGAAATGAGCAAGTTTTCTTTCTCATAGACCAAGTCTTGACGGACATATTCGCCTAATTCGAAATCTGGTGTCATTTGAATTGCAGTCGTTGGACATGCTTCTTCACACATACCGCAGAAAATACAACGAGAGAAGTTGATACGGAAGAACTCCGGATACCAGCGACCATCTTCTTTTTCAGCTTTTTGTAGTGAAATACAGCCCACTGGACATGCAACCGCACACAGGTTACATGCGACACAGCGCTCTTCGCCATCTGGGTCACGTGTCAATACAATACGACCACGAAAACGCGGCGGAACAATTTGTTCACCTGGAACTTCTGGATATAAAATGGTGTCACGTTTACGTGTCACGTGGCTGAACACCATCCACAATGAACGTACGATTGACCCGAATCCAGCTAGAATTTTATACATTTTGTACTCCCTGCTGTCCTAGGCCTGATTCATCAGAATCACAGCACCAGTCACCAACAAGTTGACCAACGCCAATGGCAAACAAATCTTCCAACCAAAGTTCATCACCTGGTCATAACGTGGACGCATTAACGAACCACGAGCCAAAACAAACATCATGACAAAGAATGCTGTTTTAATGATGAACCAGAAAACTGGTGGAATAAATGGAATTTCTAAGTTGAATGGCGCTAACCAGCCACCGAAGAATAAAGTTACGATCAGTGCTGAAATCAGAACCACGTTGACATATTCTGCAACGAAGAACATCCCCCATTTCATGCCGCCGTATTCGACGTGGTAACCTTCCGCCAATTCCTGTTCAGCTTCTGGTTGGTCAAATGGATGACGATGCGTTACTGCTACACCTGCAACAATAAAGATCAAGAAACCTAAGAATTGCGGAATAACGAACCACACATCACGTTGTGCTTCAACAATCTCACGCATGTTGAATGAACCCGCAATTGCGACTACACCCATCAATGAGATCCCCAAGAACACTTCATAAGAAATGGTTTGAGCTGCAGAACGAAGACCACCCAATAACGCATATTTGTTATTTGAAGCCCAACCACCGAACAGTACTGCATACACTGCAATACCGGCCATTGCCATAAAGAACAATAGCCCGATACTCATGTCCGCAACACCCAGTGTTGGACTTACAGGAATCACCATGAACGAAAGTACCGCAGTTGCCATGGCAACTGCTGGTGCTAAACGGAAAGTAAGCTTGTCAGCAAACTTCGGTGTCCAGTCTTCCTTAAACATGATTTTCAGCATGTCGGCAACGATCTGGAACATTCCCCCAGGACCAACACGGTTTGGACCGTAACGGTCTTGCCATAAGGCAAGTAAACGACGTTCGATGAAGGACATCAACGCAGCGACAAGCACCACCACAAGCAAGATCACAATCGCTTGAACCACTGAATAAGCGATTGGCCAGTTCTCAGCCCAAAGCGGTGTTTGACGTATTAATTCTTGTTCCATGAATTACACTCCTACCGCGACTGATACAGGCTCTGCAAGTGAAACTGTTGGTGCTAGACCAACTGGATAACCGATATAACCTGTAGGTAAATATTCAATCACTTGAACTGGAAGGCTTATGGTTGCCTCACCTGATTTCACAGTAATTTTTTGACCGTCTTGAACATTCAAGCGTGCAGCATCTTGTTCACCTACCGCAAACATGGCAGCAGGAATACGTGATTCCATCGCCGGAGTTTTCACAGTAAATTCACCAGAACCGAAAATGTGGTGCATCGGTACTAAACGGAAACTTTCTGAATTCACCACAACTGGGGTTGGTGCAACGAAAGTACGTGCAGGACGTTTTTTCAGACGATCAAATAAACGAATGCCTGAATCACCACCTTTCAAGTGACCACCCACGTTGTCCTGGAATTTGTTCCAAGCTTGTGGAGAGTTCCAGCCCGCAGACCATGCAAATGGAACCAGTGAAGATGGAGTTTCATTACCCACATAACCTTCCATAGAGAACGTTAATGCAGAATCAATATCGATCGGTTGTTTCGGTTCATGTACAGATAACGGCGCACGCATTGCTGTACGACCTGAATAACGACGTGGTTCACGCGCAATTTTCAAGCCATGTACACGGAAGCCGGCATCTGGTGCTACATCTTGAATCGCTTCGAGTTCAGGAACATTTTTCGCAACAGATTCAATGACATCATCAAGCAATGTCCATGAAATTGCCTTACCTTGTAAGCCAGTTTCAAGGGCATGTAACCAACGCCATGATTCTTTAATCGCATACTCTGGTTTGTGGTAGCTTGGGTCATACACTTGGTAGAAACGTTGTGCACGGCCTTCTTGCGATACCACAGTACCATCACCTTCCGCGAAGCTTGCCGCTGAAAGTACAATCGATGCTTTCGCAACAGTTGCGGTTTCAGCATGATCAAGCACGATCAACTCATCTGCCTTGGCAAATGCTGCGTCCACTTGAGCTGTTGGCAAACGACGGTATAGGTCGTTTTCAACCACGATGATGGCATCGTAATCTTGAGCGAATGCTTGTTCCAAGCTTAATCCACCAAAGATTGCCAAGCCCATTGAGTTCACTTCAGGAACAGTCAAGCTAAGACCTGCATTTGAACCAAGGTTTTGCGCAACTTGTGCTGCCGCTTCCATGATTGCAGGGTCTTGTAAACTTGTACCTGAGATGATTAATGGTTTTTTCGCGGCTTTTAATGTGTCAGCAATGGTTTGTGCAAATGCTTTGGCATCGTCATCTAAACCAGTGATATTTTCACCTGCAACTGCTGCTGCAACTGCAAAGCCTAAACGTGCGATGTCGTTCGGAGACGCAACCACTTCACCCGTTGCAATATCTGCTAAGCGTGTTTGAGTTGCGGCAAGGATGTAAATCGGAGATTTCGCATCTTGACCAATACGTTGTACCGGTTCAGCCAGCCACTCTTGGGTACGACGTTCTGCAGCCATTTCTTTGGCTTTGTTTTTCGCAGCCTGACGAACAGACAATGCCATGCGTGGTGCAGTTTGAGTTAAGTCTTCACCCAAAATCAATACAGCATCATAGCTTTCGATTTCACGCATCGTCGGGTTATAAACACCCTCGGTTTGCATGATCGATGCAGCAAGTTCAACTAGATTTTGTTCTTTTTGAGACAAACCTGTTGAATAGTTCTCTTGACCGACCAATTCACGAAGCGCGAAGTTAGATTCAAGAGATGCACGTGGAGAACCAATACCCAAAACTTTTTTGCCTTGAATATTTGCAATCACGGTATCAAGCGCCTGATCTACAGAAACTGTAGTCACATTTCCACCTGAACGGAACTGTGGCTGACGCGGACGATCTTCACGGTTTACATAACCGGTACCGAAACGACCTTTATCGCAAAGGAAGTATTGGTTAACGTCACCATTAAAGCGGTTTTCTACGCGGCGGATTTCACCATAACGCTCACCCGGAGAGATGTTACAACCTGAAGAACAGCCGTGGCATACGCTTGGCGCATACTGCATGTCCCATTTACGGTTATAGCGCTCTGAGTGGGTTTTATCGGTAAATACACCCGTCGGACAAACTTCAGTCAAGTTACCAGAGAATTCAGATTCTAAGGTACCTGATTCAGGACGACCGAAGTAAACTCGAGAAGCGCTCGCATACACACCAAAGTCTGTACCGCCTGCATAGTCATTATAGTAACGAACACAACGGTAACATGCGATACAACGGTTCATTTCGTGTGAAATGAATGAGCCTAGCTCCTGATTGTAATGGGTACGTTTGGTGAAACGGTAGCGACGACGGTCGTGCTGTGTCATCACAGTCATATCTTGTAAATGACAGTGACCACCCTCTTCACAAACTGGACAGTCGTGCGGGTGGTTGGTCATCAAGAATTCGACAATCGAAGCACGGAAATCCTTCGCTTCTTTGTCTTCAATCGAGATATAGGTATTGTCAGATGCAGGCGTCATACATGACATGACTAAACGACCACGCGTATCTTCTGGATTCGCGTATTGAGTCACGGCACATTGACGGCAAGAACCAACTGAACCTAAGGATGGATGCCAACAAAAGTATGGAATATCCAGACCCAAAGACAAACATGCTTGTAGCAAGTTTTCCGAGCCATTTACTTCGTAGTCTTTTCCATCGACATGAATTGTAGCCATAGTCGAATTCCTTAAACTTGTTCTGCGTTGCTAGCTTGAGCAGCAGGACGATTCGTCACTTTTGCTTCAAACTCGCTACGGAAATGTTTGAGTGCGCCCATAAGCGGTTCCATTGCACCCGGTGCGTGTGCACAGAAAGTTTTACCAATCCACAACTTACGCGTTAACTCTTGTAAGTGATCGATATCTTCCTGCTTACCTTCGCCATTCTCTAAAGCTTTAAGCGCTTTCACTGCCCAAGGTAGGCCATCACGACATGGAGTACAGAAACCACATGATTCACGCGCAAAGAATTCTTCTAAGTTACGTGTCGCTGAAACCATACATTGGGTTTCATCAACCACCATTAACAAACAAGTTCCTAAACGTGAGCCTGCTTTCATGATGCTTTCGGCATCCATTGGCAGATCAATGTGTTCAGCAGCCAAGAAGTCTGTAGAAGCACCACCCGGTAACCATGCTTTTAATGTAAGACCATCACGCATACCACCGGCATGATCTTCAATCACTTCACGCGCTGTCGTACCAAAAGGAAGCTCCCAAAGACCTGGGAATTTCACCTTGCCTGATGCGCCATAAATTTTCGTACCTGGATCTTTCGATTTACCCGCAGATAAGCCAACATACCATTCAGGACCACGCAGTATGATTGCCGGCAAGTTGTTGTAGGTCTCTACGTTATTGACAATGGTAGGACGACCCCAAGCACCTGCAACTTGCGGGAATGGTGGTTTGGTACGTGGATTGGCACGGCGACCTTCAAGCGAGTTAATCAATGCAGTTTCTTCACCGCAAATATAACGACCCGCACCGGTATGCACATGCATCTCGAAGTTCCAGCCTGTTCCCAGAATGTTTTCACCCAGGTAACCTTTGGCACGAACCTGCTCAAGTGCTTCGTTTAAGTACTTCGCAGCTTCGATGTATTCACCACGGATGAATATATAACCTTGAGTTGCTTCTAATGTATAAGCAGCAATCAACATCCCTTCAATCAATTGGTGTGGAAGATCTTCCATCAACAAACGGTCTTTGAAGGTACCCGGTTCCATTTCATCGGCATTACAGATCAGGTAACGTGGGCCACCATCATTTGGCGCCATCAATGACCATTTAATCCCTGCCGGGAAACCTGCACCGCCACGACCTTTTACAGTCGCCGCTTTAACCACATCAAGCACTTCAGCCGGTTTCATGGCAATGGCTTTTTTAAAGCCTGCATAACCTTCAAGCGCTTCATAATCATCAGCATTACGAACATTGGCTTGTTTACTTAAACGCCAAGTTAATGGATGAGTCTCTGGGTTACCGTCGCCATAAATTGGTTTTGGTTCAGTATTCATAGATACTTCTCCAATAACTGTTTAACTGAAGATACTTCAACCAATCCGTGAGTATCTTCATTAATCATTAGGGTTGGACCTTTGTCACAGTTACCTAGGCAGCAGATTGGCAAAATCGTGAAACGACCATCAGCGGTGGTTTGACCAAATTGAATACCAAGCTCGCGTTGGAACGCTTCAGCCAAAGTTTCAGCACCCATCAAGAAGCATGCAATTGAATCACATAGCAAAATTACGTTGCGACCTACTGGTTGACGGTAGATACGGTTATAGAAAGTAGCAACACCTTCCAAGTCCGCAACACTCATGGAGAGCATTTGTGCAATCGCATTCATTTGTGCATCATCCACCCAACCATTACGGCGTTGAACGCATTTCAATGCATCCAAACATGCCGCACGCGGATACGGATAATGTCCAATGTGATGTTCGATATCGTGAATTTCTTCCGAGGTTAAAATCCCTTCAACATTCACACGTGGCTTTTTATCAGTCAAAATCATCATAATACGTTTACCCCTTAGCGATCCACGTCAGCCATAACGACGTCAATAGTCGCTAAATAAATGATCAAGTCAGATACAAGACTGCCGTTAATCACGGAAGGCATTTGCTGTAAATGCGTGAAGGTTGGTGTACGAATACGGGTACGGTAACTCATGGTTGACTTGTCTGAAGTCAAATAGTAGTTCGACGCACCTTTCACCACTTCTGCCATCACAGAAGCTTCACCTGCAGGCATAACAGGACCCCATGACACGCTCAAGAAGTGCGTAATCAAAGTTTCAATATCTTGTAATGTCTTGTCTTTTGGCGGTGGAACAGCCAATGGATGATCCGCTTTATAAGCACCAGAAGGCATGTTATCTAAACATTGCTGGACGATTTTGAGCGATTCTTCAATTTCACGGAAGTGAACCAGAACACGCGCATAAGCATCCCCTTCATATTCTAAAGGCACTTCGAAGTCGTAATTTTCATAACCGCTATAAGGACGGTATTTACGAACATCGAAATCAATACCTGTAGCACGCAGACCAGTACCTGTTACACCCCAAGCCAATGCAGATTTTGCATCGTATTGTGCAACATTACGGGTACGACCAATAAACACAGAGTTTCTAAGTGCTGCTGTGTAGTATTCGTTCATACGCTTCGGCATCCATTCGAGAATTTCACGAATGAGGTGCTGCCAGTTATTTGGAAGGTCGTGCGCAGTACCGCCAATACGGAACCATGCCGGGTGCATACGGTAACCCGTGATCGCTTCGATGGCGTCATAGATTTTTTGACGATCGGCGAACATATAGAATACTGGCGTCATACCGCCGGCATCTTGAATTGCAGTACCGATATACAATAAGTGGTTATTGATACGGAACAATTCAGACATCATGACACGGATACATTGTGCACGGTCAGGAACAGTGATTCCTGCCATTTGCTCCACACCCATCACATAAGGCATGTTTTGCGCACAACCACCCAAGTAGTCAACACGGTCGGTATAAGGAATGAATGAATGCCAGGTTTGACGTTCAGCCATCTTCTCCACGCCGCGGTGGTGATAACCGATGTCAGGCACACAGTCTTTCACTTCTTCACCATCTAACTGCAAGATGACACGGAATGCACCATGCGCAGAGGGATGGTTCGGACCCAAGTTCAGGAACATGAAGTCTTCATCGGCATTACCGCGTTTTAGACCCCAGTCTTCAGGAACAAAGCGCAAGTGTTCTTGCTCAAAATCCTGTTTCGCCTGGTTCTGCATATACGGCGTATATTCAGTCGCACGTGCAGAATATTCTTTACGAAGTGGGTGACCTTCCCAATAGGTTGGCAACAAAATACGACGGAGCATTGGATGCCCTTCGAAATTAATGCCGAACATATCGTATGCTTCGCGTTCGTACCAGTTGGCATTTGGCCAAATGTTGGTTGCTGTTGGAAGATTGAGATCATTCTCATTCAACGCAACTTTAATACGAATATCACTGTTACGCTCGAGCGACAACAAGTGATAGAACACGGTAAAGTCTGACGCAGGCAAACCGTCACGGTGCGTACGTAAACGCTCATCTACCGCCGACAAGTCGAACAACATCACGTATGGACGTGCGACTTTCCGCAAGAACATTAAAACGTCTTGTACACGTGCGCGCTCAACCCAGACCGTTGGAAAATCTTCAAAAGTCGCTTGCACGTAGAAGTTCTCACCAAACTTGGTTTTGAGCTCTTCTACAATTGCAAATGCTGGGCGTGAATCAACTGGAGTTGATTCTGGCATAGCAATGTCAGTTTCAGCCATTGGCTTGGCTTCCTATTTAATACAAATTCAAGTCAACTTTAACGACAATTACACCCAGACCGGGTGCATCAATATTTCATCGTTAAAATTATTTAATTTCATCCATAGAGCGTAAGTTTTTCACTGCAATACGTTCAGCATTCTTACGGTCACGTTCTGGCTGCATCTTTGGCTTATATACTGGCTGAAGATCATCACCAATCACCGCGGAAAGTGGACGGCGCTCTAATTGAATTTGGTCTTGTAACAACATTAATGCTTGCAATAATGCTTCGGGGCGTGGTGGGCAACCTGGGATGTACACATCGACAGGAATGATTTTATCTACACCCTGTACAACTGAATAGATGTCATACATACCGCCAGAGTTTGCACAAGCGCCCATTGAAATCACCCATTTAGGCTCTAACATTTGCTCGTATAAACGCTGAATTACAGGTGCCATCTTCACGAAGCAAGTCCCTGCAACAATCATTAAATCCGCCTGACGCGGTGAAGCACGAATAACTTCGGCACCGAAACGTGACATATCATGCACACCGGTTAAGGTGGTTGCATATTCTACATAACAGCACGATGTACCAAAGTTAAAAGGCCATACAGAGTTCTTACGGCCCCAGTTTACAGCTGTATGCATCACGTCCTCTAAACGAGTCATGAATACATTTTTATTCACTTCTTCTTCAAGCGGATCGGTTACGATCTGACGCTCCTGAAGTGGATATTGATCAGCATCCGGATTCGCACGGGTTAATGTATATTTCATCCCGAGTTACTCCTTAATAGATGATGTAGCCGGTGTTTTTGCTTTCACGCGACCAGAAGATTGAGCTGGAATTTGACCTGTAGGGTCCATGACCAACTCTTCGATAGAGTTAAAGCGAGTAATGTCTGCAAGGTTCATATTTGCTGAACCGATTTTCGGTTGCATAGCTGCTGATTTGCGACGATCCGTTGGCGCCCAATTTAATGCGCCTACTTTCACTGCATAAATCAACGCAATCAATAAATCGACTACAAAAATGACCACAGTGGTAAAACCGAACCAACCTACCTCACGAACCGATGTAGCCCATGCGTAGAGATAAAGTGCTTCTAAGTCAAATACTACAAAGAAAATCGCAACCAAGTAGAATTTAGCAGACAAGCGGATGCGTGCTCCACCAGCACCTACCACACCTGACTCAAATTGCTCTTGCTTCGCACGGCCCCATGATTTACCCCCAAGGAGTAAAGGAACTGTGAGCATAAAGACGCAAAGAAATGTAACGCCGATCACGAAGGCAATAATTGCCCAATCGTATGGAGTAATGGCACTCATGCGGGGATAACTCCTGGCAGGCCTAATTTATTAACAAAGAATGTATGTATTGGCCTTCTAATACACCAAACACAAAATTAATCCCGCCAATTGTACCTGATTTATGATTTCACTTGCTAGCTTATAAGTCTTAGTCTTTTGGATGATTCTTTAGTCAGTTTGCTTTTTTTTCAAAGCTTAAGCCCTATTGTTTATCTAGCAATCGCTTTATCAAATCAAAAAAAGAAAATTGATTATTTTTTTCAAATTTATGTAATCCAGGCTTATATTTCCCAGAAAAATCCAAATTCTGGTGCCATTTATTTATTCAAGCACATTTTCACTTGGCGCAAAATAATCAAACTTTGGCAAAAATTTTTCCAACTCCCCCTCTTACATCTAAATCATTATTGTTTTATCTCTTCCATAAAGATCAGTGCTTTCAACAATGCCATGATGAATATGGGAACGCTTTTTTAATGTATTTTTTTAAAGCCCTAACATCTATATAAGGCAACAAACACGACTTTGCATTATAGATTTGTGTGTTTTTTTGCAACTCCAATGCATCTCATGATGATATGCCACCCTATTTATGCTATTCCTATCTGTATCCGTAGGACAAAGAATAAGGAACAAACACATGGGCTTAGAATACAAACACGAATCTGAATATTTTTTCTTTGCACAGCTCTTAGTGCGTCATGTGGAAGGCTATATTGAAAAACATCCGGATGCGCAGAATGCAATTTTCGACCTTCGCGATATTTATGAACTTTTCCGCCAAGATTTTGCTTCTGCCACCACAAATCTGGATGCTATTTTAAATCTTGCAGATCAATATAAAGTTGAAACATTAAATGGCGATCAAAAACTGATTAGCGATTATGCGATCGACCCTAAAAATAATTCCTTGTTACTCGACTTCAATGCTGATGCGCTAGAAAGCCTGAAACAAGGAAAACCGGTTATTGAACCCGATGCCACTCTTCACGAGTAAGCGATAAAAAAGCACCGAATCTGGTGCTTTTTTTATTTCATGACCTAAGACTCTATGCCGTCTTTGGTCATGCCTATTTTCTTGTTTGATTTATTAAATCTTTGTACAGGCCATGTCATGGTAAAACGCGCCCCACCCAAAATCGGGCTTTTATCAACATCAATATTACCGCCAAACCAGTAAGCAATACGACTTACAATAGACAACCCCAAACCATAACCACCAGAAGCACGGGTACGACTGTCATCTAGACGTGCAAAGGCTTCAAAAATACGCTTCCGCTCTTCTTCGGGAATACCTGCACCATCATCTTCAACTTGCACATAAGCTAGACCTTCCTCATTAATGCCGCCACTCACAATTATCTTGTTATCACAGTAGCGAATCGCATTGCCAACCAAGTTTTGCACAACACGGTGCAGGTAACGGCGCTCCGCATCCACCACAATGTTAGGTTGCGCTACTCGTAACTCAATTTCTTTTTGTGTTTTTAGCGCTTCAGTTTCGACCACCACTTGATCCAAAACTTCAAATAAGGTAATTTTTTCAAAATCTAAAGAAGGGGTGCCCTGTTCGAGTTTTGCATAGGTCATAATTTCGTCAATCAAGGTGTTCAGCGCTTCAATATCCTTATCAATCTGTTCAACCTGTTGCAAACGATATTCATAGTCATCTTCTTCTGCCAGCATTTCCATACCAAAACGGATACGTGCCACAGGTGTACGTAATTCATGTGAAACCGCGCGCATCAATTCACGCTGCGCCTCAATCAAACGCTGAATATGATCTGACATACTGTTGTAATTCGTCGCCAGACTTGCCATTTCATCGGTACCATCAATCGGTAAACGCAAGGTCATATCACCCGACTTCATTCGATGCAAGGCATAATTGACTTCACGCAAACGACGCTGCATTGGCACAAGCAGACCATACACCCCTAAACTCAACACAAATAAGCTAAGCAAGGTAATCCCGGCTGCAAGCTGGAAAGGCATCCAGTTAAATAACGGTACCGGACCCAGTACCAGCACCTCAGAAGGTGAACTTGGCATAGGTGAAACAATTGAAATTGTGGTTCCACGCACCGAGGCATTATCACGATATAAAATAATACTGTGATCTAATCGAAGTCGACCTATCTGTTCGGAATCAAGTGGCAGGTTTTGAACTTTTTCAATTTGAATGGGATAGGAAAAATTCGATTGAATTTTTGCCAAATATTCTTTTTCTTGTCCTGGGTAATACACCAGATAATCCAGAATAAAAATGGGCAACGCTTTCATTTGGCGCTCCCCAATTTTGTCTACTTTTATATAAAGCAAATGTTTTGGATCATCTTTCAAGCCAATAATCACGTAAGCAATCGAGTTTTGTGCATCATAACGAACCGCAGCTTTGCGATCACTAATTCGTTTTTGCTCAGCACGCGATAAATCAACTTTATTTGAATCTACATAATAAATAGGCAGCTCAAGCAAATCTGAAGCATCAGAAACCCAGTCTTTTTTCTGTTGCTCATTTGGCTGTCGCGCGATGCCTTCACTAATAATATAAGACACCCCATCGGTTAAAGACTCACGATATTCCTGCGCGCGCTGGTAATTAATAATCTGAACCAACAGGTAGCCGAATACCGCCACCAAAGCGACTAAAATTACTAACCCCGCATAAATACGCAAGAATATACTGTGTTTAAACAAGAGGATGTCCTACAAAAATTAGGTACAACTATTAAAGACCGTTGGTTTCTTTAACGAATAAATAGCCTTTACTACGTACTGTTTTAATACGTTTCGGATTTTCAGGATCATCACCAATTTTTGGACGAATACGTGAAATACGCACATCGATTGAACGGTCTTGACCATCATATTCAATACCGCGCAGACGCTCAAAAATATCTTCACGAGATAGAATGCGACCGGCATTTGAAGCCAATAACCACAACAAGTCATATTCAGCACTGGTGAAATCAACCAACTCACCATTTAAAGTCACCGAACGGCCACCGTTATCAATCACAAGGTCATCGAATTCGATACGTTGTGCAACTTCATCTTCCGGTACTTTATCGGTACGACGTAGTAATGCACGGATACGCGCTAAGAGAACACGTGGCTGAACGGGTTTGGCTACATAGTCATCCGCACCCATTTCCAGACCCAAAACCTGGTCCATATCTTCGGTACGTGCAGTCAACATCAGAATCGGTTGATGATAATGTGGACGAACTTCACGACAAATGGTTAAACCATCTGCACCTGGCAACATCACATCCAGTACCACCAGATCTGGTTGTTCAGCAATGATACGACGGATTGCGCGATTACCGTCAGGTTCTACCCCAACTTCTAATCCATTACGAATCAGGTATTCTTGAGTCAAACGTGCAAGACGCTCATCGTCTTCAACAATTAAAATTTTAGGTAACTTTTCTTCTTGGCTCATAAAATGCCCCTGTTATATGGATTAAGGTATCCTTAAAAATCCGGTGGATACGCTTTAATATATTCAGCAATATACACACGTTTACATTGTAAACAAGATAGCATTCACCAAACTGATACATCAAAGTAGTTTTTTGTTATATTTTTATTAAGCCTTGAATTGATTGATATTTTCAAATTTAATGCAGCTTCTAGCTACTTTTTTGACATATTATGTTACAAAATGATGCTTTTATATACATTTTGCCATTTTGTTCAGAATATGAGTAATTAATCGCACTCTTTTAACTTATCCACAAGGTTATCTATAAGCACTTAATTCAAGCTTTGTTATGCTAGACCCCTGTCTAATCAGGCTTATACAAGAAACATAAAAATAGAGATTTTTTTGCAATGAGATATTGCAAAGAAATAGAAAAATTTTTACTAAAATGTCAATATTGATCTAAGCTCATTTTTCCCGTATCTTGTGTTCAATTCGATTTTAAACCACTAGTTCTTGTGTTTAATCCTCAAATACTGAGATGAGATTTCGTCCAGTTCAAACGGTCCACACACATAACAATAGATGACAATGGAGCTATGCCCACATGAGCGTAATCACTTCAATTCCTGGTCAACTTCAGGTGATTAAACGCACCGGTGATGTTGCTACTTTTGATGCAGAGAAAATCTCTGTCGCGATAGGTAAAGCTTTCTTGGCTGTAGAAGGTCAACAAAGCGCTGATTCAAGCCGTATTCATGATCGTATAGAACAACTTACCGAAATGGTGATGAATACTTTTAACCGTCGTTTACCATCAGGTGGCACGATTCACATTGAAGAAATTCAAGACCAAGTTGAACTTGCGCTTATGCGTACAGGTGAACAGAAAGTTGCGCGTGCGTATGTCATCTACCGCGAACAACGCTCTGATGCACGCAAACAAACTGGCGCGCACCATCATCCTACTTTGCAAATTACCGCTGCAAATGGTCAGCTTCAACCGCTTGATTTAGGTGCACTAAAAGCACATGTAGAAAAAGCTGCTGAAGGCCTGGAAGGAATTGACGTTCAAGCAATCGTCGATGAAACCATCAAGAACTTGTATAACGGCGTAAAAGAGTCTGACATCTCAACCACCATGATGATGGCGACCCGTACCCGTATTGAACAAGAACCGAATTATACTTATGTGACTGCACGTTTACTTCGTGACAATCTGGTTGCTACAGGTTTAGAGTTTTTGGGTCTGTCTACAGACACCAACGAAGGTGATGCTTTAGAAACCTTCTTGAAGAAAGGGATCGAGCTTGATCTTCTGTCTCCAGAATTGCTTAACTTTGACCTTGCTAAATTGGCCGGTGCGATTCAACCAGAACGCTCAAACCAGTTCACATACTTAGGTCTGCAAACATTATTTGACCGTTACTTCATCCATTCAAATGGCATCCGTTTTGAATTACCGCAATTGTTCTTTATGCGCGTTTCAATGGGTCTGTCACTTAATGAAGAAAACCGTGAAGATCGTGCGATTGAGTTCTATAACTTGTTGTCTAGCTTTGACTATATGGCTTCAACACCTACCCTATTTAACTCGGGCACTTTACGTCCGCAGTTGTCTAGCTGTTACTTAACCACCATTGGTGATGACCTGTACAACATTTATGGCGCAATGCGTGATAACGCAATGTTGTCTAAATGGGCGGGCGGTTTAGGCAATGACTGGACACCAGTTCGTGCCTTGAACTCATACATCAAAGGAACCAACGGTAAGTCTCAAGGTGTTGTTCCATTCCTTAAAGTTGCTAACGATACTGCTGTTGCAGTAAACCAAGGTGGTAAACGTAAAGGTGCAGTGTGTGCTTACCTTGAAACTTGGCACTTGGACATCGAAGAATTCCTGGAACTGCGTAAAAATACCGGTGATGACCGTCGCCGTACCCACGATATGAATACTGCAAACTGGGTTCCAGATTTGTTCATGCAACGTGTATTTGAAGATGGTGAATGGACCCTGTTCACGCCTTCTGAAACACCTGATCTTCATGATTTAATAGGTGCAGAATTCGCTGAACGTTATGCTTATTACGAAGGCATTGCCAAAGAAACAAACATGTTGCACAAAGTTATTCGTGCAAAAGATTTGTGGCGCAAAATGCTGTCTATGCTGTTTGAAACTGGTCACCCGTGGATTACATTTAAAGACGTATGTAACTTGCGTTCACCACAACAACACGTGGGCGTAGTGCATTCATCTAACTTGTGTACAGAAATTACGTTAAATACCAATGAAGATGAAATCGCGGTATGTAACCTCGGTTCAATCAACCTTGTACAACACGTTCAAGGTGGTGTGTTAGATCGTGAAAAACTGGCGCGTACAGTAAAAACTGCTGTTCGTATGCTTGATAACGTGATTGACATCAACTACTACGCAGTACCACAAGCACGTACTTCAAACATGAAGCATCGTCCAGTTGGTATGGGCATTATGGGTTTCCAGGATGCATTGTATGAAATGAACTTGGCTTACGGTTCTGATGCTGCGGTTGATTTTGCCGATGAATCGATGGAAGTGATCAGCTACTACGCTATTTCAACTTCAAGCGATTTGGCTGTTGAACGCGGTACGTATGAGACATTTAAAGGATCACTTTGGGATCAAGGTATCTTGCCAATCGACTCTTTAGATCTCGTTGCAAAATCACGTCCAGAACGCATGTTCGAAGTTGACCGTACCACTCGTCTGGATTGGGATACTTTACGTAGCAAAGTTCAAAAAGACGGTATGCGTAACTCGAACGTCATGGCGATTGCTCCAACTGCAACCATTTCGAACATTTGTGGTGTTTCTCAGTCAATCGAACCGACTTTCCAAAACCTGTATGTGAAATCGAACCTTTCTGGTGAATTCACAGTAATCAACCCGTACCTTGTACGTGCGTTAAAAGATCGCGGTCTTTGGGATTCAGTGATGGTGAATGACCTTAAACACTTTGAAGGTTCTGTTCAGAAGATTTCGCGTATTCCTGAAGAGCTTAAAGCCATCTTCGCGACTGCGTTCGAAGTTGAGCCACGCTGGATTGTGGATGCTGCATCACGCCGTCAAAAATGGATTGATCAGGCACAGTCTCTTAACCTTTACATCTCTGGTGCAAACGGTAAGAAACTGGACATGACTTACAAAATGGCTTGGTTACGTGGTCTTAAAACGACGTATTACCTTCGTGCCTTGGGTGCGACTTCTACAGAAAAATCGACCATTAACACCGGTGCATTAAACGCAGTAAAATCAAATATGGGGCCTGCTGTTATCACTAGCGCACCTGTGGTTGAAGAAGTGAAAAAACCTGAAGCAGTAGCGGAAGATGATTTTGCTCAAGCAGCTCCAGTGCCATTGGCTTGTTCAATTGACAATCCTGATTGTGAAGCTTGTCAGTAATGGAAAACTCATCTATGGGGCTAGTGATTATTTTTGTAATCGCATTAACAGCTTTGATTGCAGTAATTAAATTTTAATTATACCAATCTACGGAATATCAGCCTCTTAATGAGGCTTTTATTCCAACCCATAGATAAAACTAATTATTACAAGTAAAAGGAAAAGGAAAAGGAAAAGGAAAAGACCATGCTCCATATGACTCATAACTATATGTTAGGTCTTGCGACCTTGGTTATTTCCTTTATTGTTTGTTTTTACGTACCTCTTACCTATGCATTTGTTAAGGTTCGAGCACAACAGCGCAAGCAAAATAAGTAGTGTGGGTATCTGCTCTATCGAACAAGTTTAGTGCTTTCATCGGCAAAACTTAATTTTGCTTACACAATTTAAGCGTATAGTAAGACATCTCAGCCAAGCTGAATGTCTCATAAAAGATATAAAGCAACGTAGAGAGAATTGATATGTCTATCCTAAGTTGGGACGATTTCGAAGATGATTCGCAAAAACCGGCTGCACCTGAACACAAGTCTGCGTCCATCAACCCGCAAAAAGCGGCTGATACGCAGATGGTATCTGATGCACACAACACATCGTCGGATGTGGCAATTGCACAACCCGTTGCAACCAGTAAAGGTCGAACAAAACATTCAGCCGATTCACTGGCAAGAGCATCTGCTGCCTTAGAAACACTTGATGTTGCTCCAGGCCTAGAAGAGCTTGAAATGGGCGCACAGCGCGTACAGGTTGATGATAAAGCCATGATCAACTGTCGTGCTGACTTAAACCAGCTTGTGCCGTTCAAATACGAATGGGCTTGGCAAAAATATCTAGACGGTTGTGCCAACCACTGGATGCCGCAAGAAGTCAACATGAACCATGACATCGCACTTTGGAAGTCTGAAAACGGCTTAACCGAAGATGAACGAACTATTGTTATGCGTTCACTTGGTTTCTTCTCGACTGCCGATTCATTGGTTGCAAACAATTTGGTATTGGCAATTTACCGTCACATTACCAACCCTGAATGCCGTCAGTACATCTTGCGTCAAGCATTTGAAGAAGCGATTCACACGCATGCTTACCAATACTGTATCGAATCTTTAGGCATGGATGAAGGCGAAGTCTTCAACATGTACCGCGAAGTACCGTCCGTAGCACGTAAAGCGGCTTGGGGTCTGAAATATACTCAATCTTTAAGTGATCCTACTTTCAAAACCGGTACGCCTGAAAACGACCAAATCTTGCTTCGCAACTTGATCGCATTCTACTGTGTACTTGAAGGCATCTTCTTCTACTGTGGTTTCAGCCAAATCCTGTCTATGGGTCGTCGTAACAAGATGAATGGTGTTGCTGAGCAATTCCAGTACATCCTACGTGATGAATCAATGCACTTGAACTTTGGTATCGACATGATTAACCAAATCAAGAATGAAAACCCAAGTCTTTGGACAGCTGAATTCCAAGAAGAAATCATTCAAATGATTCTTGAAGGCACGATGCTTGAAATCGAATACGCACGTGACACCATGCCACGCGGTGTACTCGGCATGAATGCTGCAATGATGGAAGAATACTTGAAGTTCATTGCAAACCGTCGTTTAGCACAACTTGGCTTGCCTGAACAATTTGCTGGTGTGAACAATCCATTCCAGTGGATGTCAGAAATGATGGACTTGCGTAAAGAGAAAAACTTCTTTGAAACTCGCGTAACTGATTACCAAACCGGTGGTGCTTTAAGCTGGTAATTGAGAGATTCGTCACGCGACACATAAGTTGTCATTTGCGACACATAAAATGTCATTGCGCGACACATAAGTTGTCATTGAGAAAACCGCCATTCATGGCGGTTTTTTTTAAAAGATGCAATCTAGTCTTTAATTAAATATTTATATTACACATAGATGTTAAAGCAATGAAAAGGCTAAAATACTTGCAAAATTAAATACGTGTTAGGGACGAGACTATTTAAATGTCAAAAGATAAGCGCCAAAAAATCTGGAATGAACTAAAAATAACTTATGCAAAAATTAAAGAAATTCATTCATCTCCTCAAATAATCTCTAAAGATCAATATTTGTCTTTAACACCAATTACTAACGCAGATGAAGATAATGCTTATTCCGATATGCTTAAATTTGCATTATCACAGAATAAAACCAACAACATTGCTGTAACTGGAGCATATGGTTCAGGTAAAAGTAGTGTTTTACAAACTTTTCAAAAACAGAATCCACAATGGAAATACTTAAATATATCGCTAGCAACATTTAAAGATCAATTAGAAATTGAAGGTGAAAATAACAAAGATATTGAAACTGAAGCTATAGAAAAAAGTATATTACAACAACTCTTTTATTCTGTAGATCAAAAAACCTTGCCTCGTTCAAGGCTTAAGCGGATTGTGAGTGTTAAAAATACAAAGATATTACTCAATACATTTTTTATTTTAAGTTGGATATTACTGACACTTATTGTATTTTCCCCCGAAAACATTTATCTAGAAAAGTTTGGTATTTCATTAATTCAAGAAATATTCATAAAGGAAACATTTCCTTTATTATTTTTACTATGCTGCATAATTGGATTATTCAATGGAATAAAATATATTGAAAAGCTAAAAGAACTTAAATTAAAGTTTCAAGATACTGAAATCACATTAAATAATGATAAAGCAGAATCTATACTAAATAAGCACTTAGATGAAATTTTATATTTCTTTGAGAGAACTGATTTCGATGTAATCGTAATTGAAGATCTGGATCGCTTTGAGAATTCAGAAATTTTTATTCGACTGAGAGAACTCAATACTCTTATCAATAATTCAAAACAAGTAAATCGTCCTATAGTATTTTTATATGCTATTAGAGATAACATGTTTCAAGATAAAGATCGCTCTAAGTTTTTTGACTTTATTGTTCCAATTATTCCAGTCATAAACCCCGCAAATGCTTATGAGTTGATTCGGGAAAAATTTATTAATGAAGAAATTGATATTCAATTACATAAAGAAATAGAAGACGTTTTTATAAATCAGGTTTCATTATATTTTGATGATATGAGGCTCGTAACAAATATTTTTAATGAGTTTAAACTTTATGTTAAAAAACTAAAAAATCCTAATCTAAACAAAAATAATCTACTCGCATTAATTATCTATAAAAATTACTACCCTGCTGATTTTGCTAACCTACACTCCAATAAAGGTGAAATATATGAAATTTTCGAAAATAGAAAATGGCATATAGCTGAAAGCAAATTAGAGGAAATTAATCAAGAAATAAGGGCTTTAGAAGACGAAATTCAAGCATCTGAATTAGAAAAAATTCAAAGTATTACAGAATTAAGAAAATTATATATCTATGAAATATTGACAAGATATCCACATATTACCAAGATCAGCAATAGGTATGATTATGTCCAAAATATTCCATATTTAGTACGACTTAAAGCTGATGATAGATATCTAGACCAAAATGATCTCACATTAGATGAAAACTTTGACATCATAAGGAATTCAACAAACCTCGAATGGATTATAGAAGTACAAAATAATGCACAAAATACAACGTTTAAAATTGAAAACAATCAAGATATTAAATTTACTTTTGAAAGTATTGAAAATATAGTTCATAGCACACTTTCATACAAGGATAGAGAAGCTAGGATAAAAAATAAAACCGCAAAAAATAGAGAGAAATTATTAGATAAAAAGCAGATTTTGATTAACAAAAGAAATAACATTAAGCTAAGTACATTGAAAGAGTTACTTAGCATAGATACTAATGAAGAATTCTTTAATTCTGAAAGATATCCTCATCTTCTTCAATTTTTAATTAGAGAGGGTTATATAGATGAGCACTATTCCCACTATATTTCACTTTTCGTTGGCAGTGTTATAACGATTACTGAAAGAGATTATGCACAACGTGTTATAAACCATGTAAACTCAGAATTTGATATAAATTTAACCAATTTAGAAAACATATTAAAAAAATATTTAACACCGAGACAGTTTTCACATACAAGCATTCTAAATTTCAATTTATTAGATTTTATACTTGTAAATAAGATTCGTTTTAAAGATCATTACAACAATTTATTCATATTACTATCAAATCAGGATGAGCGTTCAATTCAGTTCATTTTCGAATATATAGATAGAGGAGAAAATTTATCCCTATTCATTAGTAAAATAGTTAAAAGTTGGCAGAATATTTTTGAGCATATGCATACGTCAATGACAGATGAAAAAGTCGAAAGTTATCTTCTACTGATATTAAAAAATTTAGAAAAAGAAAATATTCCTTTACTTAACAAAGATGACATTCTAAAAAACTATCTGTCTTCTAAAAGTAATTTTATCGAATACATCAAAGATACCTATAGTACTGAGCAAGAAATTCTTAACTTTCTACAGCTTATTAAACCAATATTCGAGTATTTGGATTGTAATAATCAAAATGATTTAAGTATATTTAATGAAATATGTAGAAATGAATATTTTGAATTTAATGAAAAAATGATATTACAAATTATACTTTTAAATAATGAAGATAAAAATCACAATGAAATAAAAAATCAATTTAAATTAATGCCTTATAGTATTTCAATGAACTTTTCACCAATGTATTTAAAAAGTCAAATTGAAAATAAAATTAATCAATATTTTGAAAAAATTTTATATACCTCAACTCATAAACTGAATGAATATGAACACTACTTCATAGGTTTAATCAATAAACTAAATTTAGATGATTCTCATAAAATATGGTTAATTGAAAACAATGAAGTTCAAATTGACTTAATTTCCTATATTCGCGAAGCCCAATTTTGGAAACCAATTTTATCTGAGAACAAAGTAAAACCTACCTGGGATTCTTTGATTTCATATTATAAGCATAATGATAGTACATTAGATGAGGTAATTTTTAACTATATTGATAAAAATAATGAATTACTAAAAGAACAAGAAATCTCGGATTCTGAAAGTAAAAAAAGTACTCCAGAAATTACTAATGAATTTGAAATTGCACTTCTTGAATCTGACTCATTTTCAGAAATTGCTTACGAAGCTATAATTATCGCAAGAATGTTCGATTATGACTCACTTAATATAACAAATTTATCTAAATCTAAGATTTCTCTATTGATACGTGAGAAAGTACTTTCATTAACTTCTAATAATGTTGAAAATTTGCGAAAAATTTCTCCTGATTATGTCAGAGATATTGTTGTCCGAAATTTAAGTACAGACTGCATAGAACTCAATGAAGAAATACTTTTAGAAAAACCCGAATATGAATTACTTCTTCAATCATCAGAACTTACTGATGCACAGAAACTAATAATAGTTGAAAAACTTGGAATTAATTTTTATCAAGAATCAAACGTTCAAAGCACAATTAATCAAATATTTAAAGCCAATGGAAAATATATTCCAATAGAATATATCAACAACTATTTTGTAAAAACCTTGTCAACACAAACCAGAGTTAAATTTCTTATTCCAGAAGTTTCTAATCTTGATCACTCCAATATTTCTATATTATTAAAGATGTTAGATGAACCTTATAGCTTGATTTCTATAGCAGGAAATCACACGTTAAGTCATAGTGAAATGAATGAAGATCTAACAGAAGCACTTAGAAAAATTGGTTATATTAATCGAGTTAGAGTCCATGAAAAAAAATCATTACTTGGAACAAAATCAAAATCTACGATAACTTTTACAACAAAATCCTAATTAATTTAATTTGGCTATTTTATACATTCGGTGAAATAGCCAAAATTCCTTTAAGATTTAACTCATCAAATTCTGCACTTAAAGCACCCAACCAATCCATTAATTCAATTACATCAAGTCTTCTTTCTAAAATTTCAACTTTGGAAACATACGATTGAGGTTTATTCAAAAGACGTGCAAGCTCAACCTGAGTCACATTTTTGGACTCACGAAGTTCTATCAGTTTCTTAATTAGGTCTTGATACCTAGGATCGTGTATTGAGCGCATGGCTCAATATCAGTTACAATTAAAAATATCCCAAAATAGGATATTTTTAATTTAACCCTATCTGTTTACTGAAATTTTTCTTTTGGATAATGATTGAACGATAGTTTAGGAATTCACTGTGAAACAAAAATTTTCTGTAGCTCAAATCAACAGTATTGTTAAAAAGAATTTAGCAGGTGCAACTGTCGAACAACTGTGCCAAGAGTATAAAATAAGTGTCGCTACTTTCTACCGTTGGAAAGCTAGCTATTTAGATATCGATGAACAGATTTTTACTCGACTGAATATGTTAGAACAGGAAAATTTAGCTCTAAAGCAGATGTATGCGGAAGAAAAATTATCTAAGCGTCTAGAACGGTAGAGCTTTTAATGCACCTATTCATTTCACGATTCAATAGCTCTCGTTAAAAATCTCGAATGTAAATTTCAAAGATAATTTGCATTCGAAGCATCCCATATAGCATCTATTGTCAAAATATTAGCCCCGTCAAACAGACTTATAACCTGCTTCTCATGCAATAAATCTGATAATGCTCTTACACTTTCCTTTCTTGTAATACCCAGCTCACCCTTATCTTCCATTGATAACAAAAGGTTTATCAAAATTCTGACATTTTTCGAAAAACTATCCACAAAATTTTTACCCAATACTTGCTTTGTTGAGTTAACTAAAGAGAAAACGTTCGAATTAATTAATGAAATAAAGTGTTCACGATAATTAAAGAATGGAAGTTCAGTACAGATAATAAGTAGAGTCCTATAAATAGACTGGCTTATTACAAAAGTATCCTCTGCTCTATCAACAGCTAGTTTAAAAAAAATTATCTGTGCAGCCAACGCATCTAATCCAGCGAGATATTCTAACTGGCGCAATTTTCTTTTAGATAGGTTAGAGACTAATAAACTTCCACAATCATATTTATTAGCTTTATAAAGAATACGTTGGACTTCCCACGATAGATTTCTAAGTTCATCACTTAACAGCGATTCAATACTAATGGAGTTATTCATGACTTGCCAAAGAGTATGTTTAAGAAGCATAGAGCTGCCTTGTACATGAGATTCTGCTTGGCCTATAAGTATAGGACTTGGAGTATGTTTACCTAAGCGATAACCTCGCCATTTATTATTATGATAAGCATCACCATGCTTATTTTTATTAAAAGCATCTGGCTCAATTACTTTTTCAATTTGATAATCTGAATTTTTAGATAAATTGACCCTGATATACCAATACCATAATGAAACTCGAACGATATCTAACTCACTTCTTTTTTCCATTTTTGTATTTTTCATTTTTTAGTCAATCTCAAAAAAAATCCTAGTTATAGTTATTTATAATTTAAAAACAATAAATTAGAAATTTGTATAGAGTAAAAGATTGAGCTTTTTTTACTTTCTACACAACTTTTTTTAAAAGATATATGCTTCTGTTGTGACAGGACAATACAAGACAACCTATGCAAAACCATTTCATCGTTGATGCAACAACAATAGAAAAAGAGCTATTTGACCGTTACGGCCCACTAATAGCTGATGATGCTCTAAGAATTGCTTTAGGTTACAAAACCACAGATGCTTTTCGTCAAGCATTAACACGTAAAACTGTTCCTATTCCTATTTTCACTTTCCCAAATCGTCGTGGAAAATATGCGTTAGTAAAAGATGTTGCTACATGGCTAGCAAACCAAAGAAACTCATCTTTAGATCCGAACCATAACCACTAAATTTTCATTTTTCAAAAAATTATTATGGAGTCATCATGAAAAACTAAACCAAAAATCAATAAAAAACGGACCCTAAAAAGGATCCGTTCGTGACTTTATATAGAAGCATATAAAGACCTGAGAATCATAGTATCTTCTCTATATCGTCACCAGTCAAGTAAGTGCTATTCAATCGTAATAGTACAGATTAACTCATTCTCAAATATCTATTGAGAATAGGATTACTTCTGGATAAACAGATATGTCTTATAAAACAGTTTTTTCAAAAACTGATATTCAAATAAATATCCTTGAACAAATCAGGATTGCCTTCGAATCAACAGCAAATGTAGCAGCTACACTACATGGTCAACGAAAAATCCATCAAGGTTCTTTTGGTCGTCGAACTTCCCTATTCCCGAGTGAAAAGTGTTGTGGAGCAATACCATTAGAAAGCCGACTTGAGCTAGCTCATGCAATCAGCTTAGAACAAAATCCAAACATCATAAATTATCGCTCACAAGCATTAAAAATTTTACTTACCAATGAACAGTACTGTTTTCCAGATTTTTTGGTTCAAACCAAAGAAGGTAATTATGAAGTTCATGAAGTCAAACCATCCATAGCATCACTATCAACAGATGATTTAAATCGCTTTGCAATACTATCTGATCAACTCCACTCGATTGATATTACTTTTAAGCTAATAGATTACATAGACTTACCAAGTGAGTCAGAAATTTCTCAGCTACTTTACTGGTATCAAAGAGGGCACCGATTCAACTGGAATACCTCCGAAATTAATTATGCTTTAGACCAATTAACAATCAAGGAATTTGATAAATCAACTCAAGTATATAGAGCACTTGAATCAATAGGACTCAAACAAGAATTAGCTGACTACTTGTTTTTTCATAAAAAAATTAAGCTCCGCTCAGAAAATATGAATAGTCGAAAGGTCTATTAATATGGAAAACTCTCTTTTTATACCTCAACCTGGTTTTCGTTTTTATTTTAAAGCACATCCTGTTTATATTTTTGAAATCGGATCTATAACCTATAATGCTATTCGGTATGCTGCTATAGCTGGTGGAAAGTCATTTTCAATAACACCCAACGAATTCGAAAGCCGCTATAAATTAGGCGAAATTTTATGTGTATTTTCACCTGAGAAACTCATAATCAACCCAAAATATAGTTTAGAACTTCATCGCAAAGAGCGCTATGTTATTAATGCATTACAACTATTGGAGCACCCTACAAGTATTAATCTGCTTTCCGAATTAATCCCCCAAATAGCTTCCGACATTAATGACCTTAACCCACCTTCGTGCCGTACTGTGGCAAGATGGATCAATAAATATAAAAATTCTTCTCAGAATAAACTGAGCTTGCAAAATAAATATTCAGGTAATCGTAGTTTACGATTCTCTCCTGAAATTTATCAAATTCTAAATCAAGCAATTAATGAAATCTATTTAAAGCCTGAATACAGAAGTGGTAAAGACGTACAAGCCTATATGCTTGGTCGATTCATGGAGCAAGGCATCCCATTAGAACAGTTGCCAACACTTCGTAGTATCCAGCGACATATCAAAAAATTGGATCCTTATATTGAATTTAAAATGAAAAAAGGATCCCGAATAGCGAAGAAAAAATTTCAAGCTGCTGGCAAAAGTATCATTAGTCCATTCGCTCTTTATATGGTCGAAATTGATACACACTATTTAGATCTAATCGTTATTGATCCGGAGACGAAACTTGCCTTAGGCCGACCATTTCTCGCATGTGCAATTGACATCTACTCTAGAGCCATTGTTGGCACTTATATCAATATGTATCCCCCTAGTGCTGCAACTACATTAGAAGTTATCAAAGATATGATTACTCGGCCAAACCAAAAATTACCAGGAGGAATCCCAAGTATCGTCATTCCAGATAATGGTGTGGAGTTTAAAAACAATGCTCTCGAACGAGTATGTGAACAGCTGAAAATTACTTTGACTCCTTCCCAAGTAGGTACACCTAATAACAAACCTCATATTGAACGTTTTTTTAGTACGCTCACACATGGAATTATACAAAAACTACCGGGTACAACTTTTTCTAATCCAACGGATAGAGGTGAATATAATTCAAGTAAAATTGCACAATTAACTTTAGAACAATTAAAACAATATATAGATACTTGGATTCATGAGGTTTATCACCGATCTATCCATCACACGACAGGACGTTCACCTATCATCATGTGGCAAGATGCCATTGAAGATATACGACCGAGTTTTCTTACAGATATAGATGCAAAAATTTTATGCCGTAGGCCTATTGAAAGAAGCATTAATCACGGTCAAGTACGTGTAGATGGTATTAGTTATTTTTCACATGCTCTAACTACACTACAAGCTAAAGGCATAAAAAAAGTTACCGTGCTTATAGATGATTTAAATTTAAATGAAGTTTTTATCATTAATCCCGACAAGAAAGATGTAATCATTCAAGCAGATTCAACCAATCAAGACTATACATTTGGATTAACACGAGCAACCCATCTTGAAGTTCAAAAACTAAAAAAAATCCAATCTCGATCTGATAAACAAAAAATTGGTCCGATGTCCGATTTATATTATCTGTATAAACTTATGCATGAGATTCAAACTAATCTTGTGAGACGAAAGCCAAGATTGAAACCACTTACTCTTGAGCTTCCCAAGCAGCTACAGAGGATCGAAGAACAACTATTCTCAAAAGACAAGGATATTGCTGAACAAGCTGTTTCCACAATAAATGTACCCACACCAATTAATCAATTTGGTTCATTGGAGGTTTTTAAACATGGAAAAATTTGAGAATCGTTTTGAAAAAATTCGTTCTATTAACAATATTGTTATTACTTCAAATGAATTCATGATGGCCTTCACAGGCATACAAGATTGCGTAAAAAGAAGTATTTCATTTAGTGAACCAGTTGGATGTATGCTTCTTGCTGAAGGAGGACTTGGAAAAACAACCCTCTGTAAAACAATCTTGAGTCTTATGCCTCGTACAGAAAAAATTGAGAAGGATCATAAGAAAAATATCATCCCTGTATGTTATGTAGAAGTGCCATCGCCTGCCACAGTTAAAGCCTTAGCAATAACAATGCTCAAAGAGCTCGGTGATCCAACTTATGAGAATGGATATG
This sequence comes from Acinetobacter sp. TSRC1-2, assembly GCF_049895885.1. Classification (NCBI taxonomy): domain Bacteria; kingdom Pseudomonadati; phylum Pseudomonadota; class Gammaproteobacteria; order Moraxellales; family Moraxellaceae; genus Acinetobacter; species Acinetobacter sp. TSRC1-2. The sequence continues at coordinate 81,530 of NZ_JAFCTF010000007.1, forward strand.
GTACTACTGAATACCTAACTAGCAGACTGATTTATTTACTAGCACAATGCGAAACTAAGCTTATATTCTTAGATGAATTCCACCATTTATTTGAGCGTAAACCGACCTCTACAAGAATGAATCGAACTACTGGAAATTGGCTTAAAACTCTAGTAAACCGAACTGGAATTAGTTTTTGTTTAGTTGGCTTACCTGAGTTTGTCCCGCTACTTCAAGTTGATAGCCAGATTGCACGTAGATTTCCATTCATCTACCACCTCAATCCATTAACTGTCGATCCTTCAAATGGCGGAAGCATGTATGCATTTCTTGCTGAAGTTGCAAGAACACTCAATAAGCAAAATATCACTTTCTCACCACCTCTAAATAGCCAGCTCGTAGGCATGCAAATTCAACTAGCAACAAAAGGCTATCACTCATACGTAATGAGCCTGATTAGAGAAAGTATCGCACATGCTTTACATGATAATAGGCAAGTAATAACTCCCCTTGATTTCAGTTATGCATGGAAATTAGGCATTACGCTCTACATCAGCAAACAAAATAAAAATCCATTTGAAATGAACATTCCACAAATCATTTCATTAATTTAATAGTCAGAATTATGCAAAATCCTCTTTTAATACAAGCAATACCTCATGAAGATGAGTCACCAATGAGTTTCTTGTTAAGAACAGCAGAACTCAATGCACATAGTTCAATTTTTAATTTAATAGGCAAAGAAAAGTATAAATCTATCATTCGTCAGTCTTTGAATTATCATATTTCTGATATGAAACGCTTCACTCAAGTTTTAGAAGCATTAAATCTTGATAGTTCTTATAAATTTCTAGCTTTTGAAAGATCAAGGCCAACCAATAGATCTCCTATAATGATTGGAACAATTGAAGTCCCCCATGAATTATTAGAATTAGAAGGTTTACGCTACTGTCCCACTTGTCTTTCTGAAAAAGCATATCTTAGAAAAATATGGACATTAAAGCCTATTCATGCATGTCCTATACATTCTTGTTTGTTAATTTATTCTTGTCCTCAATGTAAGAATTTTCTTCTCCCCAAAACAGGGGTTCTAAACTGTTCTCGCTGCGGTTTTAAATTAGATAAAGGACCTGTACAGAAGGTAAAATCAATGGAAAGTGTCTATTGGTTTCTTGACATACTGACTCATAGTTCAAATAAATTTTTTTCAGATTTTGCATCATGCTGGAAAGCATTCAATTCTTTCTTAAAAGATGATAATTCCAATACAAATGAAAATATTTTTTTTAAAGTGTATGAATATTTTTCTGACCCAGAGACTTCTGCCATAAAATTAAGTGAAAATATTAACAATAGAAGTGAGAATTCTCATCCACGTATTCTATTGCTACCATTTCTAAAACATAAAAAACTTTTCAAAAAGCATATTAAAATCACCGAAAAGAATTCTTCAGAATATAGAATTAGTGAAAATAGAATTTCCAGAAATCTTAGAAATTATGAAATACAACTAATCTTAAATATTTCTCGATTTGAGCTTGAGAAATTGATAGAAAATGACTTTTTGAACCTTGGACAGAAAGAACTCTACAAAGGAGATATTGCTAGCAGAGACATAGAACGCTTCTTAATTGATACATATTCTCAGCCTAAATCTGCACTTCTCACAAGCATCGAAGTACCCGCAGACAATGATAGTATGCAATTAAAGGATGTTGCTAAGTTGTTAGATATCAATTATGACATTGCTAGAAAACTAGCAAAAGGTGGATGGTTCAAATTAGAGAATACAAATGAAAGACCACAGACTTTCAAAAAATATTCAAAAGAAAAGGTGAATGAATTCAAAGAAAATTACATACTCGTTAGTCCACTAGCAACACAGCTAAAAGCATCTCCAACTAATCTAGTGGAAAAATTAGGGGCTTTAGGTATTAGGCCTACTAATGGTCCACATATAGATTCAACTGCAATAAATATTTTTTTAAAGACTGATGTCCAAGATGTAAAGCCAGATGACTTAATTATGATTAAAGGTTATCCGACTCGTTCTGGAAGGCAAAAAAATGCCTTAAATGAAATATCGCATAGTAAAGATTATTACTCTTTAAAAAATGCTGCCGCACTCTTAGAAATCAGCCCCAATAAGGTTGCTGTACTTGTTCAAAAAGGAATTCTTATAAAAGATAAGAATAATCCTTTATCAGTTCAAATAGAAGCTAGCTCACTATTAAGTCTGAAGAACAAACTCAATAGCGAAAATTATATTTCCTATATAGATGCAGCAAAGCAATTAAATTGTCCCATAAACTGGATGAAAAAATATTGGTGTCATACAGGCTTCTTCAACATTGAAGATCTAACTTACTGGAAACTTATCAATAAGAATGAGTTAGCTGAAGTTTTAAAGCTAAAAGAAGAATACATTACTGGTGCTGAGGCAAGTTCTCTCTTAGGAATGCGTCATTCTCATATCACTAACCTACAGAATCAAGAACTTATAAAGCCTTACTATTTTGGTAAAACTGAAAAAAAAATTAGGCTTTTTAAACGTTCTGATGTATTAGGTCTAATGGCTTAAATTTATTGAGTCTATAATATTGATTATCACTTTTGATTATGCGTTCTTCGTATAATTAAAAGCGAATCATTTGGAATTTCTACTTTCACTTTGATAGAAACCATATCCCCATTTTGATCTTTAGCTTTAGATGTATATTGGACTAAAGCATTTTTCCCAACACCTCTTAACAAGACTTCAGCATCTTTAATTTCTATGTATTCACCTTTCTTCTCTCCAATTCTGGCTTCAGGAAAAAAATCTTTGAATACTAATTTGATATAAATAAGGCTATTTTTATCATCTTCTCGTACAGAACCTAGTGTATTCTTAATAAAAATATTTGTATCTTTTCCTGCATAAAAAAGATATACGACACTGGGAACGATTAAAATATAAACCAACATTAACAATAATTTTTTATTTTTATAGTCATTCTCATTTTCAGTTAAATTTTCATTATTTAATTTTTCTGTTTTTAATTGATTTATGATTTTATCAATACAAAATTTTAGTAATAAACTTAAAAAAATCATTGTAATCAAATTCAATAATTTCCACCATAAAAAGCAAACACAAAGGCCAAGCCAAAAACTGAAAGTAAAAACTTGATAAAAAATTTTCCAATTCGATCAACACTTTCTTTCAAATCTAATTTAATAAAAAAAAGATTCAATAATTTTTTGGCTAACTTTTCTCTAAAAGAAAACAAGGTGATACATATATTTTTTAATACACTTAATATACCAACTAAAGTATTTCCGAGAGCATAGTGTGACCCTAAAAACAACAAATACACAAAACAAAATTTAACTGTGATAAGAAAGAATAAAAGACCATCCCCCAACGACAAATCTGTTGGAAAATAATCAATATAAATAAAATAGCAAAGTATAAGGCATATACCAAAACCAATGATAAACTTAGTAATTAGCCCACTAAATCCTATTAGCCATTCTATCTTCAAGAATAGAAATTTAAGAAATTCTGACATTTTTTATTTTTGAATCTAAATTCTTAGTAAGAGTCTTCAACAAAATTGACCGCTGGAATTCCTAGACTATTTAATAATTCTGTAGTCATTCGACCATTAACTGTTAATACTTTATCAACTTGATAATTTGCAATAGCTTTTCTTGTGTTCTTACCCAAATCGCCATCAATTTTTCCAGAATAATAACCGAGTCGTAGTAAAGACATTTGTACACGTTTCACCTGTAGCACACGAGCCAATACCGGGTCTTCTGTTGCTCCAGTATTAACTGAAGTAGAGTTACCATAGAAAGGATTAGAGGCTGTATCTGTCCGTGTAGGTACATTACTATATGTTTTTACAGTTATATTTGAACTTTTTTTCGCAGTTGAAGTAGTTCCAGCATATGAACTACTCGTACTTGGTGCACTATAAGTCGGTACAGAATAGGTTGGAAGTTTAGAACTTGAATAGCCCGAATAACCAGTACCAGAATAATGACTCGAATGACTTGAGTGGCTACGATGACTTGAGTGACTTCGATGTGCAGCAAACACATTTTCGTACTCATAATTGAGAGGACGAATTGATACTGGCTCTAAGTTATCATAAGAATCGACAGTCACATTCGCCATTGCTTCCGCTTTATTATGAACGATTGGAGCTGATACAGCAAAAAGAGCTAACGATTTTATAAATTTACTCAAGTTTCAACCGCCCCAGAAAATAATAAGATACTAATTAAAAAATATATTATGCAATTTATGTGCTCATAATATCAACAAGTTTAATTGGCGATAACGTAGATGGCACCCACCCAGATTTATACCAACTAAATAGTCCACAACAATCAACTTTAATTTCACAAGTATTACATACATCATCATATGTATTTTTCCAATCAGAGATACTTTTTGCTGCATATTGCCATAAGCTTTGGGGTAAACAGCATAGTGGAATATTCATCAAAATTAATCGAGTTTTAGTACTTAGCAATAAATCTACCGCTGCATTTAATTGATCCCACCAATCCTTAATATCAACTTGGCTAAGTTCCTTATTGGCAAGTGCAAAACCGATAGGTTCACATCCAATCAGAGCGACCTCTTTTACAAATGGAAGGTTGGTTCGTATATAGGCACAAAGATCAATTAAGTTCTCTAATACAGGCTTAACCAAAACAATTCTTAATTGTATCGGCTGTACGTAATGCTGGAGGATATATAGACCTTCTAATGTTTCTTCAAAAGCCGAATGTTGCTGCACCACAAAATCATGTAAGAGATCTGCATGACCATATAATGGGACAAGCCAATTCACTTTCGTTTCAAGATTAGATAACACTGATTCCGCTATCTTAGGATTACTAAACAAGCGACCGTTCGTTAATACATCAATCTCAGTTGAAGGAAATTTATTATGAATAGTATCAATGATTAGTCTTAACTGTTCATCAAGTAGTAATGGCTCACCACCCGTTAAGCCAATATTCATTGGTTCATAGCTGAGATGATCAATGATTTCTAGTGCTTGTTGTACTAACCATGAATCATCATGCTTAGTAGGCGGCTGAGAGCACATGATGCAATAGTTATTACATCTGTTGGTTAAAAACAAAGTATGGTGAGTATCACTTGCTCTCAAAAGTACGCTTAGGTTCTTTTTATATGGATCAATAGCAACCACGTCATTTGATTCTAGTGCTTGTTGTTCTGGAATAAAGAGATTATTTGCACCAACCCTTTCAAGCAAGTCAGAGCTATAAATTGAATAAAGATTATCTAGCCCTGCCTGAATATATCGATCAAAAATTTCAACTTCCTGAACACTAGTAACTGGCACTAAAATAGATTGATTAGGCAACCACTCTACATCCAAGTTATCGAGATTAAGTACCCTAAAGATTTGTGGAGTATGTTTTGTCACTGAGTCTAGCTTTATTTTTCTCATCTTATCTACTTACTAAAGGCCCATTGGTTTGCTAACTTTCTAAACTTGTCAGAATTTTGGTACTTTTTAAATATCAAATCGAACAAACCCATGTAACGCTTACAATGACTGGTTAAATGTGTTGGTGGAGTCATCGTTTTGAATTCGTTATAAGCACTGATAGGATCAGGCCCACAATACGGTAGATAAGCACATTGACTACAACTTGGATCATTAAAATTCAAACTTGAAGTAATGATATTTCTTTGTAGATTAGAGCTTAACAATTGAGATAAAGGTTCACCAATTTTACCCAAGCGTAAGGAAGTATCTCCAGTTTCTTTTAGCATACGAGATTCATCACTGGGGTATACGTATCCATCATAGTTATAGACAATACACCCCAGTCCAGCGCCTGATGGGCTTTGAAGATCAATATAACCTTGATCAAATGGGGAAAGGATTTTATTTAATAAGATCGCTGAATGGACTTCTATTAATGCATATCCTCTATCATTCCAATAAATAACACGCTCTAATGCTTTCTCATAAAAATCTAAGAACTCAGCATGAGTTGGGGCAAGTCGCTTTGAGTTCTTCTTAGCAAATCCATAATCACTCAAACCACGAATAAAAATATCCTTAAATCCTAATTGAACATATGCATCTACAATCTCATTAGGATAATTCAAGCTTTTACGTGTAGTCGTCATTAATGCAGAAACTGAGTCTTGGCCTAATTCTTGACGTGCTAGCTCTAAGCCTTTAATAGTTCTTTCATAAGCATCTCGATTAACAATCGGTCTATTTTTATTGTGTAAGTCTGCAAGACCATCAATACTTGTAGACAATACCACTTGATGTTCTTTGAAAAATAAACACATTTCAGAGGTTAACTGGTGCAATGTTGTAGTTACTACAAAACGAATAGATCTATTGTGCTCTTTGTTTTTTTCAGTAATGTATTCAATCGCAAGTTTTACTAAATCATATTTGATTAAAGGATCTCCCCCTTGGAACTCCACTGTTAAAGTATCTGATGTACTTTCAAAGATAGTATCGCAGGACAAGAGTAAATCTTTTCTGGAAATAGTGAACTCATCTCCTGCTTGTTGGCGACTGACTTGGCAGTAAGAACATGAGTGCATACATTGAATTGTCACAACAATAATGTGTAATGAAGTTCCTTCTAAAATTGTTGATTTCTTTGCGTGTAATCTTGAGGCTAAAGCTCGCTTTGAACCAATAGCATTTTGACTAATCAGAAAGAATTTGGATTTCAATTTGAGATAGAGATCCAAATCTAATGATTCATCTTTAGCAATGATTTTTTTTAAATTATCCTGAGAAATAAACTCAAAATCGCCTGTAACACTGGTTATGAGATAGTTATCATCTGCCATTCGTTTAAAGTTAAATGGCATTAGTTCCACATTTTTAAAAATCATTTTACTTACTTATACTTGCTAAAATAATTGCGTCAACAAAAGACTTTTGTTGTGGACTAATTTGCTTATCCAACTCTTGACGTAATTTAAAATCATTTAAGAAATTAAGAATTAAATTTTTTTGATACGAATCTTCAACTTTAAAAAAGAAATGTTGAGAATCTAATTGCTCTATCTCGTATGTAATTGGGCAAAATTTCAATGCTTGTACGATTTCATCCAATGACATTTCACTATAAATATCAAAGCCAAATAGAATTAGTTTTTGACTCACTTTTACCCCATAAAATGATAATTTTTATATCCTAATTTTATAATAACTTAGATATTAATGAACTGACTATTCAATCTGAAAAATCTTTAGTAGTATCAAACAAATTAAACAAAATATGAATCAAATATTCCAGGTAAAATATGGACAATAGTTCAGCAGCATTTTTAAATGATTTTAAGTGGGCAGTAATTAGATTAGCAACCATACAGAGAATGCCTGGTGAAAAAGGAGAACTATTGTTTGCAACAGTTACTCTCCTAACACCAAACCGCAACCCACCTCCAAAAATGGATGGGTTTGAAAAACATAAAATTAAAAAAACAAATATGACAATTTGTTTTCGTAGAACGATATTAAATGCGACAGATGCTATCAATTGGTATCGTTCACTTCAATTCAATTCAAAAACACCAGTACCAAGCCTACAAAATGAGATTGAAACGAATTTAGATGGTATTGATATCCAGATATCAAATTTAATAGATGACCCTATATGGCCAAATCTTGGATTTCCTATGGGTGAAAGTTTATTTAAAACTCGTACTAGCGAAAGTGACCCTGTCCCTTTTGTTGGAAATTCAATAGCTAGAGTACATCGTCGGTTTGGGAACATATCAAATGTATCAGAATTTTTCCTTGATGATTCATCTATACAATTTATTGCTAGGCGTTTGCATGTAAATTTAAAAGATTATCAAGAATATTTAGGCAGTATTTGTCTAATAGTACCAGATCCAATTATAAGGAAAATTGACAACTTTCTAATACCTGCAAGTGAACAAACAGGTGAACGTATATTTTATCGTTTTATACCACACGTGGGACAAAGTCTTGACCAACTTAAAATAGCAATGTTTGATGAACAAGCATATCTACTTTCAAACTTTGAAATAGCCGAAATACCTGCTGATGGCATTCTTGATATTCAAAAAGGTAACTGTTCTGGTACGTATGGTTATATAATTACCCATCCAATTCATGGTGTATTAAATTACCATGCACCTACTGGCTTTATAAGATCTGTAAATTTTTCTATGGGTATAGTAAGTGAAACAAGAAAAGTTACTGTTCCTATAAGCGAATCACCAAAATCTAAATCAATAGAATATTCCGTCAATAGAATAACTAGAGAGAATACAAGTGTTATTGGTGATGAATTACTCACTCCAAATATTAATGTAAGAGTAGGTATTGCAGCCCGGCAACGTCAAAAAGTAATCGATGCAGCACATTACGATCAACGATGGTTTGGTAAAAATACACGTGAAGAAGCAATGAAATTCTTAAGAACTCGTATAGGTAATGCAAGGCAACGTATAATTGTTGCTGATCCTTACTTTGGCGTCTTACAGATTCCACAATATTTGTTAGCAATTACAAATAATCAAGTTCATGTGACAATTCTAACTTCTAGACTTGCATTTGAATTATCTTCTGATTCAGAAAATAATAACGAACCAAATTTCTCAAAAGTTTCATTAATGACTAAATTTAAAAAATTTGAGAAAGAAATTAATAAGTTTAAGTTATCTGGAAACTCTCACTTTGAAGTTAAAGTCCTTCAAGGAAAATCTCCAGACTTACATGATCGTTTTTTAGTAATTGACAATGAAGTTTGGTTTTTAGGCAACTCATTAAATACATTGGGAACACGTGCATCAATGATTATAAAGTTACCAAATCCCGATGAAGTTCTCGAAGAACTAGATAAAATGACAGAAAAGTCAAAAGATTTTAGTTTTTATCTTCAATCACAACTTAATTCTTTAGAGACTAAAAATAAGAGTTTATAACTTAGGGGCTATCTCTTATCTCATCTTTAGGGAAATTACATACATGCTTAATAGAAAGAATATCTTAGAAGTCCAAGATATATCAAAACCTGAAAGAAAAATTCCTGAAAAAGAAATTTTATGGCCGGTTCAGCAAGGATATAGTTTTGATAATACTATTAATAATGATAGTAGTTGTTTTCCAAATCTTGAAGCTATTGTACTAAGAAATTCAATAAATGAACGTGCCCATCCTTTAAATTCATTTGGAAAAGCCATTTCAAATGCATTTGAACGAATTTGGATAATTGATCCTTATTTTTTAAATCCTGACAAAGGTACACAAAATGATCGAATAGATATAATCATTAATTGGCTAATACACCCTGAAATGCTTGCATCTGATATAAAAATACTAACAACTAATCATGGTAATGACGAAAAAATTAATAATGAAATTGTGGAAAAATTTAAAGATTTTGAAGTACTAATTAATAATGAAAGATTGAACTCAAAAAAAGGAGATGGTTGCAATATAGAAATACTTTTTACTCTCACTAAAAACTTTAATTATATACATGATCGATTTGCGATTATTGATAATGAGCTTTGGCATTTTGGTGCAACAGTTGGAGGTTTTCATTCATCTGTAAATGCAGCGACACGTGGATGGAATGCTTCAGATCACGGTGCTATTGAGTTTTTTGAGTTAGTTTGGAATAAATGTCAATTAGGAAGTAAAACATGACAAAATTAAATTGGGTAAAAGAACAAGCGCATTCTAATCAGGATATTCTAGATAATTCATCAAATTCTCATATACAAGATCTATCTCATTTTTTAAGTAAACTCCCATATCCAATGCCAGTATCATTCACTAAAATTGTAGATTGGATCATCACCGATTGTACGAATTTATCAGATCTTAAAATTAAAATTTATGATCTCATTCTAGAAATGCAATTAGGTGAAGAAAATATCGATAATTTAATACAGATAGTTAGAGCAGAAGCCCTTTTTAAAAGCCCATCACTTGAAACATGGAAAAATATTAGAAAAATAAGTAATGATAAATGGCATTTAGATTGTTGGCTCATTGAAGCCTTACCAGTTTTTAGTGAGTTTCATTTAAAAGCTGAAGAGGCATATATTAAAGTGGCATTAGAAGTTATCTTCGCATTAGACAACCATGAATTAAGTTCAGAATATGATCGTAGAAATGAGCAACGTAACAATCTACTAAGTAATTGGAAGAACCTATCTGAAACAAAGAAACTGGATGAAATTTGGTGGGGCTTAAGAGGTAATTCAACTTGGGACTATGAAGAATATCCTCTATTTCAAGTATTATGGAAACTTTCCCCTGAGAAATTCATTAATACTCTGCAAGAAATTCAAAATCCATATATTGTCGATGCAGCTTTTTTTGCAACAGGTATATATGAAGATTTCAATGAATGGAAAAAGCTAGTTAATATTTTACCCATAGCGTTCAATAGTAATACAAAGTGGAATGGATCTTACCTTCTACCTTTAGCATTAGTTGTTGCACGTGATCAATTATTAAAATCCGAAAGATATTCCCCTAACGTGTCTTTCACAGAGAATCAAAGAAAAGAGCAAGAACAACAAATTAAAAAGCATAGTATTAATTTAATCAAAGAGATAACAACAATATTATCTTATAGAGAAGATGCTTCTTCATTATTTGCTCGATGGTCGACTTGGCTAATGAGACAATTATTATCAAGAGGAACAAAGTATATAAATGATATACATACATCCTCTTTTATTGATTACAACTTGATTGAAGAAATTGGACGTACAATATTTGAAAAAAATCTAACTACCCCAGAATGTATTATTGAGAATTCTGATTGGGAACCTTGGTCTTATCAATGTGTTCTTGCTTCTCATGCAAACAGTAAATTTATTCCCCTACCTGATAGTACTTCATTTATAAATGAGTGGAAATTAACTATTGATGACTGGAATGAGAATAAAGGTAAACAATTAAGAAAACGGGCAGAAATATTTATTTATGCAAACAATGAAATCCCTGGTGACTTTGCAAATTATATTGTATCACCATCGGTATTATCATCTTCGGCTGTAGATAATTGGAAAGAATTATGGGAATTAACATACCCACTTCGTGAGATTGTGGAATTTGGATACCCAGATAATAATAAATTAGGTAAAAAATATGATAGTAGTACTGAAGCTAATAAATTATTGTGGTTAGTCTTTCAATTTGGATTAGCAACATTTGATCAACTTATAAATTTAAATATTAACAATATTTCTAAAGCTATGGAACTATATAGTATATTAATTGACGCTTCCCATGAAATGCAACAAATTGATTATTTTATAGATAGAGAAAAATGGCTGAAAGCAAGACAATTATTAGCAATAAAGCATCTACTCTTAGAAAATTATTTCATTATGAACGATAAAGATTCTAAAAATATGATAGATATTAAAGAAGCAAAATTAACTTTTTCTGAATTTTTAAAAAATGCGGAATATGATCCTGAAGAATTATTAGGTTTGATACAAATTGCATTAGAAAATATATCTAACCAACAAATCATAAAGGATAAAATTCTTGATGCAAAAATTGATTTAAAAAAAGTCATCCAAACAGCTTTTTTCTTAAATTCAATTAGCCCCACAAAATATCCTTTCAATAAAGATCAACTTAATCAATTTAAAGATTTAATTACTATATGATGCTTTAGAACTAAAAATTAAAATGACATCTGTTGTGTCGTTTAAAAGTGGCATCGAATGTCGTTAGATAAGGTAAGGTATTGCTTAGTCGTTTTGAAAATAACAACTTATATGTCGTTCAACGATAATTGTTCAGATACCTATCACTATTATTTCTAGCTATATAGCAACAATTAGTTCTAGCTCAAAGAAAGTATGCAACAAACCACTTTTCAGGAAATGACATCAGATGTGTCGCTTTATCCTTAAAATGTCACTGGTTGTGTCGCAATTCATTGTCATTATGAGTCGCAATTTTTCTAAGTTATTGAATTTAGATGGTTGAAAATGACAACATATGTGTCGCGTGACGAGATTCAGAAAATCCCGCTCTTGTAGCGGGATTTTTTATCAAAAGATAAAATGAATATAAAAAACAATAGCAATACAGCAACTTATGAATAAATAATCAGTTTAATTTTTAAACTGTTCTGCTATTATGAAAGTGAATAACAACACTAAATTTACAACTTAATACCCATAAAATCACAGAGGTTAAAATGAAAGGAAGTATTTTGGATTTTTCAATCCAGACCAACACCGGCATTATCAGTGGCGATGACCAAAACCGCTACAATTTTACCGGTGCAGAATGGCGTGGACAACGCCAACCTGCTCGTGGCGATCGTGTGGATTTTGATATCGATAATGCTGGTAGTGCAATTCAAATCTTTACAGCATTAGGCCACAGTAACCCTGTACAAAATATTTCCAATCAGTTAGACAAACTTTCCGATCAGAATAAAGCTGAAGAACAATTCAATATGATTGACTGGTTTGTTAAATGTTTAAAAAATTATGCGACTTTTACAGGGCGCGCTCGTCGTAAAGAATACTGGTTCTTTGCCTTGGTTCAATTTATTATTTTAGTTGTTGCTCAAATCATTGATGGCATACTCGGCACTGAATTTGTCTTTTATGCAATTGTAGCATTGGCACTCTTTATTCCAAGCCTTGCAGCAGCAGTTCGACGCTTGCATGATACAGGTCGCTCAGGTTGGTGGTTCTTAATTGCGCTTATTCCTCTAATTGGTACCATTTTATTAATTGTCTGGCTGGCAACAGAAACCAAGCAAGAAACGAATGAATGGGGACAACCTGCTAAATAAAGCAAATAAAAAAAGGGCGATAGCGCCCTTTTTGAATAGGGTCTGTTGACATTTCACAGATGCTTGCGACAGAGGACATTTTTTAGACGATACAAGGCATGACTTATAAGATTTAGCTATTCTAAATGAATAAGACATAACGCAGTAGCGGCAAAAAAATGTCTCTGTCCCGTAGGGTTATGGCTGAAATGTCAACAAACCCTAATCATTTAGCCGTATTTCCGGGAAAAATCTTCATCTGAGGTACACAAATAAATAATGAACTCGATGAAAGCGACGATTGCCGGAATAAAGGTCCAGCAGAAAATGAGATAAACAATTCCCCAGCCGATTTGCCCCAAATAAAATTTATGAATACCAAAGCCGCCAAGGAAAAAGGCCAAGATTGCAGCAATAATCCTGTTTTTCTCGCCCACTTGCGTAGGAAATACTGACGGTGAACTGAGGATATAAATGTCATTGGCCTGACCAGTTCCATCCACGGTAAAATCAACTTTTTGACCTCGGCCAGGTGGAATTTGCCCATGCCACTGTGCCCCAGAAAACTGATAGCGGTTTTGATCATCGCCGCTGATCACTCCCGAATTGGTCTGAATGGAAAAATCTAATATCTGCCCTTTCATATATACCCTTAGTTTTCTTTATATTATCTTTTTAAATTATAGGTTTAATTGTTCGAATTTAAAACAGGTATCGAGAGGCAGCTTATTCGGAGAATATCCCACTGTCAGTACATATAATTTTTGTTATGTCACTTTATAAAACAGAGCAGTTCACTAACTTCATGCCAAAAGCACTTCAAATAAAAAACCCGGACTTTTTAATCCGAGTTTTTTAATAGAGAGTTTAAGCTGAGGTGTGACAGATTTATCGCAACTCGATTTGATTGATCTTTTCCAAACCTTGTACAGCAGCAGAAAAATCTAACTGACTCGCGGATTCCTTCTCAATTAAAGCAAATTGCTGCTGAATTAAATGCATACTTGGAAGCCGCAATGACTCTTGCTGAATCAACTCTACAGCAATGCCAATATCTTTTTGCAACAAATCCAGCGCAAAGGTTTTATCAAAACTTCGACTGAGTACCCGCTGCGCCATAATATTTTCAGACATACTGCTTTTACCACTGGAATGATTAATACAGTTCAAAGCTGCTGATAAATCCACGCCCTTAGATTTCAATACAGTGAGACCTTCTGCCAACGCCCATAAGTGGGTGGCCATCAAGGTATTGTTAATCGCTTTCACCGCAAAACCAGAACCGCTTTCGCCGACATATTCAATGAGACCTGAAAATGCAGCAATGATCGGTCGGGCTTTGTCAAAAGCAGCTACATCACCACCAATCATCACGGTTAAGGTGCCTTTTTCAGCGCCGATGGTCTGACCTGAAACCGGTGCATCCAGATATTCAACCCCTATTTTTTTTAAGGCTTGATTTAACTGTTGTGCGGATTGTGGAACACCACTGGTGCAATCAATCCAGATACTACCTGACTTGGGTGGATGCGCTGCAATCAATTGCTCTACATCCGCACTGGTCGGTAAACATGAAAATATATAATCTGCTTGCACTGCTTTTTCTATATTGACAGATTGGGTTTGAAAGCTAATTGAATGATGATCTGCCCTGGACTGGGTTCTGTTCCAGACCCAGACTTCATGTCCAAGTTTAGGAAGATGGGAAGCCATATGCCATCCCATTGCCCCGAGTCCAATAAATGCAATTGTCTGACTCAAAATGAACTCCTATGGATGTGTGACTGGTGTAACTGAATTTTCGGTATCTACACAGGCTGGACTGGTTGCATCTTCACCACGATTCAAAAATAGATTCAGGGCAATCGCCGCTAAAGTTGCAGTACCAATACCGCCTAAATCGAAGATGCCAATTTTCAAGCTAAAGTTACCCGCTCCCATAATCAGGCTCACCGCAGCAATAATTAAGGTGCTGTTTTTGCTGAAATCTATTTTGTTATCGATCCAGATTTTTGCGCCAGCCACAGTAATTAAACCAAATACCATAATGGATGCACCGCCCAATAATGCCACAGGAATGGTACTAATCACGGCACCAAATTTAGGTGAAAGACCGAGTAAAATCGCGAACACACCAGCAATGACAAATACTGTAGTTGAATAAACTTTAGTTACCGCCATCACGCCAATATTTTCTGCATACGTGGTCATACCTGTACCACCAACCGATGCTGACATTGAAGTACATACACCATCTGCAAAGAATGCACGGCCCATATATGGGTCCAAGTTTTTGCCGGTCATCCCCGATACCGCTTTAAAGTGACCCAAGTTTTCAGCCACTAAAATCAGTGCGACAGGTGCAATCAATAAAATGGCATTGGCGTTAAAAACAGGACTATGCAAAGTCGGCAAACCAATCCAGGCCGCGTCTGAAATAATGCTAAAATTAATCGGTGTACCGAAACCCATGACATTGGTCATTAGGAAATAAATGAAATAGGCAGCTACAAGACCGAGTAGAAGCAATAAACGTCGCACCATCCCACGAGTAAACACTGCCACTACGCTGATACAGATAATGGTGACCACTGCCATCCATGTATCGAATGAACTAGCAGATACACTTTTAATGGTCACTGGCGCGAGATTCAAACCAATGATCATGACAATTGCGCCCGTCACAATCGGTGGCATCAGCTTTTCAATCCAGCGGGTACCGGTTTTCATGACAATTAAACCAATACCGGCATAAATCAAGCCACAGACCATAGTTCCGCCAAGTGCCAAGGCAAGATTAGGATTAGATCCTGCACCGGCATAACCGGTTGCTGCAGCAACTGCACCAATAAAAGCAAAGCTCGACCCCAGATAACTCGGCATGCGGCCGCCGGTAATCAGAAAAAATAAAATGGTCCCAATACCGGTAATTAAAATGGTCAAGTTCGGATCGAAACCCATCAACAAAGGTGCAAGCACCGTTGCGCCAAACATGGCAAAAGCATGTTGCAGTCCTAAAACAATACTTTTCCCCGCAGGTAAATATTCATCTATTTGCACAGGTGTTGTATCTAAATTGCCTTGATAAGGCTTAAATTCCGGAAACCACGATTCTTTTTTTTGCATGGGTTTCCCCTCCCCTCAATTAGGAATGTTGGATTAGTTCATAGGTTGTGGCTCGCAATATGCACGATTGAAATACATCAATGCATTCATACCTTGATTTTGTTTCATGGCTTTGACCTGACAAATCAGTACATCATGACTGCCGACTGACATGCTTTGTACCACCTCACAATCAAATGACACCAGTGCATCCTCTAAAACTGGTGCCTGTGTGAGCAATGTCGACCATTTTCCACGCAAGAATCGTTCCGACATGGGCGTTTTTCCACCAAAGATATTTGATAATTCAGCATGATGTGCAGCGAGGGTATTTACGCAAAGCACCTGATTGCATTTAAAGGTTTCAAATACTGAGGCCGAACGGTTTAAACAAACCAACACAGTCGGCGGTGAATCGGTGACACTACACACTGCAGAAGCGGTAAAACCTGCCTGACCTGCTGCACCATCTGTGGTAATCACATTGACCGCTGCACCCAAATTGGACATGCCCTGTCTAAAAGTTGCCTGATCAATTTCTGTATGCGCTTCATGAGCCGTCATTTGAAAACTTTGCGCATGTTGTACTAAATCTTTTGTCGATTGAACCGATATGATTTTGCTGTTCATCACCACCTCCATCACTGAAATTCAACTGTTCATTATTCAATTTGAATTTCAGTTTTGTCCTTTATTGATATCAAAATTACATCTTTTTTGAGAAGTTTCTTAATTTAAACATGCGCGATAGATGCAATTTCAACTAAAGCATCCGGTTTCACCAGGCCCGTTTGTACGCAATAACGTGCCGGTTTATCCCCCGAAAAATACTCCGCATAGACTGTATTAATGGCGGCATAATCGGCCCAGTCTTTAACGAAGACATGATTAAAGGTCACGTCATCCATCGTCCCACCCGCAGTTTCAATGACTTTTTTGATGGTTTCCAAAATATGACGGGTTTGTGCGGCTGCATCCCCTACATGTACGACATTGTTATTTTCGTCAAAGGCCAAAGTGCCCGACACATAAACAATATTGTCCGCTTTGGTGGCAGGAACATACGGTGCAAGTGGCTTACCGGTGCCTGCTGGTAAAATAATTTCTTTAGGCATGTGTTTTCCCCTATAACGACTTAAGCTGATTTTTCTAAGATTTGTGATTTTGATTGAAAGGTTTCGACAAAGTTCTGCGTATCGGATACCCAGCCAAAAAAGGTTTTAATATTATATAAACTGGCTGCATGCGCTTCCCTCGGCCCTGCCTGATAACAGGCATCGTCCAGTGCAACACCAAAATACTCAAGAAAAAAGCCATCTCTTAACGTCGATTCCACACAAACATTGGTGGCAATCCCGACAAAAACCAGATTACGAATGCCTTTGCTGCGGAGCATGCTGTCCAAAGCGGTATTAAAGAAACCGCTATAACGGGGTTTTTCAATCACAATGTCTTGGGCCAAAGGTTTAAGTTCATCAATCAGCTCAAAGTCCCAGCCACCTTTCGCGAGTAATTTCCCATGTAATTCAGGATGCTTACGCATAGTTTTTAAGGCATTGGATTTATGAAAATTCGGGGAATTGATACCACCCGCTTCGACATATTGATCATCCCAGCCATTTTTGAAATAAATCACTTGAATGTTTGAAGCATGCGCGGCATCGACTGCTTTTTTTATGTTCTCCACTACAGGCTTGTTTTTTGAAACATCAAAACCTGCCAAGTCTAAATAGCCGCCTTTTGAGGTATAGGCATTTTGCATATCAATCACGATTAAAGCGGTTTGCTCAGCTGCCAGTTGAATCGCTTCAGGTTCTGCCTTTAACACTTTTCCAGTGCCAGCGGCTTGAGTAAATCCTGCACAAACCACATTTTCTAAAGATTTATTGGTATTCATGCTGACTTCTCCAAGACTGAAACTTGAGTTGCTTCACCTTCAACTACAATATGCTCACGACATTTCATGAGCGGTTGAATTTTTTGCCCGAAATCTTCTACGCCTTGAATAAAATCATCAAAAGTTAAAAGAATGCCTTCAGTTCCTTCGATTTCACCAATTTCATCCAGCATTTTTGCGACATTTTCAAAAGACCCCACAAGGGTGCCCATATTGATATTGACGGGTGACACACTGGATGCCATTTGACGAATATTGGTATCTGCACCAGATTTGGTATCTTTACCGCCTTGGTTCATCAGCCAGTTAATCGCCTCGACATCTGCCCCATCGTTATAGCTTTGCCATTTTGCAAAAGCCTCTTCATCGGTCTCTGCCGCAATGACCATGAACAACACATAAGTTTGCACATCACGGCCGGTTTTATCGGTATGTACCTTTAAGCGATCATTAATATCTGCATAAGCCTTAGGTGTATTTAGACCTTTACCAAAGACAAAGTTGTAGTCTGCATATTTAGCCGAAAACTCTAGCCCCGTATCGGACTGCCCTGCACAAATGATTTTCATATCGGCTTGTGGAACTGGACTTACGCGGCAATCATCCATTTGGAAATGTTCGCCTTTAAAGTCCGATTGTCCAGTCGCCCAAAGCTCACGTAAAATTTCGACATATTCAGATAAATAGTCATAACGTTTCGCAAAGTATTCATCACCCGGCCACATGCCCATTTGTTTATATTCAGGTGCTTGCCAGCCAGTCACCACATTCAGACCGAAACGACCATTGGAAATGGAGTCAATGGTGGAAGCCATGCGTGCCACAATTGCAGGCGGCATAACCAAAGTTGCCGCTGTGGCATAAATTTTAATTTTGCTGGTCACCGCAGCAAGACCCGCCATTAAGGTAAATGTTTCGAGGTTATGGTCCCAAAATTCGGTTTTCCCGCCAAAGCCACGTAGCTTGATCATCGAGAGTGCAAAGTCAAAACCATAATGTTCTGCACGTTGCACAATTTGCTTGTTCATTTCAAAACTAGGTTTATATTGCGGTGCATTTTCAGACAGCAACCAGCCATTATTTCCGATTGGACAAAAGACACCTATTTTCATTATTAACACCTCATTTTTACCATTTGGTTATAAATATGCTTCAAGCATTCAACTTGATTTTTTATAATTAATATTTAGCAAATGCTATGCCAACTATATTTAATTTATATTTTTCAATATTTTATAAATATATTATTTTAACAAACAGTAAAATAATCAATAAAGCATGTGCACTGTTATAGCGATAAGGGCTCCAAAAAAATGCATAATCTTAAAAATTTGATAAATTAATTTTTGAGTAATGCTGGAATTTTCTAGGTAAAAATTAATAAAAAACCGTGATCTTAAAATCACGGTTTGATAAAAAATTTACCGGTTATTGCTATAAATAAGCCTGCTTAATTCGAGAATGAAACCACTTTTAAAAAATGATTGTGAAAAAATTGCAGCATGGTTTTGTTTAATAACTCTGGCTGTGTAACTGTAGATGCATGTGCCCCTGTAACAAGCACACTGAGTTGCCCATGACCGAGTCGCTGTTGTAGATCACTCGACTTGTGGACTGGCACTAAAAAGTCATCCTGATTGGCAATGAAATGCAGTTGGCTATGCAGCAATGCTTGTATATGCTGATTGTTGATTTTAAATTGTTGAACAGCTTGAATACGTTTCAGTACATTTTGAACCGGTGGGAAATCTTCAAGCTGAATATTTTCCAGCGTATTTAAATGCTGATGATTTTTTGAAATCCAGGCGGGTGGATATAGAAATAGCCCCTGTGCTCGCACATAGGCTTCAGCACCTGCGGATTTTAATAAATGAACTCGTGCTTCGAAGCATTTTTGGGTATGCGGATCGAGTTCATCCCAGGAGTTAATACAAGTCAAACTTAATAGTTTTATTTCAGATGACATTATTAATATAGCCAGTTCTGCACCAATAAACGCGCCAATCGCATGTCCAATAAAATGAAAACACTGAATTTTTTCTAATTTTATAATTTCCAGTAACTGCAATGCCAGACTAGTAATTGAATACTTATCTGGCAGAAGAGCTGAAGCGGCATGACAACCTTCCTGGTCATAAGTTAGAACATGAAAATGTTCTGTTAAAGCTGCAATTTGAGGTTTCCAGAAACTGCCATGCCCCCCCAAACCTGAAGCTAAAATTATATACTCAGCTGCTGAATTTCCTGTACATCGATGAATTTGATAGCTCATTTTTACCATTCATTAAAATAAATTTAATAACAAACAGCAAGAATTGTGCCTAAATAATCAAATAAACTGAGTCTATCTCATCAATATCAAATCCACGTTGCAGTAAAATATAGAGAATAAAATTTTATAAAAACAAGAAAAAGTAAAAATTTGAATCTAAAAAATTGCCTAACAAGATTTACTTTCATACTCAAATCTACAACAAAAATAGCTAAACCCAAGTCAAACCAAAAACTTAAAATAGATGAATACAACAAAGACGAATAAAAGAAAAAATGTAAGAAAAGAAGATGCTAAAACAAGCATCAAAAAATTAATATGCAATTTAATTGGAGTCAAATTTATAACACCCCCCCAACACTCACTGTCTGGTAATAGAACAGTCAGTGCGCTAGAAATGGCGATTCCTACCTATACTTTTCTTGAAAGGTGATGGTTCATGGACATAGCAACTGAAGATCCACTATTTCAATGTCACTATCTGCCGCGTTATTTTATTGGGCTGATCTTCATCCCTGCGCTATTTATTGTTTTAGCACAGCACTCACTCAGTAGCTTCAATAGGGTTCAAGATCTTAGTAGTCTGATTCAGTATTTATTACATCAACCCCTGTCGGGTTGGTTATTAGTGATACTGATCATTCTGCTGGCTTGTATTGCCATGAACATAAAACTTGTAGTTAGCCGCCAGACTATCTCCATACAAAGTATGGGAATAAAGCTCAATAACATGGTGCAGCATAATATGTTGTTCAAAGCCCAGCTTTATTCCTCGCATGCCTCAAGGTATCGTGTGCTTAAGCCGCTCACAACAAAGGCATTAGACCAAAAAAAGTGCTCTATCGGTTTTATTTTAAAACCTGAGTTTCGAAAGAAATATAAAATGGCACATCTTGATCTGAATATGTTAAACAAAGACAACCGACAACAACTGATCCAGATTTTAATGCAGCATTATTATTTAAATCCTAAATTCTTTCTAGGCAGAGAACAACTTGCCAGAAGAAAATTACAGCACAAATTTTAATAAAAAAAGGCGCTCATAGCGCCTTTTTTTATTATTCTCTACTTAAGCAGGAATACGAAGTACTTGTCCTGGATAAATATCATCAGCGTCTTTTAACAATGGACGGTTAGCTTCAAAAATTTTGTTATATTGATTGGTATCACCATAATATGCCTTTGAAATTTTAGACAGGGTATCGCCCGATTTAACTGTATAAAACTTACTTGCAGGTTCAGGCGTCGCAACAGTCATCTGATCATCAACTTTTGCGACATGATCCACATTCCCTACCGCCAATACAATTTTTTCACGGTCTGCCTGGCTTTGCACTTGCCCTTTAAGGGTCGCCAGATCAGAAGTGCTGTTATAACTCACAGATAAACCGGTTATAGGTAAGCCCAAAGCCTTGATATGTCCGAGTAGTTTATTTGCGATTTCTTGTGCAGAGGGCTCTGCTGGAGTAGTTGAAGCTGCTGGAGTTGCCTGTGGTTCTGCTGGTGCAGTATTTTTTTTACCAATACCTTTTATAAAATCAAAAAGACCCATTTTAGTTCTCCATCTTGTTATTTATGCTATTAAAAATAGTGTTCTATTTTTATACCTAAAATTCTGCTTCAAAAAGATGCTCTTTGGTCATGTAAAGGTAACGGTATGTAATAAAAGACCCAACAAGCATTTTAATTTTTCATTAAAAAAGCCACCTAAAAGGTGGCTTTCATTTTCAGCAAAGCTGAAACAACAATTAACCTAGTTTCTTAGAAACATAGTCAATAGCTGATTGAACAGTTGTGATTTCGTTAGAATCTTCATCAGGGATAGTGATGTCAAAATCATTTTCGAAAGACATAACAAGCTCAACTAAGTCCAAAGAGTCAGCACCTAAGTCATCCATAAAAGATGCTTCGTTTTTAATCTCTTCAGCTTTAAGACCAAGTTGTTCTGCAACCGCTTGTTTGATACGTAGTTCGATATCGCTCACAGGAATTCTCCTCATTGCTTGTGGCGTTTTTAATGCCGTTAGTTTAATTGAATATCTAATTTTTTGAAAGTTTATACATCAGCTAATTAGCTCATGTATAGACCGCCATTCACATGTAAAACAGTACCAGTAATGTAATTCGCTTTCTCGCTAGCCAGAAAGCTCACTGCATTTGCGATATCTTGTGGATCCCCTAAACGGTTCAATGCCACTTGTTCACTCATTTTCTTACGAATTTCTTCACTTAACTGTTCTGTCATTTCTGTTGCAATAAAACCTGGTGCAACAGCGTTCACAGTAATTTGGCGACTACCCATTTCTTTTGCAAGGCTACGGCCAAACGCTTCTATACCTGCTTTTGCAGCAGAATAGTTGGCTTGTCCCGGATTTGCAAAGTGGGCAACGACAGAACTGATATTAATAATGCGTCCAAAACGTGCTTTGGTCATGCCTTTTAAAACACGCTTAGATAGACGATATACGGCTTTCAGATGAATATTGAGAATGTCATCCCAGTCATCTTCAGACATACGTAGTAACAAATTATCTTTGGTAATTCCGGCATTATTGACGAGTGCCAAAACAGGACCATATTTTTGTTCAATATCTGTAACTAAGGCATCAATGGCAGCAGCATCTCGTACATCAAGCATCGCACCGGCCCCATTTTCAGCAAAACTTGCAGATAATTTTTCTGCGCCTGCTTCGGAAGTTGCCGTACCAACGACAAAATAACCGTCTTGAATTAATTGCTGAGCGATGGCTGCTCCAATCCCTCTGCTCGCACCTGTTACCAAGGCGACTTTACGTTCTTGTGTCATGCAATTTTCCCTTCAGCCACTAAAATGGCATTTAATGCATCTTCTAGACGGCTATTACTGTCCAGTGGAAATGCTTTTTTAATATTTGGCAAACGCTTTGCAAGATTGGCAAGGACATTACCCGGACCACATTCAACCACATACTCTACACCTTGATCTTGCAGGTACTGCATGGTCTTGGTCCATTGCACTGATTGATACAATTGTGCAGTCAATGCCTGACGCAAGCCTGCCACATCAGTTGCGATTTCTGCGTTCACATTTTGTATTACAGGAAGGTCAGGTAGCTCAATGGCAGTTTGTTCCAAAGCTGCCGCAAACTTTTCCGCAGCAGGTTTCATCAGTGAACAATGTGATGGAACAGAGACCGGTAAGGCAATCGCTTTACCTGACTGTTCTTTTGCCGCAGCCATTACCGCTTCTACTGCTGCTTTATCACCAGCAATGACCACTTGACCTTGTGCATTGTAATTTGCGGCTTCTACTGAACCGTTCGCCTGTGCATTGACTTGCTCACAAAGCTCAATCACCTTGGCATCTTCGAGGCCCAAAATAGCGGCCATCGCACCCTGTCCTTGTGGAACAGCTTCTTGCATAAGTTTACCGCGTAAATGTACCAGTTTAACGGCATCGCCTAAACTCATCGCTCCAGCTGCAACCAATGCGCTATATTCACCCAATGAGTGACCTGCAAGATATTTTGGTGCAACACCACCCAATTCCAACCACACACGCCACAAGGCAATACTTGCAGTCAGCAATACAGGCTGTGTAAATTCTGTTTGGTTTAACCCTTCACCACTTTGGGCAATGTGCCATAAATCAAAACCAATCGCTTCTGAAGCTTCGGCAAAAGTGTCGGTCACACCACTAAACTGTTCTGCAAGTTCAGCTAACATGCCAACTTTCTGTGAACCTTGACCAGGAAAAACAAATGCAGTTTTTATCGCTTGAGCTGCTTGCTCGAGTCGTTTAGCAGACATATCAAAATCCTTTCATGAGTCTAAGCTCTTTTACGAAGCGAAATTTAACACTTAATTTTTGTTTTGGTAATTGCCAAATACAACAAAAAACGGCAACAAAAAAAGGGAGCTTTCGCTCCCATTTTTTCTACTAAGCTTGACGCTTAATATCACCAATTATTCAGCAGCAGCTGCTTTAGCGAATAATTGACGACCACGGTAGATGCCATCTTTAGTCACGTGGTGACGACGGTGAATTTCACCAGATGTTTGGTCTACAGTTAATGCATTCTCGGTTAAAGCGTCATGTGAACGGCGCATGTCACGGCGAGAGCGACTTTTACGGTTTTGCTGAACGGCCATGATGGCTCCTTACAAAGATCGAAAAATGGATCAGAACAAATTCAGTTGTCTTATACTTTACAGTATAACACAAAAATTAGTTAAGTTTGCCCTTCAAACCTGCCAAAACACCAAACGGATTATCCCGTTTTTCTTCGGCAATGTCATCAGCAGCAGGTTGATGCTTATGCTCACAAACGTCATGTCTAGGAGACAAAGGCATCAACAATAACAATTCATCTTCTATCAGTGCGAGTAAATCAGCTGTCGCAGGTGCATCAAAGCTACCTTTGGTCGTTGCTTCACTCTCACCTAGGACGATGAAATCAGCATCCTCATCCAAGCGCTCTATCAGTGATTCATCATCCACAAGCGCTAAATGAAAGTCTGAAACGAGAGGAATTTCAACGGTATTCAAACAACGTTGACATTCCATTGGAACTTTCGTTTCAACATGACCATCTAACCATACGATACGATGATACGCATCCATTGATAGCTTACAGTCTATGTTAATCAATTGATGATCAATTGATCCAACAGCTTCACGGGAAATACGAACAAAGCGAGACAATGGCAGGGTACCTGACCATGTAAAGCCTTGTTCAGCCCATTTAAACGGCTCAATCTGTGCCGGAAAGGTATTTGCTGACATAATTAAGGCGGCAATTCTACAAATTCATGGGTACTCTGTCAAAGATTAAGATACAATTTTGTACTTATTTAGACAGATCATTTGGGTAATACAAGTCATGCATCAGTTGCAGCCGCAACCTGAAGTCACTACTTCATTACGGTTTACCACTCATTCAACCTCAGATTCCGCGGTTTTTTTAGACCATGTGCAACTTTCACCGTGGGCTAATTTGCAAACAGAAGTTCAACAAGTAGATTGGCTTATACTACACTTTAATCACTGGTTTTCCCACCTAAATGTGACGCTTGTTCGTGGTGATTTTGAACCTGAATATTTTCCAGCGAATAAAGACATCCCTGCCCGCATTCAGTTTGCGCATGGTTTCTTTAATAGTGCGTTACACGAGATCAGCCACTGGAGCATTGCCGGCGAGCAAAGACGCTTAGTGGCAGACTTGGGCTATTGGTATGCCCCGGATGGTCGAACTGCTGATCAACAAGCATTATTTGAACAGGTGGAAATTAAACCGCAAGCCATTGAATGGTTATTCTCTCAAGCTTTCGATCGAAAATTCCGCGTATCTTTAGATAATTTAACCGGTGATAGCGGTGATGGCGCAACTTTTAAAGACAATGTATATGCCCAAGTTCAGCAATATTTTAATGGCGAAGCCCAACTTCCCCGCGATGCAGCACGCTTTATTCAGTGTATCTGTGCCTGTGTTAGAGGTGGCAAAACATTACAAAGTGATGAGTTTCAACGCGAAATTCTGGATTGAATTACATAAACGCATCAAAGCATGATTGCAAGACTTTGTAAAATCAACAGATAATGTCTAAAAACAAGTCGGGAGAAAATAAATATGCTTCATTTAAGAGTACATCCTGATAATCCTCAACCCCGTTTAATCACTCAGGCGGTAGAACGTATCCGAGCCGGTGACGTGGTGGTCTACCCGACCGATGCCGCATATGCAATTGGTTGCCAAATCGGCAATAAAAATGCCATGGAGCGTATTGCACAAATTCGTGGCTTAGGACCGAAGCATCAATATGCCATTCTGTGTTGTGATTTATCCGATATTGCCACCTATGCCAAGGTGGACAATGCCATGTATCGGTTGCTGAAAAATAATACCCCTGCTGTAACCACCTTTATATTACCTGCAACCAGTGAAGTCCCCAAACGACTGATGCATCCAAAAAAGAAAACCATCGGACTGCGTATTCCGAGTAATCCGATTTGTCGAATGTTATTGAAGGAATTGGATGAACCCCTGTTGACCAGTACGCTGATTCTTCCCAATCATACAGAGCCTTTAGATGATCCATATGATATTGAAATGGAACTGGGTAAACGGATTGATGTGTTTGTGGATGGAGGTCTAGGAATTTTAAATACCACCAGTATTGTTGATTTATCCGGTGAGCATCCGGAAGTGATCCGTCGTGGTGTCGGAGATGTAAGCGCTTTTGAATAAGCCCTTTATTCTGCATCCTTGAATACAGAATAAATCAAGCGCCACTCTTCCATTTTTTTATTGCATGTCAACGTTTTCTCAGAGACGAGCGATATTCAGATGTCTCTGTAAATGTGATTGCATTGGTTTATACAGCTTGATTGAAATTTGGACATTCAGTAAGAGTTTGCTTGGTCTGATAAATTTCTTGTCTAAATTTATTCTGAATAATATAAGTTGCCGTCACGTTATCGTCTTTATAGACCGTTAAATAAGCATCTACCATATCCGGTTTCTGTCCTTTTAACTTCTCCAGAATTGAACAGCCGAGCTGATTGACACTGTTTTTTATAGGATCCGGAACTTGTTTACCATTAAATTCTGTCAAATACATATAAGTAATAATATTGGGATAGTGATTTAAGATATCCCCATCATTGATCGGCAATCCTGTACTCTTCATTTGCTGGCGCATCGTATCATCCATACGGATATTTTTTAATGTCTCACGCACTTGCTGCTGAAACTTATGCTTCCAATACAGTTCAATCCCTCCAAATAACACTGCAATGATAAATACACCTGTAATCACAAATTTAATATTCATTCTCAGTCTACTTATACTTATCAAAAAATTATTATTATGCCAACCGTATCACTCTTTTTTATTTTACTTAATGACAAAACCTATTGTTATGTTATTTTTTTTATTGAGTTTGTAAGTTAGTTAAACACTTTTTTCTGTTCTCCCTCTGCATCAAGATTATTTAGCTCGAACTCATTCTGATAAGCTTCTTGAAGATTGATCCATTCTTCATCTAATATTGAAAACCATGCCGTATTGCGGTTTCGACCTTTTACTATACGGTGTTGACGAAAGGTTCCTTCATACTGAAATCCAAACCGTGCAGCCGCACGTTTTGACGGTTGATTCAATTCATCGCATTTCCACTCAACCCGGCGAAAGCCTTGCTCAAAACATGCTTGCAATAATAAATAGATCACTTCGGTCGAGGCGGTAGACTGTTTCATTTGATGCGAAAAATAAACATTACCCATTTCTATGACCTGATCCGCAGGAGATTGATTAATTAACCCTCACCCATCCCGCCACCCTAGCATTAACTTTAATTAAATAATGGATGCTTCCCTTAAAGCCAAAACAATTGCCTAGAGCGATTCGTAATTCATCTTCAGTTTTAAAGCCTGAATCAGGCAAATAGGTCCAACAACTGCGATCCACTTCCATATTTACACATTGCCAAATTTGCTGAAAATGCTCTTCATTGAGTGTAGTTACAGAAAAATCATGTAATGTGACCCTATCCCATATAGATTTTTTGCTAAAAGATGCACTACTAAAGAAGTGGACACAGGTATACCGATAATTTGACCCTATTCATTTTCTTGTACTTTTTGATAATTTTTCATCTTTGATCACACCCCAGTTTCTTAATTTTATATTGCGTAAAAAATTTGTTTTATACCAGTAAAAAATACATATTTAACAATGACATCAATTACATTATTTTCCCTTCAATAAAAAATCCCTATTTATTTTAGGTTTTTTTGTCATTTGTTAGCTTTTGTAATTTATTTGAAGGTCATTTTCCTTTAGACTACGCAGATTAATTATGTGCTTTTTCTCTTCACACAGCACCTATCCTGAAAGCTGATCTGAAATAGCATCTTCATGCCTTTGAAAATTCGCGTGGCCTATAACTGTAATGAATCAACCGATCCATAATCCTATGGAGCAAGCTTCACCCATCCGTGTTTTGGATGAGTGGCAAGAATCTATTCCAGAGGATTTGTATATTCCTCCTGCAGCATTTGAAATTCTATTAGAGCATTTCGAAGGACCACTCGACTTTCTGATTTATCTGATTCAAAAAAGCGGTTTTAACTTATTACAACTAGATATTGCGCCGATTGCAGCCCAGTATTTGTCCTATATGGATGCAATGAAGTCACTCAATATTGAATTAACAGCTGACTATATGGTGATGGCGGCGTTATTGGCCGATCTTAAATCACGCTTGCTGCTACCCAAAGCAAATACATCCATTGTGATTGAAAAAGATCCAAAACAACAACTCATTGATCGTCTGGAAACTTATTTACGGGTAAAACAGGCAGCTGAACGTCTGGGGCAAATGCCCGTTTTAGAACGCGATACCTTCCCCACCAATGTCAGTTTAGGTCAGATTGCACAGAATAATGAAGGCTATAATATTGGTCTTTTACGTGATGCTTTATTTTGCGTGTTTAACCGACCAGAACCGATGACCCATCAAATTTTACAAGAACCGGTACTGCTTGAAGAACGGATTGCCTTTATTGAAAATCGTTTAGGCTCCGGTGAAATTCTACATTTTCAAGCCTTATTGAAACCGAGTCAGGGACGTATGGGGATGGTGGTCACCTTTATGGCCATTTTAGAACTGACCCGTCAACAAAAAGTGAATATTATTGCGACAGGTATTGAAGCGCCACTTGCGATTCAAGGAGTACTCGCATGATTGATCATCAAGCTTCTCCTTTATCTGTCGCTGATAACCAACATGAAGTTTTGATGCAACTGGAAGCAATTATTTTTGCAAGTGAAGCAGCAGTTTCACTTGCACGTTTAAAAGAAGCGTTCCAGAATCTATATTCTAAACAAGAATTGCGTCAATTCTTGCAACAACTTGCTATGCTACAACATGGCAGATCGATCGAACTGGTGGAAACAGCACAAGGTTTCCGTTTTCAGGTTCGTGCTAAATATCGTAATATCATTACCCAAGTTTGGCCAGAGCGACCAACTCGCTTATCGCCAACCATGCTCGAAACCATTGCTGTGATTGCTTACCATCAACCAGTAACCCGAGCAGATATTGAACAAATTCGTGGAGTTTCAAATAATAGTCAGATACTGAGATCGTTGTTTGACTGGAACTGGATTAAAGAGTCCGGTTTTAGAGAACTACCGGGAAAACCCGCGTTGTTAGTTACAACGCCACAATTCTTAAATGCTTTTGGCCTGGCGTCTTTAGGTCAATTGCCTCCCCTGCAGGATGCCAAGGAAGCTTTTATGGTACTCGATGCTCACGCACCGAAGTCATAGATAGGTGAACTGTTGATGATAATTTCTAAGGTTATGCTGTCATGAGTGAAAAATTACAAAAGGTACTTGCACGCGTTGGTTTGGGTTCTCGCCGTTATATGGAAGAAGTCATTGCCGCTGGTCGTGTTAGTATCAACGGACGTGTTGCCCAAGTGGGTGAACGCATTGAACCAGGTGATGAGCTTCGCATCGATGGTCGTAAAGTCCAATTCCAAATTGAAGACGAAATTCGTCGTCGTGTTCTGATTTACTACAAACCAGAAGGTGAAATTTGTTCACGCAATGACCCTGAATCACGTCCGACCGTATTCGAACAGCTTCCAGCAATTCCAGGTGATCGCTGGGTGATGGTCGGCCGTCTGGATATTAACTCGACTGGTCTTTTATTGTTCACGAATGATGGTGAGTTGGCGAATCGCCTAATGCACCCTTCAAACGAAATTGAACGTGAATATGCTGTGCGTGTGATGGGTGAAGTAACACCACAACTTAAAAACAATATGACCAATGGCGTTGTTC
Source organism: Acinetobacter sp. TSRC1-2 (assembly GCF_049895885.1). Taxonomy (NCBI): domain Bacteria; kingdom Pseudomonadati; phylum Pseudomonadota; class Gammaproteobacteria; order Moraxellales; family Moraxellaceae; genus Acinetobacter; species Acinetobacter sp. TSRC1-2. Next base: position 111,436 of record NZ_JAFCTF010000007.1, read on the forward strand.
TGGATGATGGTCCGGCAAAATTTGAATCATTCTCTGAAATTGGTGGTGAAGGGATTAACCGCTGGTATCAAGTGGTGGTAAAAGAAGGTCGTAACCGCGAAGTTCGTCGTATTTTCGAATCTCAAGGTCTTAAAGTTAGCCGCTTGCTTCGTACCCGTTATGGCACTGTCATTTTACCTCGCGAACTTCGTACAGGTCGCTGGATGGAGCTTGATAAAGGCGACATCGACAACTTGACCAAATCGGTTGAGTTAAAACCGCGTCAAGGTACGGGCTTGTTCGGTATGGCAAAACGTCGTAACGAACGTATGCAAGAAAAACCAATGGCAGCACGTCGTGGTGGTTATTTACGTCAGCAACGTCGTGATAACGAAGAAGAAGTTCAAAAGCCAGCTTTCAACCGTGAACGTCGTGAAAACCCAAATGGCTCTGGTCAACGTCGTCAAGACAATAGCAAAGGTACATATGCGCAGCGTGAAACTCGCCAAGACACTACTGCCAATACATCTACACAGCGCGAACGTCGCCCGGAAAACTTTGGTAACCAAGTGACTTATGGCCAACGTGAACGCCGTGATGAAAATGCACCACGCAAACCATTCGGCATCAATAAAGGCTTTAAGAAGTTTTAATTTCTAAAGTAAAAAAACCACTCATTCGAGTGGTTTTTTATGGCTTCCATTATTTCCGCTTTGCATGAAAAAGGATTAAAAGGACGGTAAAACGGGTATATCCATCCATTGTGCATGTGGAAAATTTTTCGCCAAATATGCTTTTAAATATTCTGAGGTATCTTTAGAAATAAGCTCATCTTGTGATTCGTCATTTAGGTTATAGGCCAAAGCGTAAAGTTCCAAGCCACGGCTTTTCAAAGCCTCCAAGCTCAGTAAAGTATGGTTAATACTGCCCAAACGCCCCGAACTGACCAAAATTACAGGAAATTTCTTTTTTGCTACATAATCAATCGTCAGTAATTCTGTGGTTAAAGGCACCATCAAGCCACCAGCACCTTCGAGCAAAACCACTTCATATTTATTAGCCAGTTGCTGAGTGGCATCTTCAATTTTCTGAAAATCAATTTCACGACCATCAATTTTAGTCGCCAAATGTGGTGATGCGGGATAAGTAAAAATTTCTGGCATCGTGAGTTTGCTTTCATCTTCCGGAAACCAGCCCATCTGCATAATGTCACGGTGCCGTTCGATATCTTCAGAAATATCAGTATTGCCGGTTTGGATCAGCTTTTGGGTAATGGTTTTTTTGCCCTGCTCATTCCATAACTTTGCCAGATAACCCGTGGTATAGGTCTTGCCAATACTGGTATCAATACCACTAATAAAATAAACCGCTGCGGTCATGGCTTGCTCCGTGCAATACAGTAAATAGGATGATAACTCAGCTGATAATGGCGTCGACCACTCTGCTCAATTTCTGAAAATTGCAAATAATCTTGATAGAACTGCTGTAACGACTGTTTGGTCCAGCGATGCTGCGATGCGGTTGCAGTAACGCCTGTGGCTTTTAAATGTTGCAGTACTTCTTTAGGATGTGAAAAAGCTAATGTTTCCATACCTTCTGAAAGATGTAAAATTTCAAAATCCCGCTGCATCAACTTTTGCTGAATAGATTCAATACTTAGATAATCCAAACCCTGTCCAGTCAATGCCTTAATTTCTTTTAAATTCTGTTGACCAAAAATCGAAAAACACAAATATCCTTGCTGCGTTAAAGTTTCAGAACATTTTTTAAAAACAGCATCCAGATCACCAATCCATTGTAAAGCTGAACTGGACGTAATCAGATCAAGTGATTGTGGAAAATTCAGTTGTTCTACATCACCAATCAGCCATTGCAAATTTTCTTTGGCTTGAAAATGCTGCTGAACTTCAGGATACAGGTCATTTAAAAACAGTTGTCTGATTGCAAAATGCTGCATCAGCAAATGACTTAAATTTCCCGAACCACAGCCAATTTCAAAAACACAATCTAAACTGTTTGTGGATAAATGTTCTTGCATCAACCGAATTAAATTCTGGCAAATCTGTTTTTGCACTACTGCATGTTGAGTATAGCTTTGCCCTGCTTTCTCAAAGCGCTGCGCGACTTGTAATTTATCAATATTCACCCTGCAAACTCACAACAATGTCACAAGCTGATCAAGGTCAGTTTGGCTAATTTGTGTAGTCAGTGAAATACGTAATCTTGAGCCATGCTTGGGTACAGTCGGTGGACGAACAGGCATGATGTAAAAACCGGCCTGCTGTAACTGCATTGCTTTATCTACGGTTTTTTGTGATTCCCCGATAATCACTGGGACAATATGTGAGGTTGACGGACAATCAAAACCTTTACTTAAAACCGCTTGCTGTAGGGACTGACTAATATTCTTTAAATGCTGGCGCTCATTTTTTAAAGTTAAAACTTTTTGAAAAATAAAATCGGTCCAAGCCATACAGATCGGTGGCTGCGCAGTACTGAAAATCAGCGGACGCATTGAATTAATCAAATATTCACGGATGATCGGATGACAAATCAGATAGCCTCCAACGGATGCAAGCGCTTTACCAAATGTCCCCACCAGTAAATCAATATCCTCAATGACAGCATATTGTTCAGCACATCCTAAGCCTTGCTCGCCTCGAACACCAATGGCATGCGCTTCATCAACATAGAGCATGACTTTAGAAAATTGCTTTTTAATCCGAACCAGTTCAGCCAAATCTGTTTCATCACCATCCATACTAAAAATGGATTCAGTCACCACAATAATGCGATCAAATGATTCATCTGCATGATACTTTTGCAAAAGTTGGGTTAGATGATGTAGGTCATTATGGCGGTAACGCACATATTTGGCCGTAGATAAGCGGATACCGTCAATCATGCTGGCATGTATCAATTTATCGGCCAGGATGAGTGTTTTACTGTCACTCAGCGCAGGTAGAATTCCGATATTCATATGATAACCACTGTTAAATAACAGCGCAGCGCGGCCATAAAAAGCCTGACTTAAGCTGGCCTCTAGCTGTTCATATTCAGGAAAATTACCGGTCAATAAACGTGAAGATGATGAACTCATGATACGCAGCTCATTTGGTGTTTCATCAAAAAACTGCTCACGTAAACTCAAGTCAGAGGCCAAACCCAAATAATCATTGGATGAAAGATTGAGCATCTTCTGACCATTAATTTCGATCATACGACCATGCTGAACATTGGAAGTAAATTGGCGCAGATTGCCCTGTTGCTTTAATTCATCCAGTTTTGCTGCATAGCTCTCCAACAGTTTCATGCTGAAACCTCTTGCATCTGCTCAACCACATCAACCAATTGTTCTAGCAAAGTATTCAGCTCTTGCTCACTAATTACGTACGGTGGCATCACATAAACCAATTTACCAAATGGACGTATCCAGATACCGCGCTTAACAAACTTTTGTTGCAGGGTTTTCATATCGACATTAAAGCTCAGTTCAACCACGCCAATGGCGCCCAGTATCCGCACATCCTGTACATAATCAAGTTGTGACAGAGGCTGTAAATGCTGATCTAATTGTTTTTCAATACGTTGAATATTCGCTTGCCAATCTTGTGCCAATAAAACTTCGGTACTTTTCAATGCGACCGCACATGCCAGTGGATTGGCCATAAAGGTTGGACCATGCATAAACACACTCGCCTCACCTTGGCTAATGGTTTCCGCAACATGCTTTGTCGTTAAGGTTGCCGAAAGCGTCATATAACCGCCAGTTAATCCTTTTCCGATGCACATAATATCCGGTTCAACTTGTGCATGTTCCCATGCAAACAGCTTGCCGGTACGCCCAAAACCCGTAGCAATTTCATCAAAAATTAACAGCACGTGGTATTTTTCACAGAGTAATTTGGCTTGACGTAAATATTCAGGATGATAAAACCGCATTCCCCCTGCACCCTGCACAATCGGTTCTAAAATCAGACCGGCAATGGTTTGATGATGTTCAGCTAAAGTTTTTTCCAGTTCAGCAATATCGTCCTGATTCCATTCATCATAAAAACCGACTTGTGGAGCCGGAACAAAGAAACGATTGGGTAAACTTGAACCAAAAATCTGATGCATGCCAGTGACGGGATCACACACCGACATCGCATTCCAGGTATCGCCGTGATAGCCAGAACGCGGGGTCACGAAATTGGTCTTTTGAGTCTGACCTTGTGCAGAGCCATCTTTTGCAGACCCCTCTTTTGCAGACCAGTACTGCACCGCCATTTTCAGCGCCACTTCAACAGCAACTGACCCTGAATCGGCATAAAAAATTTTATCCAGACTTGGCGGGGTGATTTTTAAGAGTAATTTCCCCAATTCAATTGCGGGATCATGAGTCAATCCACCAAACATGATATGCGACATCTTTTGCAATTGATCCGTTACTGCCTGGTTCAGCTCAGGATGGTTATAACCATGAATGGCACACCACCAAGACGACATCCCGTCAATCAGTTGTCGTCCATCTTCCAGTTCAATGATTGCACCATAAGCCTGTTTCACTTTAAACGTCGGCAATGGTTGCGTCATGGAGGTATAAGGATGCCAGATATGTTCAAGATCAAACTCTAGATCAGTTAACTCGGTCATCCTTACCTCTAACAATGCATAAAAATTCTAATTTTCAGATCTTAAACTGACACCGAATAAAAAGGAATTGCGATATAAGCCATTTCTTAAGATGTTTGTTTTATTTTCTTTAAATACTGGCAGATTTTGTCATTTGTTTCTTCTACATTAAATATAGGAAAACCATGTGAACCAGCCATCAGATCCGCTTCTAAAAATTTTGCATTTAAATTTTGAATATTTTCCATAACTTGGCAGCTAACCAAAGCATCCTGCTGTGCAAGCAAATGATATTGGTTGCCCGGATATTTTTTTAATATATCTGCAACATTTAATTGCTGCAGTAAATTTAAACCTTGCTTTAATAGCTGAATTTGCTGTGGTTGAATTAAACTTTGCAAAGTGATGAAATCTGCCTTGGTACTTTTCACCCCCTGACAGACCATATAGCCAAATTTCTTTAATGTTGCAATGGCATCCAGTTCAAAGGACTGTTGAAACTGCTGAAACGTGAGTTGATCCATTGCAGTTTGCCAGGAGTCATGGGCAACAAAACAAGGATTAGAAGCGAGGGTGATAAGGACTTTTTGTTGTGCATCTTGTTGTTCAATTTGATTAACTAGCAAAGCGGCCAATTGTCCACCTAAAGACCAACCTACTATCACATCAAACTGTTTAGCCAGTTCAACCTGTTGTTGCACTATCTGCTCATCCAAGGCATTAAAGATATTGATCAACTCAACTTGATGGCCTTGTTGTTCTAATGCCTGTTCCAAAGGATTAAGCAATTTGGTGCCACCGCCCCAGCCTGTGATGAGTAAAATACGTTGCTGCAATGTTAATCCTTAAATCCGTGCTCTGACTGACTACAGTATATAAAACTTCATTGTTTTTAAACTGCACAAAATCCATCAAAAATGATGTATCTCATATCAATATAATTTTGTTAGTATTTAGAGATATCACAACAAAAAGAATGTTATGAACGTTTCTAAAGTATGCACAATCACGTTGCTCTGCATGAGTGGAAGCTTAAGTTTTTCTCAGCTCGCATCTGCTGAAAGTTCCATTTTCTCAAAGTCTGAAACATCTCAAAAACAATGGGTCGGAAAATCAGCTCCCGCTTTTAAATTGCAGGATCAAAACAGTAAATGGCATTCATTAAGCCAATACAAAGGCAAATGGATGGTTCTATATTTTTATCCTAAAGATAATTCACCCGGTTGTACCCAAGAAGCCAATCAATTCAAGGCGCTGTATCCGCAATTTTTAAAAAGTAATGCGGTAGTAATTGGCGTCAGTCTAGATGATGTGAAGTCTCATCAAAAATTTTCAGAGAAATTGGGCTTACCTTTTCCCATTTTGGCAGACAATAATCATCAACTGGCAGATCAATTCGGGATTGTTCGCAACTTAGGCATTACCAAAATAGCCAAGCGAGAAAGCTTTTTGATTGATCCCAAAGGAACCATTGTTTATCACTACAACAGTGTAGATACACAATCGCATGCTGCTCAAGTCTTGGCAGACATTCAAAAGTTTTCTAAATAGATCTTCGATTATTCAAAATCTAGACAGTACGACTCGGCTCAAATGATAAAAAATGAAGATATAAAAAAGCCCGACGATTGTCAGGCTTTCTCTATCTAAACATGCAATCTTACATTTGCGATTGAATATAGTTTTGCAAACCAATCAGCTCGATCAAACGAATTTGTTTCTCCAGCCAGTAGGTATGATCTTCTTCAGTATCAGACATTTGCTGACGAAGCATCTCACGGGTCACGTAATCGCCTTTTTCTTCGCAAAGTTTGACGCCTTGCGCCAATTTTTCACGCACATGATATTCAAGTTTTAAATCTGCTTTTAAACACGTGACCACATCTTCTCCTGTTTCGATGTCATCACGGTTCATATTCGGTGTACCTTCTAAAAACAATACACGGCGAATAAGTGCATCGGCATGCGATGCTTCTTCTTGCATTTCATGATCGATACGTTCAAAAATCTTAGTTAAACCCCAATCTTCATACATACGAGAATGAATAAGATATTGATCACGAGCCGCCAGTTCACCACCGATCAACATATTTAGATAGTCTACGACTTCTGGATTGCCACGCATTTCAATTACTCCATACCCTTTTTCTAATATTATGGACAAAACCGACCATTAATGCAAAATAAAAATTATGTAAGTTTATGATTTTTATAAAATTAAAATGAGAAACATACGCATTTGCAGTATGTTTAACAAAACTTTCCATATAAAAAATAAGCCTTTGCGCCATTGAAGCAATTTCCCCACGACTTATTTAAACTGTAAAAGTATATTTTTAAGATTTGTAACGATTACAAATGGTTCTTATTTCATCAGCCAATAAAAGACATGAACTTCGCGATACCTGTCTTACGAGACTGTCGTTCAGCAGCATATCCTTCTCGTTTAAACGAATTAAATACATGTCGAGCATTGATCAATAGCAAAGAGAGCATGGCTACGTACAAAGTTTAGCTTAAGTAAGCATCAATCAGTCAAAGACAAACCTGTGATTTAACACTAAGATAGACACAAATTTAAAAACAACAATGGTTTAACTCATGACGACTCCACAACACACCGCACCCATTCTTGTGACAGGTGCTACAGGCTACATCGCCAGTTGGGTGATTAAAAATTTACTGGAACAAGGTCATAACGTACATGCCACTGTTCGTGATCTAAATAAAAAGCCAAGCTTTGCACATTTGGATAAAATTGCCGCTGAAACCACCGGCACACTTAAACTTTTTAAAGCCAATCTACTTGAAGCCAATTCATTTGATGAAGCCATGCAAGGCTGTGAAATTGTGCTACATATGGCATCGCCTTTTGTAGTGAACAACTTTAAAGATGCGGTAAAAGACATTATTGAACCTGCTGTTTTAGGCACTGAAAATGTGCTGAATAGTGTCAATAAAACCGAGTCAGTGAAGCGTGTGATCGTGACCTCAAGTATTGCTGCAGCTTATGGCGATGCCATTGATATTCAACACACCGCAAAGAATGAGTTTGATGAGTCGCATTGGAATACGACCAGTTCTAAAACACATCAGCCCTATTCTTATTCTAAAGTCATGGCAGAACGTAAAGCTTGGGAGATGCAAAAAGCACAACAACGTTGGGAATTGGTGTGCATTAACCCGGCGCTGGTTCTCGGTCCATCATTAACCGCAAATACGCAGTCAGGCAGTGTAGAAGTTCTACAACAGTTTGCCAACGGCATGACTTTGCTCGGTGTACCGCCTATGTGGAATGGGATTGTCGATGTCCGTGATGTAGCGGATGCACATACTCAAGCTGCTTTTACTCCTGATGCTGAAGGGCGCTATATTATTAGTGGCGGCACTTTAAGCTTATTGGAAATGGGGAAAATTTTACGTCATAAATTTGGCCCGAAGTTCCCTTTCCCTCGTAACCAGCTCCCGAAGGCGGCTTTTAAACTGTTTGGTCCTTTGGCTGGTTTTTCCAAGTCATTTGTTGAACTGAATATGGGCTACCCGATCTACTTTAATGCCCATAAAAGCCAGCAGCAACTCGGCATGCAATACCGCAACATTGAAACCAGTTTGATTGAGCATTTCCAGCAGTTACTCGATGATGGAGTAGTGAAGAAATACCTTTAGATATTGAATCTAACCAATAAAAAAGCCACCTTTGCGGTGGCTTTTTAGCTGAACTTTACATTTGTCCGTATTCAGCCATTAAGCTTAAAAAGTCAGTTTCATTCATCACTCGTACACCCAGCTTTTCAGCTTTTTCAAGTTTAGAACCCGCTTTCTCACCTGCAACCACGCATTTGGTTTTACTCGACACGCTACCGCTGACACGCGCACCTAAGGCTTGCAGTAAATGTGTCGCGTCATCACGCCCCATACTGCTTAGCGTACCAGTGACCACCCAGCTCTCACCATTGAGTGGTTGACGTGTGGGTGCAATAGGTGCATCCCAGTGAATTCCGGCTTCAAGCAAACGGTTCACCACTTCCAGATTATGTTCAGCCTGGAAAAAATCGATAATCCATTCAGCGGTAATGTCACCGACATCTGGTGTTTTCTTTAACGCTTCAAGATCAGCGGCTTTGAGGGCATCAAAAGTTTGAAAAGTATTGGCCAGCATACGTGCCGTAGTTTCACCGACACCACGAATTCCGAGGGCATAAATAAAGGCAGCCAGCGTAGTTTTTTTACTATTTTCAATTGCATCAAACAGGTTCTGAACAGACTTCTCCCCCATTTTTTCAATGGTGAGTAACTGTTCACGATGTTCATGCAAGCAATAAATATCAGCGACATTTTTCAATAAATCGAGGTGTAATAAAGATTCTACCCAACGATCACCCAAGCCTTCAATATCCAGCGCTTTGCGCGAGACAAAATGACGAATCGCTTCAATACGCTGTGCCGCACAGTATAGACCGCCTGAACAGCGTGCCAGTGCTTCGCCCTCAGGCATGACCACAGGTGATTCACACATTGGGCATTGTTCAGGAAGATGAATTTTTACTGCATCATCCGGACGAAATTCTGGCCAGACTTTTTCTACCTTGGGAATCACATCACCACTACGGTACACGCTGACCGTATCGCCAATACGCACATCTAGACGATGAATTTCTCCAATATTATGCAGAGTAACATTGGATACCGTTACCCCACCGACTGCAACCGGATTTAAACGTGCGACAGGCGTTAAAGTACCGGTACGTCCCACTTGCCAGTCAATATTTTCCACCGTGGTTAAAGCAGCAACTGCGGGGAATTTGTAGGCAGTTGCCCAACGTGGTTCACGACTTAAGAAACCCAATTGTTTTTGCTGTTTTAAGCTATCGATTTTAATGACCATGCCATCAATTTCAACACTCAAATTTGCGCGTTTCGCATTGATTTCTTCATAGCGTTGCTGCACCTCTTGAATGCTGTCACAAATAAAATGGCATTCACCTACAGCAAAGCCAAATTGAGTGAGCCATTCCAGACTGGCGGACATGGTGGTTTGACCATGATGTGGTTCACACTGCGCAATTCCATAGGCATAAAAGGCCAAAGGACGTGATGCGGCAATATTTGGGTCAAGCTGACGTAAACTGCCTGCCGCAGCATTACGCGGATTGGCAAAGGTCTTTTCACCTTTGACTTCATTTTCCGCATTGAGTTTCTCGAAGCCGGCTTTTGGCATCAGGACTTCACCACGAACCTCTAGTAGCGCGGGAACTGAACCCTGAGCAGATGAAAGTAATTTAGGCAAGTTACGAATGGTTTTAACATTATGGGTAATATCTTCACCCGTTTCGCCATCACCACGAGTTACTCCACGAACCAAAACACCATGTTCATACCAGAGGGAAATGGCCAAACCATCAAACTTCAATTCAACATCATATTGAATTTTTTGATTCGGTAAACGTTCCTCTACACGGCGCGCAAAAGCAAACACGTCTTCTTGATTAAACACATTTCCCAATGACAGCATTGGCACTGCATGGGTCACGCTTGCAAATTTAGTGAGTGCTTTGCCGCCCACTTTATTGGTCGGGGTATCGGCTTGTATATATTCAGGATATTGCTCTTCTAAGGTTTTAAGCTGATGAAAGAGTTGATCATATTCACTATCTTCAATGCTTGGTTGATCCATCACATAATAGGCATGATTATGCTTGGCTAAAATTTGAATCAATTGACGCATTTGCGCTTTGATAGTTGAATCTTGAGTCATTTCTACACCATAAAAAAGGGCGGTTTATGTCCGCCCTTAAAAAATTTTATCTACTCGCCATTATAGAAATCGCGTCGTCCAGTTTCAAACTAAACTTCTGCATTTTGTTTCGAACGATAGTCAATTGCCTGATGGCGCCATTGCTCACGTAACTGTGGCGTAAATTCCTGATTGTTCTGATCATAGACGGTGCCATCAATTTCACGTGCAATCAGACGTGAAAGACTATCCATCGTATCAAAGGCATTTTGCACATCACTATGTGGCAAGGCCAAGAAAAATGCCAAACCTTTCACCTGTTCAGTCGATAAGGTTTCAAGGTCAAAGCCAGCTGCACCTTCATCGGTAATTTGTAAAACCGAAAAGAGTAATTTGCTATCATCTTGACTGTAGCGATGAAAACACGCCATTTCACCAAAACGCAAACCATACTTCAGTAATACTTTTAAGGTTTTTTCACCTGACAGAATACGGCGTTCTGGGTAAACATTTAACGCAATAAAATCAACTGCTGTCGATAAAGCACTTTCTTCATCAACGCGTTGCTGCTCATGTAAATGTTCATCCAGAATACTGCTTTCATCCTCAAACTCTAAAATTTCAGCTTTTTCAATTGTTCCGTTCAGGCTGAGTTCTGTTGTATCTTTGACTGCAGTCTTTTCATCTTGAACTGTCTTGTCTTCTGCAAAATCTAATACTACTTCATCTGCTTTGACGACTGAATCGGCTGTTAATTCGACCTGTTCCGTTGTTTCTGTCGCAGCAGCGACTGGTGTCTTAACTTCGGCCTTCTCAGTTTTTCTTTCTGTCTTATTTGCTTCTGTCTTATGTGAACCTTGAGCAAGCTCAACAGCCGATTCTGCCAAAGTCGGTTCAACCCGCTCTAGACTTGAGGCTTCATTGGCATTTTGTAATTGATCACGGACATGGCGAGGAATCACCGGTTTCTGGCTATCTGTGTCGACATGAAGTTCTGAATCTAGTGATGGTGCTGCATCAGCGGGTTTTTTAAACAGTATTCTTAAACCGAATAACATAATGATAACGGCGATAACTATACCAACGACGGTGGTGATTTCCATATTATGACTCCGCGACTAAACCGTATTCTTTTGCCTGTTCCAAATCGACAGTGACTAATTTTGATGTACCGGGTTCTGGCATGGTAACACCTAACAAATCGGTTGCCATCGTCATTGCAACTTTATTATGGGTAATGTAAATGAATTGGACTTGTTCAGAAAGTTCTTTTACCAAATTACAAAACCGACCCACGTTTGCATCATCCAAAGGAGCATCGACCTCATCCAGAACACAGAACGGTGCCGGATTTAAACGGAAGATGGCAAACACCAATGCCAATGCTGTTAATGCTTTTTCACCACCAGATAAGAGTGCTAAAGAGCTATTGCGTTTACCTGGTGGTCGAGCCATTAGTTTTACACCCGATTGCCAGTCATCTTCAAGGCTTAAACTCGCTTCTCCGCCATTAAATACTTTCGGGAACAAGTTTTGCAGCTCAAGATTGACCTGATCGAAGGTGGTCATAAACAGCTTTCGGGTTTCCTGATCAATACTTTTCATGGCACCTTGTAATTGATCAACCGTTTTTTTCAGGTCCTCAATTTGATGACTCAGCTCTTCAAAGCGCTTGGACACTTCCTCATATTCTTCGGAAGCGGCTAAATTGACCGCACCCAATTTTTCAAAGCGTTGCTGGGCTTTTTCCAGCTGTTGTTGATGTGAAACGATATCAATATTTAAACCGCTAATCACTTGATTATTCAAAGCATGGAGTTGTTCTGAATAATGCTGAAAATCTGATTTAGCCACTTGCCAAGCCAGACGTTTTTGTTCCAGTTGACCACGTAGTTTTTCATCCTGCTGTTGCTGCTGATGGCGCTGCTCAGTCAGGCTTTGCTGTTTTTCCTGAATGTTATTCAGTTCAACTTGCCATTCGTTCCAGGTTTTCTGCAACTTCTCGGTGACCTGAGATTGTTGATTAAATTGCGACTCTAATGCCGGCAGTTCCAGCTGTACCGGATCGACAAATTTTTTCGCCTGTTCCATTTGCGCAATAATTTGCTGATATTGCGCTTTTGAGAATGAAGCATCTTTTTCAAGCAATTCTATCTGCTGCTGGGTTTGCGTAACTTGACGACGTAGTAGCTCCAGCTCTTGTTGAGTTTGCTGCCACGTGTGCTGGGTATTTTCCAGCTGTTCGGTCAGCCCCTCAACTTGAAATTGCAGGGTTTTATAATTCGGTAAAGCCTGCTCAAGTTTCAGGTTCAAGGCATGCAAATCAATTTCCAGATCATCTTTTTGCATCGCATCTTCTTCAAGCTGCGCATCAAGTTGCTGTAATTGATTTTGCAATTGTTGCTTTTGGACTGAAAAGGCTTGAACCGTACTTTGTATTTTCGCAATATTGAGATCAACTTGCTGCAACGTCTTTTGCTGTTGCTTTAACTGGCCTTGCTGGTCTTGAATATTATTTTGCAGGCTTTGAATCTGTTGTAACACAGCTGGCAATTGCTGTTCCGCAGTTTCAAGCTGAGGTAACTGCTGTGCCAGTACAGTTTCAATTTCATCTAAACGGATACGATGGCTGAGTGCCCCTTGTCCGGCTTGGCTTGCTTCATCATAAAACAGGCCAATTACCCAATCCGCACCGACATGATAGCCATCCAAACTTAAGATAGTCTGCCCCATGCTTAATTGTGATTGTAAAGACAAGGCTTGAGTTAGATTGTCTGCAACTGCCACTTGCTGCCAAATGGAATGCTGTGGCGATTCAATCCAGTCAGCCAAGCAAGACAAACCAGCGATCTGAATCTGATCTTGCGAACTATTGCTTTTCAACTGACGGGCAATACTCTCACCAAAACCAGCCTCGGTATCAATGATGTGTGCAGAGAGCCATTTCGCCAAAAATTTTTCAATTAAATTGGCATGCGCTTTGGCCAGATCTTTTAATTTTAAGACCTGCATCAACTGCACAGCATCATTCTGAACTTTCGGACTGTTCTTAATCAGCAATTGATTCAGGTTTTTCTGTTCCGATTGCAACACCTGAATGGCAGATTTCAAATTCGAAACATCATTTTTCTGCTGCGCATACTCCGCTTGCACTGACTCTAATGATTTTTTCTGCGTTTGAATGGCTTGTTCTAATTGCTCAATTTGCTGGCTAAGTTGAACTTTTTCACTTTCAAGTTGTGCAATATCATCTTGCTGATCTTGGTGTCGAAGCTGTGCTGTTTGCTGTTGCAGAGTCTGCTTTTGCTGTTCGACTCGGGCAATATTTTTAGCTAATTGCTCACTTTGCGCCAGCATCTGCATTTTTTGCTGTTGCTGTTTTTCTACCTGTACCTTAACTCCTTCAAACTGTTGCTGCACCTGTTGCTGCTGCGCTTTTAAATCACCCAGATTTTGGCCTTGGTCTTGGCTTTGACTTTCTTGCTGTTGTAATTGCTCAGTCTGTTGTTGATGTTGCGATTGCAAAGTTTCGATTTGCAATTCAATTAATTGCAGTCGTTCTTTAGTCTGTAATTTTTGTTGTTCTAGCTGAGTTAAAGTTGAGGTATTTTGCTGCAACAAAGACTGTTTCTGTTCCAAGGTCATTTTTAATTCAGAGCGTTTTTTCTCGGCCTGTTGCCACTCATTTTGCAGGGGCGTAGACTGCTGAATCAGTCGTTGAAATAGTTCACTGGTCGCCGTTAAATCATGTTCCAAAGTGCTCAATTCTGAACGAACCAATTTAAATGTTTCGCCCAATTCATTCATTTGAAGAGTATATTCTTGCTGTAATCGGCTGCTTTGTTCGCATTGAAAAGACAACACTTCAACTTTAATGGTACGAATCTGGGTTTCGAGTTCTTTATATTGAACTGCGGATTCCGATTGACGTTTCAGGGTTTTCAGCTGTGACTTGAGTTCCGATGCAATATCTTCAAGGCGCGATAAATTCTGCGTGGTGTGATCTAGATGCAATAATGTTTCGCGACGACGCGCCTGATAACGTGAAACGCCGGCAGCTTCTTCAATAAATACCCGCATTTCTTCAGGTTTGGCATCAATTAAACGATTAATCATGCCCTGTTCGATCACCGCATAAGAACGTGGACCGAGTCCTGTCCCTAAGAAAATATCGGTAATATCACGACGACGGCACTTGGTGCCATTTAAAAAATATTCAGACTTGCCGTCGCGGTTGACCTGACGACGTACCGCCAATTCATTATAGGCATTGTATGTCCCCCCGAGCTTGCCATAAGTATTGTCAAAACGCAGTTCTACACTTGCTACCCCAACTGGTTTACGTTTGGCAGTACCGGTAAAAATGACGTCCTGCATGCTACCACCCCTAAGCTGGCGTGCACTGGATTCTCCCATGACCCAGCGAATGGCATCAATGACATTGGATTTACCACAACCGTTTGGCCCAACCACAGCGGTACGATTCGCCTTGAAATGTAAAGTGGTACTATCGGCAAAAGATTTAAAGCCGGAAAGTTTTAAGCTGCTTAAACGCATAATGTCCTGATCAACGTCGTGAACGTCTTGCCCATGCAAGTTCGATTTGTTTCATCCGTGTCAGAGATTCCAACACAAGGTTGCGCAAGTGTCGACAAAAATCATCCATAAATAAAGTAGCTTGTTGTGATTTTCGGATCAAAACTGCATCAGTCACTAACTTAAACAGTTCAAATGATTCCTCTAGCTCGCGACGAGAGATATTTAAGGTTAAAAAATAGCTGCGACGCATTGATGGCAACAACTCTTTATAGAACTTCATCAAATAAGGATTGCCCACCATTTCATGCTGGCGCGCCATTCCTTGAAAGATTAAATCGTAGAATTTTTCAGTATTCCCCTGACGCGTCTCTTGATGCAATTGATCCAATAATGCCTGAATTCTTTCGGCTTCATGGGTGCGCCAAGTTTCCGCCACACGATGAATAATTTGCCCCAATAGCAAAGCGCTCATATCAAATAAAGCACGAACTTGTTGTGCAGACATTTCTGACACAATTGCACCACGGCGTGGGTAAATTTCAATCAGTTGGGTGCGTTGCAACAGCAACAATGCTTCACGCACGGAGCCACGACTGACATCGAGTTCAGCCGAGATTCGCAACTCTTGAATGCGTTCACCTTCAACCAATTCGCCACGAATAATTTGCTCACTAATATGCTTTGCAATTTGTTCGGACAAACTGTCCTTTTCCTGTTCTTGCATACTCGTCCTATCTTGTTTTTATAAGATGCAATCGAAAAAATTTCACACGTTTAGATTGACCCTGTTATTTTTACTTCGTTTTATCAATTAAAAAAATGACATTGTCAGACAATTTTTTAGTCTTTAAAGCCAATATAAAAAGGTGTGAACATTTGAACTGTAACACACCTTTTCATTCTATTTTTCTCTTATTTAAAATTAAAAATAGGTCGAAAATCCTTGATATATAAAATATAAACCAACAATACTTAATAAGCAGGCAAAACATCTTTTCAGCATGGCGGGTGATAACTTATGTGCCACTTGTGCCCCGAATTTTGCAGTAATAAAGCTCATTACACTAATGCCAATAAAGGCATAAATATGTACATAACCAATACTATGCGGTACTTCAACCGTGGTATTCGAGCCAAACCACATAAAACCTAATGCTCCGGCAATCGCAATAGGCAATCCCCCTGCGGCTGAAGTTGCTACCGCTTTTTGAATGACGACACCATGACGGATTAAATACGGTACCGTAAGACTGCCACCACCGATACCAAAAATAGCCGATGCAATCCCGATGCCTCCACCTGCAAGCAGTTGCAATGCTTTAGAAGGCAAATGATGCGAAGGATCAACAGGCCGACTTGCACCGTTAAACATACCGTATGCGACCCAAACTGCAAAGAATCCAATCAGCAACTGCAAGCCCTGACCTGACATATAGTCAGCAATACCGGCCCCTAAAAATGACCCTAAAGCCAGACCGGGTGCTAAATTGCGAAATACATTCCACAACACCGCCCCACGTTTATGATGCGCTGTGACGGAACTGATCGAGGTCACAATAATGGTTGCCAGCGACGTGCCAACAGCCAAATGCATAATCACCGAAGCATCATAATGCAGCTGCGTGAACACAATATACAAAATTGGCACAATAATCAGGCCGCCACCAACACCAAATAGTCCAGCGGCAAAACCAGCCATTGCACCAATCAATAAATATATGATTAACTCCATTCTTCACATTCCAACTATTTCTTAGATTTAAATGGATTTAGAGACTCGACAACTGCAAAAAATCCTCGACGAAGCTCATCAGCTCCCTGAAGTTTTAATACTGAAACCAGTCACGACTTCAACCAATGATGATGTACGTGAAATTGCACTCAAAGGCGTTCATAGCGTTTTAGTCTGTAGTTTGAGACAAACTCAAGGTCGTGGACAACGCCAACGACAATGGGTCTCCCCTGAAGGGAACATCTATTTAAGCACATTGCTAAATACACGAACAGCCATTGATGGCCGGCTTGCCCTTGAAATTGCATTAAATATTTTGCAAATGCCAAGTCTTAAGAACTTGGAACTGCAAGTGAAATGGCCGAATGATCTATTTAGCAAACAAGGTAAATGGGGCGGTATTCTGGTTGAACCCATTTCTCCGTATCAGGTGATTGTCGGGGTAGGTATCAATCTTGCACCTATTCCGAAAGAACAGATTGACCAGCATGCCACCTCACTGCGCGAGTTAGGATTAATCGCAATTCCACGTACTCAATTGATCGCAGAATTATATATGGCCATCCAGCAAGCCAGTGAATGGTTTGACCATCATTGTTATAACCTGGCTGCGCGTTTTAATCACTATGCTGCTTTTAAAAATCAGGCCGTAGAATTTGAGCATCATTCAGGGCTATGTTCAGGTATTTTCTTAGGCATTCAGGATGATGGCGCGGTCAATATTGAAACCAGTGAAGGCTTAAAACAATTTTATCAAGGGCGTTTACGTCGCCTAGAAACCTCTGTTTAGAGAAATGCAATGAAGAATTTATGGCTAGATATTGGGAATACCCGGCTAAAATATTGGATTACCGAGAATCATCAGATTATTGAACAGGCTGCAGAATTGCATTTGCAATCCCCTGAGGAACTGCTATTGGGTTTAATTCAGCATTTTAAAAGTTTAGGTCTGCATCAGGTTGGCGTATCTTCAGTTCAGGACAAGAAAAATAATGAACGTATCCAGAAAATTTTAAAATTTTTAGATGTACCGGTAACCTTTGCCAAAGTGCATGCTGAATATGCAGGGTTACGCTGCGCTTATGAGGATACCAGCAAGTTCGGTATAGACCGTTGGTTACAAATGCTGGCCGTGGTCCATGATCCAAAGCAACAATACTGTGTCATTAGTTGCGGAACTGCTTTAACCATTGATCTAACTGATGGCATGCAACACTTGGGGGGTTATATTCTGCCGAACCTGTATTTACAGCGGGATTCTTTAATTCAAAATACCAAAGGCATTAAAATTCCCGATGCTACATTCGATGAGCTTAGCCCAGGACGAAATACTATTGATGCGGTGCACCACGGTATTTTGTTAAGCTTGGTGAGTACCATTGAAAAGGTACTGGATAAATACCCAAGCCAACTGATTCTGACTGGCGGTGATGCACCATTATTTGCCAAATATCTTGTACAGTATCAACCCATAATTGAGCCGGACCTGTTACTCAAAGGTCTGCAGAATTATATTTATTCCTTGGCTGAAGCGTAGGGTCTGTTGACATTTCATAAATGGCTTGCACTGTAGGCTAAAATTGAGCAGATGAGGCATGAAACGACGACAATAGCGAGACTATTTTCAAGTTGCATAACGAAATCTGAGATAATTTTAGCCACAGCCCCTAATCTTGACGAATGAGATAAGGTTGTATGGCCTGCCAAACTTCAGGCAGTTCCGTACAACCTTCAGAATCAATAAAGTGTCCCTGGCATTGGGCAGAAATCAGCTCGGCATCTAGACTTTGAGCCTGTTCGATACTGAATTTTGGCAGAACATGATCATCTCCTTCTGAATAAATCACCACACGATGTTCAATCTGGCGTTTAAGCAATTCAAAATCAATCTGGGCTGCATCAATAAAAGGATAGACTTCTTCCAAGCGCCCCAAACGACCATTAAAACCGGCAACTAAAACCAACTGTTTAATACGCTGATGGGTTAAGTTTTTGGATAAATAATGTAATGCCGCGACAGTTCCCAGACTATGCGCAATCACAATACTATTTTCATCCAGACTTTCTATCTGCTCATTTATTTGTGATTCCCACATCGACAGCTCTGGACGCGGTGAAGAATCCAAACGCAATACTTTCAAACTGTAATGCTGCTGATCTGCGGTCTGCTGAATCCAGGGATACCAGTTTTCTTCTGGGCTGGCGGTATAACCATGTATCACATTCACTTGAGCCATTATTCTTATTCCATCTGCTTGAGCTGTTTTGGTGTGCAACAAGCTTAGTCTGAATTGAGTGATTTAATTGTTGGTCTTTTTATAAAAATGCCAATTCAAAGAATATTCCTCTCCCTGCAACTCAATGAATAACCCTTTAAGATTTAAAATAAACCCTAATTCTATCAATGATGTAGAAAAAGGTTTCGTTACACTGCAAACTTTTTTAAATTCATAAAAACCCTCTCTTCGCATAAAATGTCCCGCAGACCTCAGCTCTTGCATCTGGGGATTAATAAAGTGCCCGAGCAGGACGACTTTAGGCGGTGATATATAAGGGTCATTACAGGAAAACAGTAAAAACGTGTCGCAATCTATTTTTTTTGCAAAATGGCCATGTTTAATTTTTCCTACCGGATAAAGTCATCTAATTCAAGCAATACCATTAATTTATCTTTAAAACCAGCAACCAAAATCAATCCTTTAATTTGGGGTTGGGCTAAGCCTAGGAGTTAAAAAAATGCAAGCTCGCGAGACAGCCTAAACTGTGCGCGACAATAATGGTATCTTGTTCTAATTTGGGAATTTGCATTTGTAACGCTTGCTGCCAAATTTGAAAATTAGGCGTGTTTGCAGCGGGCAACATAAGACGTCTTGCAAAATGACCTGAATATTGAACCTGTTGGCTGAGCCATGAAAATCAATGATCATTCGGTGATTCATGATCAATATGCACCCTATAAACTTTCTTCTGTAATGGCGACATGTCTTTTCTTCTTATTATTTTGACTCAGTTAATTTAGCCTCACGCCCATCGTTTAAGTAGCGCTTTTTGTTATTCGTTTAGGATTAAATATGCAGAGTTATTCGCATAGTGTATTTTCTGTAGTGCATAATTTTAGCTATAAAAAAGGCGCATATAGCGCCTTTTAACGATGAGAAGTAAATCTTACTTCTTGTCATTGCCACCGAACAATGGTCCCATACCGCCACCACCGCCGAATTTATTTTGCATACTGCCAAGTGATTTCATCATTTTTGCCATACCTGACGGATTGGCAAATTTTTTCATCATTTTCGCCATTTGCGCATGTTGTTTAATCAGTTTATTGACTTCAACCACTTCCATACCACAACCTGCTGCGATACGTTTTTTACGGCTCGGGTTCATCAGGTCTGGGTTACGGCGCTCTTTAATGGTCATCGACTGGATAATCGCTTCCATTTTTTTCACTTGCTTTTCAGGGTTTGCTTGCGCAATTGCATCTTGAATACCTGCATTGCTCATGCCAGGCAACTTGTCCAAGAAGCCCATCATGCCGCCCATTTTGTTCATTTGTTCAAATTGCATCAGCATATCTTCAAAGTTGAAGCTGCCGCCTTTTTGCAATTTTTTCGCCATTTTTTCGGCTTTATCGCGGTCGACTTTACGTTCAAGTTCTTCGACCAAAGAAAGTACGTCACCCATACCCAAAATACGCTGTGCCACACGCTCAGGATGGAATGGCTCCAAGGCATCCAGCTTTTCGCCCATGCCCAAGAATTTGATTGGCTTACCGGTAATGGCACGTACAGACAGCGCCGCACCACCGCGTGCATCACCATCGGTTTTGGTCAGAATCACACCGGTTAAAGGCAATGCATCATTAAAGGCTTTTGCAGTATTTGCCGCATCCTGACCGGTCATGGCATCGACCACGAACAAGGTTTCAGTTGGCTTAATGGCTGCGTGAAGCGCTTTAATTTCGTCCATCATGTCATCATCGACATGCAAACGACCTGCAGTATCGACAATCAGCACATCGGCAAACTGAATTTTTGCTTGCTCAATTGCTCGATTGGCAATGGCAATTGGGTTTTCATCAGCGCTCGATTCAAAGAAAATTGCGCCTACTTCGCCTGCAACTGTTTGTAGCTGTTTGATTGCCGCTGGACGATAAACGTCTGCAGAAACCATGGCTACTTTTTTCTTTTGGCGTTCTTGTAAGAAACGGGCAAGTTTTGCAGCAGTGGTGGTTTTACCCGCACCTTGCAAACCTGCAAGCAGGATCACCACAGGTGGTTTTGCTGCCAGGTCGAGGCTCTCATTGGCCTCGCCCATCATTTTTGTGAGTTCGTCATGGACGATTTTTACGAATGCCTGGCCTGGTGATAACTGAGTCATCACTTCCTGACCCAATGCTTCTTCCTTAACTTTCGCGATGAATTCACGAGTTACAGGTAACGCAACATCGGCTTCAAGAAGTGCCATACGTACTTCACGTAACGTATCTTTAATATTGTCTTCGGTTAGCTGCCCTGAGCCAGTAACATTTCTTAAACTCTGCGTGAGTCGTTCTGTTAAGGTATCAAACATTGCAAAATCCGCTTAAAATTGCCAGTTGCAAAAAAATCTTTCTTAAAATAGAAAATTTATGCATAAGATGCTATAGGATACTGTAGTTCACGTAGAATTTATATAAATGAATATTCAACATCCTGAAAAAGGTTTGACATGATCAGTCTCCCCTTGGTTTACACGATCTTAGCATTAATCGCTTATACCACATCTTTCTGGTATTTGTTTATTCACTTAATGTCAAAGCGTGATCCGAACCATTGGTTTGTAGGGCTTGTACTCGGTTTAGGTTTACTGCTACACGCGGGTGTTCTGTATAACGACATGCTGACACCTCTGGGTGTAAATTATGATGTATTTCTCTTACTGTCATTTACATCTGGTCTGATGTTATTACTGAGTTTAATCTTTAGTACTTACCGCCCCATTTTGGCACTCAATTTATTGGGCATTCCTGTTGCTGCGACCGGCTTGATTTTAGGTTTTGCCTTAAGCAAGCAAAATCAGGTAATTGAACAGCACTCCTTAGGTTTGGACATTCATATTATTTTGTCTTTATCGGCCTATGCGGTTCTACTGATGGCAACCATACAAGCGGTGATTCTATGGTTCCAAAATCGTGAATTAAAAAACAAGCAAAAAAGAATTTGGGTCAATTTACTGCCTTCATTCCAGGCCATGGAATCTTTGCTGTTTGATTTAATCATTACCGGTTTTATCTTGCTGACCTTAGCTTTAGGTTTTGGCTTCTTCACCATTGAAGATTTCTTTGCCCAGCATTTAGCCCATAAGACGGCCTTTAGTATTATTTCGTGGTTTGTCTATGGGTCGCTGCTGATTGGTCATTACCAATTTGGCTGGCGGGGTCAAAAAGCGATTCGCTTTACCTTAAGTGGTTTTATGTTACTGGCGATTGGTTTTATTGGTTCCAAGTTTGTATTAGAAATGATTTTAGGGAAATAAATACGTTTCCCCTTTTTGACTTCTTTTTTATTAAAAATGCAGAACAATAACTAAATATTTATCGTGAAATTGGATAAATCAATAAAAAAGCCTGATCTTTATAGATCAGGCTTTTAATAACAATTAAGTTAATGAGTTTAAATAAATAATAAAATAATTTCAGGTAATTTGTATGATCTTCATTTTAGGGAAACTAAATATCCTTTTGATTCACACGCTTTGACAATTGCTCAGCACTTTCGACCCGTTCAGAATAACGGTCAGTCAAATAGGCTGATTGTCCTCTTGTCAGAAGAGTAAATTTATACAGCTCCTCCATCACATCCACAATACGATTGTAATAAGGAGACGGTTTCATACGACCATCTTCTTCAAATTCCAGAAAAGCTTTCGGTACAGATGATTGATTTGGAATCGTGATCATCCGCATCCAGCGCCCTAAAACACGCAATTGATTCACCGCATTAAACGATTGCGAACCCCCACATACCTGCATCACAGCCAGCGTCTTGCCCTGAGTGGCGCGAATTGCACCTGCTGCCAGAGGAATCCAGTCAATTTGCGCTTTCAAAATCGAACTCATCGAGCCATGACGTTCAGGCGAACACCAGACCATACCTTCTGACCAGGCTAAAAGTTCATGCAGCTCCGTAACTTTAGGATGAGTCGTGTCTGCATCCTCAGGTAATGGCAGTCCTTTAGGATGAAAGATTTTGACCTCGGCACCAAAATATTCCAGTATTCGGCCTGCTTCCTGAACAGCAAGCCGGCTATAGGACCGGTCACGGTTTGAACCATAGAGCAGCAAGATACGTGGTGGATGTTCTAGCTCTTTGGCCTGAACTTTGTCCAAAGTGGGTGGTTCAACAAGATTCAAATCTACATTCGGAAGATTCATCAGGTTATGCCTCTTTATAAACTTTTTTTCTCAGCCACAGTGAAACGCTGACCAGCGCAATCAAGACCGGGACTTCAACCAGAGGGCCAATGATGGTGGTAAAAGCAACCGGTGAAGCCAGACCAAAAGTGGCAATGGCAACTGCCAGTGCCAATTCAAAATTATTACCTGCTGCGGTAAAAGAAATGGCCGCAGTTTTTGGATAATCATTGCCCATCCATTTGCTCATAAAGAAGCTGATAAAGAACATCAGCACGAAGTAAATAGTTAAAGGTATTGCAATTCTCAGCACATCGAGTGGCAAACTGACCACTTCGCCACCTTTAAGGCTAAACATGGCAACAATGGTAAATAACAACGCAAGCAGACTCAGCGGACTAATTTTTGGAATAAACCGCGTTTGATACCATTCTAGACCTTTCTGTTTGACCAAGATCAATCGGGTGAGAAAGCCCAGTAAAAACGGGATCCCTAAATAAACCAGTACTGCATGGGTAATTGTCCAGAAGCTCACATCAATCACTTGCGCTTCGACACCAAAATAAGGCGGTAAGAAGGTCAAAAACAGCCAGGCATAAGTACTAAAGAACAGGATCTGGAAAATACTGTTAAATGCCACTAATCCGGCAACATATTGATTATCGCCACAAGCCAGACCATTCCAGACCAGTACCATGGCAATACAACGTGCCAAACCAATCAGAATCACACCGGTCATATATTCAGGATAGGATTGCAGGAAAATCAGCGCCAACGCAAACATCAAGCATGGCGCAATCAGCCAGTTCTGAACCAGAGATAAAGTGAGCGTGCGCTTGTCTTTAAATACCTGCGGCAAGGTCGCATAGTCCACTTTGGCAAGTGGAGGATACATCATGATAATCAGACCGATTGCAATCGGGATATTTACCGAATCAACACTCATCTGGTCTAATGCAACCGATGCTTGCGGAAAGAACACCCCGATCGCAATACCCAGCAACATGGCGATAAAAATCCAGATGGTCAGATTTTTATCTAAAAATGACATTTTTGAGGCAGACATAGTATTACTCAATATTTGAAATTTTATTGATTTCTGCAATCAGCTCAGAACGGGAAAGCTGCTTGGTATCCAATGCAAATAAAGCATCTAAACGTTTATTAATGTGATCAACCGTCACTAAAAAAGCGTTGAGCTTTTCGGCTTCAGGCAGGTCTAGGTGAGAGGGATCAGACAGGCCCCAATGCGCCTTAATCGCTCCGCCCAAGTAGAGTGGACACGCTTCTTGCGCTGCCGAATCACAAACAGTAATAACCACATCAGGCTGATACTGTTCACAGTCAGCAATGCTCTTACTGGATAAGCCATCGGTAGATAAGCCTAAGTTTTGCAAAGTTTTAAGGGTGAGTGGATGAACCTGACCTGAAGGTTTGCTCCCGGCACTGTAAGCTTTCCAGCCTTCAGGCGCACGGCGATTGAATAACACTTCTGAAAGAATGCTACGGCAACTGTTTCCAGTACATAAGAATAGGAATTTCATCGGTATTACTCGCAATGGATTGAAATTGAAGAATGAAGCTGAGGATTGTTCATCACGTCATCATTTTGTTTAGAGATAATGTCTAAAACCTCATTTGCCCATTTAGGAAGATTCGGATTCAGACGGTAATACACCCATTGCCCCTGTCTTTGATCAAGCAAAATCGCAAGGTTTCTAAGCAAAGCCAAATGGCGAGAAATTTTAGGTTGGCTGAGTTGCAACTGTTCCGTCAGTTCACATACACAAACATTTTGTTTGGCCATGACTAACTTCAAAATGTCCAAACGCGTAGTGTCAGAAAGACACTTAAAAAAATCTGTTTGATTCATTTTATGATTACTCGATATATTTGCTATTGCGAATATACGGATATCCATATATAAATGCAATATTGTTTTTGCATTGAGAAAAGTCATGTCACAAAAGATTAAGATTTATCACAACCCTGCCTGTGGAACGTCGAGAAATACACTTGAACTTATTCGAAATACAGGACAAGAACCTGAAGTCATTGAATATTTAAAAACGCCACCAAGTAAAGAAGAGCTAATGACTTTAATTGAAAAATCAGGGCTTTCTGTACGCGACGCCATTCGTAAAAATGTTGAACCTTATGAGCGTTTTAAATTAGATCAAACGCATTGGACTGATGATCAGTTGATGAGTCTGATGCTTGAACATCCAATTTTAATCAATCGCCCATTTGTGGTGACAGAGCTGGGTATTAAATTATGCAGACCCTCTGAGTTGGTACTGGATCTATTATCTGCGCCTCAACTTAAGGCGTTTAGCAAAGAAGATGGTGAAGTGATCATTGATCAAGAGGGCAAAAGAATGAAGTAAATTTCCTATATTTGCTTTATCTATTTAATATAATTGTGCTTATACGAAATGCAATTTAAATAATATTGTAATATCAAAAAGTTAAGATAAAAGAAAAACTCGATATATCAGCAGAATCCCGGCTTGGAAACAAGTCGGATTTTTTTCAACCCATTTCGATATTTTTTACCTATAAAATCGATTAATAAGTGATCATATCAATACATCATTGCCAGTGATCAATTATTCCAGACCCGAAACAATTCTCAAGTTTCAAGGAGAAAATAGGGATATTTTTTAGCCAGCTTTGTACGCATTTGCTCACAACAATTCCGGCTCTTTGCGGCTATACGATCTTGCTGCAATTTCCTATGATAGGGACATAGAGAACAGGAAGTTCCACAGAATAAAAAGAATAACAAACAACATAAGGAATGTGCGGTACGACAGGAGTCATACCTGAGCATCAAATACGAAAAACCCCGACAGGATGTCGGGTTTTTTTATTATCTGTTTAAAGGTAAATAAAACTTCGATAAACCTTTAACATATGGATTAAAAGCTTGACTCACTATTTTTGTTTCACTCTCGTTCAACCTACCCTAACCTTCAAGCAGTAAGATCCTGCTTGAAGGTTAGATAAAAGATTGAGCTTCTCAAAGTCAATTATTTACTGTTTTAACCAGTTATTGCTTGATTGCTTTTTCTACAACAGGTTGTGAACTATCAGATTGTTGGCTTGCAGAAGCAGTGGTTAGAGCTTTATTTATTGAACGATTATCAGTGGTTGTACTCGTTGGTGATACACGCCAGATCATATTGCCCACGTCATCGGCGACCAGAATAGCGCCTGAAAAATCAACTGTTACACCAACAGGTCGTCCTAACGCATCACCTTGATCACTTAAAAAACCCGTCAATACATCTTGCGGTTGACCAAAAGGTTGACCATTTTTAAATGGTACAAAAATGACTTTATAACCACTATGCGGTTTGCGATTCCATGAACCATGCTGACCAATCAGCGCACCGCCACGGTATTGTGGCATTAATTCAGCCTTATAAAATGTCAGGCCTAATGACGCTGTATGGTTACCAAGTGCATAATCAGGCGGAATCGCGCGAGCAACCAGCTCTGGTTTTTGTGGTTTTACCCGTGTGTCCACATGTTGACCATAATAACTATACGGCCAGCCATAAAAAGCTCCGGCTTTGACTGAGCTTAGATAATCAGGTACTAAATCATTACCAATTTCATCACGCTCATTGACCACCGTCCATAGCGCGCCACTTTGTGGTTGCCAGTCCATCCCATTTGGATTACGAAGTCCGGTCGCAAATGGGCGTGCTTTGCCACTGGCAATATCAAACTCCATAATCAGGGCACGACCGGCTTCTTTGTCTAAGCCATTTTCAGCGACGTTACTGTTTGAACCCACCGTAATATAGAGTTTGGTGCCTGCAGAATTGGCAATCACATTTTTAGTCCAATGGTGGTTGAGGGGTCCACCCGGTAAATCCAGTACTTTAGTGCCACTTGCTGTAATTTGAGTAGCACCAGCTTGGTAAGGAAAACGCATGAGGGAATCAGTGTTGGCCACGTACAGCATATTGCCGACCAGTGTCATGCCAAATGGAGAATTGAGATTTTGTAGAAATACGGTTTTTTGGTCAGCCACGCCATCACCATTGCTATCGCGGAGCAAGCTAATGCGGTTGGCACTCGGATGCGATGAACCTGCACGCTTCATCACCAGTTTCATAATTGTGCCTTTAATGCCCTTGCTGTCGTCCGGCTTAGGCGGAGCATCGGTTTCAGCCACCAGCACATCCCCATTAGGCAATACATACAGCCAGCGCGGATGTTGAAGTTCTTTGGCAAATGCCTGTACTTTTAAACCTGCAGCAGGAGTCGGCATCATACCCGCAGGCCAACCTTTGGCAGGGGCAATATTCACCGTCGGCAATAAGCTTGATTTGGGTTCAGGCAGATGTGGTTGCGGGCCATAGCTGTCTGTGATGGGTGATTTAGAGGGTAATGCACATCCTGTTAATGCCAATACAATGGTAGAACCCGCTATGGGGAGTAAAATGGGCAGTAAAAATCGAGCAGACATTTTTTTCTCCTTATTTTTGTCGCAATAGCCTTAGCTTACTGTCACCTATAAATCTAAAACTTGCTTTAGTTTTTTAGTAAAGAATAATAACCCGAGAAAAGGTAGGCTTCTGGCAGAATATCGAGGATTATTATTTGCCAAATACTTAAATTGATTTTAATGAATAAATGAGTATGTACTACACCTGAGGATACTTAAATAATAAAAACTACATAAAAAACTGTTAAAACGACTTCAAAATATAACCACGATTTATGGAAATTATTTATGGGGGATTACGGCAACTCAACAACGGGCTTTTAATATCTGTATATATTATCATGATGATAATTTTAACTTTTATTGATACTCCTATTTAATACATAATTTGTTATACCGAATATAAATACTTAAATCACCAGTGTAGATTGTTGCAATTCAAGACCTAAGCTAGACATCCTCCCTAAAAAAACGTATAACCCTGTTTTTCTTTGTACAGGTCTGACACTTTGAAACTTGTTCTTGCGCCCATGGAAGGCTTAACCGATCCTATTATGCGTGATGTATTAACGCATGTCGGCAGCTTTGACTGGTGTGTAACCGAGTTCATTCGTGTGACGGACTCTGTCCTGCCCGACCATGTTTATCATAATTACTGTCCTGAATTACTAACCGATGGTAAAACTGCCGCTGGAACACCGGTTCATGTGCAGTTTTTAGGAAATAATCCTGAAATGCTGGCCGTCAATGCCATTCGTGCGGTGGAACTGGGCGCCCCTGCCATTGATATGAATTTTGGCTGCCCTGCAAAAACGGTAAACCGTCATCGTGGCGGCTCAGTTCTGTTAGATGAACCTGAAGTGGTACACATGCTGGTCAAAGCCGTTCGAGATGCCGTACCTGAGCATATCCCGGTTTCAGCCAAAATGCGTTTGGGCTATATGGACAGAAACTTCACTTTAGAGAATGCCCATGCCATTGAAGATGCCGGTGCAGCCTGGCTAACAGTACATGCTCGAACCAAAGCAGAGGGCTATACGCCACCTGCATTTTGGGATCAGCTGCAACCGATTCGTGAAGCATTGAAAATCAATGTCATCGCCAATGGTGAAATTTGGACCAATGCAGATGCCAAACAATGTCGTGTAGAATCCGGTTGTGAAGATTTAATGATAGGCCGGGCTGCGGTGACCACACCCGACATTACTCAATGTATTCGTAAAAACACAGATGAGGCTTTGATTAGCTGGAATGAGCTTTTAGCCTTACAAATACGCTTTTTAAGCGGTCCCTATAAAAAAGAAATCAATATGGTGGGACGCTATAAGCAATGGATTGGCATGATGTCTAAACACTATCCTGAAGCAAAAGAACTTTGGAATGAAGTGAAACGCATCAAGCAACTTAATGAAATTGTTGAAAAACTTCATAATACTTCAAATTAATATCATTTATACTCTTGCTTAATTCAGCCTATTTGAACTTTCAAAATAGGCTGAATTGAATCAATTAATGCTCAGCTATTACCTTTTTGTTGTTGCAAGTTTGCGACATGCAAGCGATCTGTTTTCCAGGATTTTTCCAATATCTCTTTCTCAATCCGCAATTGAATCCGTTTCAGTTTCATCGGCGGAATAACCACATCTTTAAAACCTTTGACATAGGTAGTCCAAGCCTTGCCTCTAAATACATTCAGAGGCATTTCTGTTTTAAATTCACAGTCCGGCATAAACACAATCACGGAATGTAAGTATTCAGCTGAGATAATATCTGCCAGAATCTGCTCTAAAACCTTTTGATGTTTATAATTTTGATGCAGCGGATTTTGGAATTTATAGCTTTGTTTAAATATTTTTTGCGTCCACATTTTCTGGCGTTCACTACCAAAAATCCAGCCTTTATAGTTTTTGGTTTCAATAATAAACACGCCATACGGGCTTAATAAAATATGATCAATTTGCGTAGTTCCATTTTTCTCATCCGGCAAAGTACAGTTATTTAACAGAATATATTCTTCAGTTAAATATTTTTTTGCGTGAATACCAACAGCGAACTCGCCAAATTTTCCTTTTAAAAAAGGCTTAAAAATTTTGAATAATGCGGCAACAATAAAAAATAAAAGCAACCACCAGAGCGTAGATATGAACTGTGAAAAAATTTGACCCAAAATATTCCCCTACTCTTTAAATCGTTTAATTTATAAATTTTTATGGTTGTTTAAGTTTATCGAGCCTGCTCAATCTTTAACAGGATATGTTTATTTCCTAGCCCCCCGGCAAAGCCGACCAGTTTTCCGTTCATCCCTATCACACGATGGCACGGCGCGATAATCGAAATCGGATTTTTCCCATTGGCTGCCCCCACTGCGCGAACCGCTTTCACGTTGCCAATTTGTTCTGCAATGTCACGGTAACTTCGGGTTTCCCCAAATGGAATGCTGAGTAAAGCTTGCCAGACTTTCTTCTGAAATTCTGTTCCTTCAAAATCTAAAGGCAAATCAAATTGCTGTCTTTTTCCTGCAAAATATTCAGTTAATTGTTTTTGGGTTTCTAGCAAGATAGGATGATCAATTTGCTCTATTAATTCTGCTAAGCGTACACGTTTAGGGTTTTCATTTTCCCAAAGCACTGCAACTAAAGCCGTTTCATGGGCGACCAGTTTTAAAGTTCCCACAGGAGAAGCCATTTCTAAAAATGCCAGTTCCATTTGTCTTCTCCTGCAGTGAAATAAATGATCCAGATTTTATGATGATGACAGTTTCATCAATACTAATCCAGAAATAATCAGGACTGCCGCCAACATACGCATTGCTGATGCTGGCTCGCCTAAAATAAAGATTCCGACCAAGAACGATCCAACGGCGCCAATGCCTGTCCAAATGGTATAGGCTGTACCGAGCGGCAAGGTTCGCATGGCATAAGCCAGCAAGCCAAAACTCAAAATCATGAACACCAAGGTAATAATACTGGGCGTTAAACGTGTGAAACCTTCTGAAAGTTTCATTGCATAAGCCCATACAATTTCAAAAAGACCCGCTAAAATTAGAACCACCCAAGCCATGACGACTATGCTCCATTTGATCAGAATCAGGTCGTCCTGACGAATTTTCTTGGTGCAGATATCAGTCAAATTGTACCAAGGGAGGTCGTTCCTCCTTCATTTAAGATAATTATATAAATAATTGATTTAAATGGGTGCAGTATTTACATTTTTTGACCCATTGATCACCTCAACAATGTCCAAATAAAAAAATCCGATAGACATGGGTCCACCGGATTTCCTGATTTTAAATAACTTTAAATAATTTTCAAAACTTTAAAATTTAAACCGAATGCCTGCACCATATAACCATTCATTTTCGGAATTCGATTGTTGCTGCCATGCCGTCTGTTGATTCCCTTTGGTATAACCGTATGCGACATCTACAAAAGGCATGACCTTTTTATTGATTTCATATCGGGTTTCCAGACCCAGTTGGGCACGACTTAAACCTGACTTTTTGGCATAGTTTGAATCGTCGCTCAATACGATATTCACATCTAAATAAGGTTTCAGAATCAGTTTTTGAGTCAGCAATAAATCTCGCTCGGTTTCCAGACTCAAAGACCTTTGATTGTCCTGTCCCAGATGTAAGTAGATATCCGTTTCAAAAAAATACGGTGCCAAGCCATGAATACCTAAAACGGCTCCTAGCTGCTCCGAATCCACTTCACGATTCTGGTTATTCAAATAGCGTAGACCGGCCTGCACATCCCAAAAATCACTCAGCATACGGCTATATAACACTTTGGCATCATATTCAGCTTGCTGTGATTCAGCATGATCGGCATGAACTTTAATAAAAACCTTGTTTTCATCGGTGCCAATTCGGGTCTCAAGTTGCGACTTTAAAACACCTTCGCCATTATCATTGCGCAGCCATTTACTTTCAACCGTGGTGTGTTGATAAACCTGTCCACCATGCTCTTTAATATGTGCAGCATGATCAGCCTTGTCTGAACTTGAATACTCGTGCTGTATCGGTTGCCTCGATTTTTCCTCAGTCGCAGTCTTGGGTAGCGCTGACTCTGTTTGATGCTGTGAATGATCTACAGGAATGTCAGCTGACTGTTGACTCTGATCCTCCGACATTGGCATTGTGTGATGCCCTTCATTCGCAAAAATCTGCCCACTCAGCAGCAGCAAGGAAGCACTGAATGTACTCATGGCAAATAAATTAATGATGCGCATGTGAGTCTCCTTGCTGAGCTGAATTTGATTTAGATGGCGTGTTGGATGGATTATTTGCATCCACATTCGCAACAATTAACTTGCTCATCATACCGGCTGACATGTGATACAGCAGATGACAATGAATCGCCCATTCGCCCAACTCATCCGCAGTCAACAATGCAGTCACGGTTTTACCCGGTGGCACAACCAAGGTATGTTTATTTGGCATATCCTGACTACTTTGACCATTTTCAAGCTGCATAAACATGCCATGTAGATGCATCGGATGCGCCATCATGCTGTCATTGATAAACTTCAATCGAATACGTTCACCATATTTCACCTGTAGCGGTTCAACTTCAGTAAATTTCTTGCCATTAATGGTCCAGATATAACGCTCCATCGTACCGCCTAAACGTACTTCCAGTTCACGTTCTGCCGGACGGGTATCGGTTTGCGGAGTTAAAGATTTCAAATCGCTATATTGCAGCGCTTTATGCCCTGTAGGCGTTGACGCATTGGCCCAGCCATAAACAGGCTGCTCCTGATCATCCACGGTTGGTTTCGCTGCTGCGTGTGCTGAATGATCTATATGCGGCTGTGGTTTAGAATCAGACTTGGCTGGGTGTTGTGAAGGATCAGCACCTTCGGCATGGTTCATTGGCGCAGGCTCATGTTTCATCATGGAATGATCCATTTTTTCCTGATTCATTTGGCTATGATCCATCTGCTTATGATCCATATTGGCGTGATCACCCGATGAAGAACCATGTCCCATATCTTCCATCGTCAGCAAGGCACGTGGGCGTACTTTTGGCATATGAATCGCATGTGTCTGTGCATTTTCTTCATTATGCAATGTGCCAATTGCAAAACCGCTGCGATCAATCGATTCTACTTCAATTTGGTAATGATCGGCTTTCGGCTCAACTATTACATCATAAGTTTCTGCAGTACCTATACGAAACTCATCGACCGGTACAGGTTGAACTGGCTGCCCATCTGCACTCACTACCGTCATTTTCAAGTTGGGAATACTGACATCATAAAAAGACATGGCGGAAGCATTAATAAAGCGTAAGCGGACTTTTTCATTCGGCTTAAACACGCCCGTCCAGTTTTGCTCTGGCGTTTTTCCATTGATCAGAAAGGTATAACCGGTGACATCGGACAAATCGGTTTTCAGCATGCGCATTTGATTCCACATACCACGATCTTGCCAAGTATTTTTTAAACCATCACGCTGCACTTGTTTAAATACATCTGCTAAAGTTTCACGCTGATTTTGATAGTACTCTGCTGACTTTTTCAGATTTTTCATGATCTGGTCACTGCTGGACTGATGAAAATCGGACAACATCACCACATAATCCCGATCAGTTTGTTCATGCGCTGCGACTGGCTTTTTATCTTTCGGATAAATCACCAAAGCACCATATAAACCGTCCTGCTCTTGACCTTTGGAATGCGCGTGATACCAATAGGTGCCGTTTTGACGAACCTTAAAACGATAGACAAAATCACTTTTTGGTTTAATCCCTTTGAACTGGTTAAAACCCGGTACACCATCCATTAAACCGGGCAGCAATAATCCATGCCAGTGAATGGAGGAATCTTTATTTTTTAGCTTGTTATGCACATGAATAACGGCATCATCGCCTTCTTCAAACTCCAAAAGCGGTGCCGGAAACTGACCATTCACGGTAATGCGTTTTAAAGGCTTTCCGGTCACATTGACCAGCTGCTCATCAATACTCAGATGATATTCTTTGACCGCAGCAAACGCCCACGATGATGACACCAGACACACCCCGACCAAGAGGCTTTGACTTAACTTAATAGACATGACTTAACCTATAGTTTAAAAATAAAAAATGTTTTTTTAAATCAAGATTAAGCTTTGGGAGGACGTAAGATTTGTTGCCAGAAGCCCATTAAATGCTGGGCGGAATAATCAAAATTGCGTTGTGGATGTTCTTGAATATAATCAAAACTCAGCAATTCTGTTGTTTGTGAATCTAACCAGGTGGTTAAACTTTGACAATGTAACGGCACACAATCATTACAACTGAAATGCTGTGTCTGATTCTGCATGGTCTGGTGACAATCTTGCTCATGCGCTGCTTCTACATGTTCTGAAGGATGCTGATGAGCATGAGATTGAGCACTGACTGAATCATGGCAACCCGACATCGCGGTCATCGCTTGTTGATGCTGTGCAACACTGGATTGCTTCATCATTTGCTGATGCATAGGTTTTGCTGATGCAAAGGCAACACTACTCCACCCGATGGTAAAAACCATCAGGAGCACAAACCAAGCCTGTTTGCGTAATGAAGTCAGCAAAGAATTATCCTTTCATCAATCCAGAATAAATATAAATCATTTTACTTTGATTTAGATCTAACAGCATAACCAAGAACAAAGTTATACACAATTCTTTAAATTTATACTCAACAATTCATCGTTCGCTATTTTTATGTCTCTTAAAACAATAAAGTTATTTTTTAAACAGGCTTATTTGTAAGCACAGATTAATAAACAACCATATTTTTTAATACCTTAAGAAATCAAAAAAGGACTCAATTGAGTCCTTTTTATACATTTAATGTCTAATTATTAAACTATTGTTGCATAATCGTTTATAAACTAATCAAGTTATCCATACAGTTATCTACAC
Source organism: Acinetobacter sp. TSRC1-2 (assembly GCF_049895885.1). NCBI lineage: Bacteria > Pseudomonadati > Pseudomonadota > Gammaproteobacteria > Moraxellales > Moraxellaceae > Acinetobacter > Acinetobacter sp. TSRC1-2. Next base: position 145,782 of record NZ_JAFCTF010000007.1, read on the forward strand.
AGATATCCATATGGTTATCCATAAAGTTATCCACAACTTAGGTTCAATTAATTAGAGATTATTAGACATTTACCGCGCCTACTTTTGCAAGTTCAGCACGCATTTCATTAATCACAGCTTGATAATCCGGTTTACCAAAAATAGCTGAACCGGCAACAAACATATCTGCACCCGCCTCTGCAATTTCACGAATATTGGCTGGAGTCACCCCGCCATCCACTTCTAAACGAATGTCACGACCTGAAGCATCAATGATTTTGCGTGCTTGACGAAGTTTGTCTAAAGTCATTGGAATAAATTTTTGGCCGCCAAATCCCGGGTTGACGCTCATTAATAACACTTGATCGACTTTATCCAAAACATAGTCCAGATAATGTAACGGGGTTGCCGGGTTAAACACCAAACCTGCTTTCGCACCACCGGCTTTAATCAACTGTAAAGAACGGTCAATATGATCGGTTGCTTCCGGGTGGAAAGTAATAATATCTGCACCTGCTTCCAGGAAATCACCAATCATACGATCTACCGGTGAAACCATCAAATGCACATCAATCGGAGCTTGAATCCCATATTTTTTTAATGCCTTACATATCCCTGCACCGAATGTCAGGTTAGGCACATAATGGTTATCCATCACGTCAAAATGTACGACATCTGCACCAGCAGCGAGCACATTTTCAACTTCCGCGCCTAAACGAGCAAAGTCAGCAGATAAAATTGATGGTGCAATTAAATATGGCTTGGACATGGGGAGAACCTGGCTGTGTATTCAAATTGATTTTTCACATTATAACAAATTGAACCTTGCTGCTGTAATCCAATCCAGCTTCGATACTATTTATTCAGCATTCCAAAACTGCGACATTGCGTTGCATTATTTAACTTTAGCTATTTTTATAATCTGTTATGTTGATATCACAACACAAGGTAAATGAGAATGAAAAGCAATACACAAATCGCTACTCCAGAAGCTACCCGTATCGCCAAGCGCTTACTCAATCACTGGAAACATAAATTTGAAGTTGCTGAAACTGACGGCAATTTTAGTATTTTTATGCCAGATGCAACCGTAAAGCTAATGCCGCAAGCGGAACAATTATTAGTCTCCATTGACAGTCCCTTAGAAGACTTAAGCAAACTAGAAAAAGTAGTTCTTGATCATTTAAGCCGTATGGCTCAACAAGAATTTACTGCAACCTGGCAGCACCAATAAAAAAGGGAGAATCATGTTCTCCCTTTTTTATTCAATATTATTATGCTTCCAGTTGCACGGCATGGAATTGCAGATGGTCATCGATAAAACTTTGAATAAAGTAATATCCATGATCATAACCTTGGTGTTCACGCAAGGTTAGCGACTGACCTGCTTCTGCGCAGGCCTGTTTAAATAATGCAGGATTCAATTGCGCATAGAATTGATCTTTCGATCCTTGATCAATCAGAATCTCTTTAAACAATCCGCCTTTTTCTTGAATCAAGGCAGCGGCATCGTGTTTTAACCATTCCTTCCGATCTTCACCAAAATAATTCGAAAAGGCTTTTTCACCCCATGGGCATTGGCTCGGTGCACAAATCGGCGCAAAAGCAGAAACAGATTTAAATTTTTCCGGGTATTTAAATGCCAGAGTTAATGCTCCATGTCCGCCCATGGAATGTCCGAAAATACCGATCGAATCTGCTTGAACGGGGAAATTTTGAGTGACTAAATCATAAAGCTCATCCGCAATAAAGCTTTCCATTTGATAATGTTCGGCCCATGGCGTTTGAGTTGCATTAATATAAAATCCTGCCCCTTGACCAATATCCCAAGAATCGCCTTGTGCAACCTGCTCACCTCTTGGCGAAGTATCAGGGCTAATCAAGATCAAACCCAATTGAGTGGCTAAGCGTTGCGCATGGGCTTTAATACTAAAGGTTTCCTCAGTACAGGTCAGACCGGCTAAATAAAAAAGTGCTGGGCACGGCTGCCCCCCTAAAGCTTGAGGTGGCAAGAAAATGCCAAACTTAGCTTCGCCCTTTAGCCGCTTGGAATTAAAAGCATAAATGCGCTGTTCACCATTAAAGCATCGGTTATGTTGGATTAATTCCATGTCTATTTTCCTTATTGTGTTTGAACACTTAATTGCGGTGTTTCTATTTTCATATCTGTTTGAATTTTAGCCGGAAATAAGCGTTGCTCCAATTGCGGCAACATAAATTCCATATTCTTACCAATCGACCACTGTGGTTCGGATGCTTCAAAACCCTGCGCCTTTTCCCATTGCGCCACGGTTTCTTTGGTTTGCTCAAATGCCGCACTTACCGAAGTCTGCTCGCGCATGGCCTGATCAAAGAAAGCCCGTCCAAAATAAGTGTAATCGGCTTCATTTGAACAACCGAAAGATGCACGATCTGCAGCAGAAGCGGTAATAATTAAAGTATTATCATCTTGTAAAGCAGGAACAAAACTGCCTGAATAACATGCAGAAATCACAATCACGCGCCAGCGAATTCCCGACTTATCCAACGTATCTTTTAGCCATTTCGGATCGACGTCGTTTAAATCTATCGGTGCATTTTCCATTTCAAACTGATTTGGCAAACCATGCGATGTCATATATAAAAATAATACATCGCTTTCACGGTTCATTTGCTGCCCGATACGGCGTAAAGCCATCTCCATACTGGTACGCGAAGCAATCGGAGTTTGAGTGCGTGTCTCAGGATTATTGATCAACATCATCGAACGGCCAAAGGTCCCGAAGCGCGTATCAAACTGTTCTTTTATCCGCTCGACTTCAGACTTAAATACGTCCTGATAACCTGCACCGGCTACCCCTAAAAAGTACCAATGCGATTGGGCAAACTCACCATACTGAACGGCTTCAAGAGATTTACTCAACACTCGACTTTGTGCGTAAAAGGCATCTTCAGCAAACGTTGGCGGACTTTCTTCCACTTTCCAGATCGGTTGGCTTTTGACTGACATTTGCCAGACTACGAGGGTAAAAAGCGTTGCCGCGACAATCAGTCCCCGCTCCCACCACGGCCACTTTAATTCACGTGAAAATACCCAGACCACAGCCAGACTTTGCCAGACAAACAGGACCATGAATATCATCGGTAAATAGTCATAGAAGATGTAAGGCAATACATCGATATAACCCAAATACTGAATCAGGCTTTGTAGTAAGGCGATATGTGTATCCAGTACCAGCCACAATAAGGCAGGCACCAACATCAGACGCGGGTTATTAATCCGTTGTGACAGGAAAATACCGACAATCAGCGCAATAAAAGGCCATAAGGCATAACTGATCAGGCCTTGCGGATTAAACTCCCCCACTTCCCCTGAACTTAGCCAGCTAAATAAACTGTTGGCACTGCCGCCTAAAATTCCCCAAAAAATCAGTTGGAGAATCGAGGGTCGAACAATTTGTAAAGACCGACGTGATCCCAAAAAGAGCCACATCCCTGCAGTTTGGTTGCTTTTAAAATCATGCCAAAAATTGATGGAGGGTTTAAAGTCGATCATAGGATTTAGGGTTAGCTGTAGCTCGCTGATTCACAATGTAAGTTTATGCTTGATGGAAGTTTTATCAATGCTGCTTTGGCACTATATAACAAATTAATGTTCAATATTGAAGCAATTACCAAACTACTCTACAAGATGCTGCTGAAAGTAGGCATCAAAACGACAAGCATCGCCTTGCCACTGATGCTTGGGTTCTTGGCCCGCCAAATATACCGCTAAACGCGGCCGCTTTACCACCACCCGTTTTGCTATTTTTTGTGCCAAAATCAATAAATTATCACCCAGATCCATTTCACCATCTTCAGGCAATAGCAGATGCAATAATTGCATCTGCTTTTTGACTTGGGCCTGTTTTTTGATGGCTTGCTGGTTTTGATCACGTTGTGGAAACATCGGATCAAGATAAACCACATCTACGCTATTATTCTGTTCAGCTTGCTGAATAAGGTAATCGGCTGAATCAGAGAAAACCAGATGAATCCGTGCAACCACTGAACTTAAAAAAGGATCATGTTCAGCATGACTTTTGGTATCTTCAAGCAAGGTAAATAAGATTGGATGTCGCTCAACCAAAGTAACTTCAGCACCTAAATGTGCCATCAGTAAACTGTCATGCCCCAGCCCTGCAGTCGCATCGATCAAAGTTGGCTTTTCACCCAGATTACACGCTCGTGCAATCATTTCAGATTTTAAGGAGGCTCTTTTTAAACGTGGAACTTCCGCTTTCCAGTCCGGTTGCATCTTCATGCCATTGGCACACAGCCAAAGTCCAGATTCATCTACGCATAAAGCCAACTCTGGATGGAAACGTAAAAATCGGGCATTGAGCTTTGCAATGACTTCAAGATTTACCTTCACTCCACGAGAAGAAAGCACAGCAGAATACTGCTGTGCTTTCTGTTGAAATTCTTGTTCTACAAATAAGCGGATCTCGCTTACCATAATTTCCAGCCTGTAAATGCAAAGAGTAAGATTAAAAGACCCGAGGCAATACGGTACCAGGCAAAGACCATAAAATCACGTTTTGCGACATAGGCAACCAAAACACGAATTAGAATCAAAGCTGAAACGAATGAAACAATAATTCCTGTTGCAAGAACTGCCCAATCTTCTGTGCTTTGAAATACATGATAGCTTTGATACAAATCTAAAAGACCTGCTCCAATAATCACCGGGATGCCGAGGAAGAAAGAAAATTCAGTGGCCGCTTTACGTGATATCCCCAAGAACATCGCACCAATAATGGTTGCACCAGAACGTGATGTTCCCGGAATTAAAGACAGCACCTGGATTAAACCAATCCAGATCGCTTCTTTATAGCTGATGTTCTCGACTTCTTCTGCATTGACTGCTGGCGGATGTTTTTCAATCCATATAATAATGAAACCACCCACGATCAAGCCAATCGCAACCGCAATATCATTAAATAATAATTCTTTGACTGCTTGTCCAAAAGTCAGACCAATCAGTACGATTGGAATAGAAGCCATGATCAGGCTAAAACCCAAACGGCGACCTTTGGGTTCACCGGTAAACATACCGGTTGCCGCGCCCCATAGACGAGCCCAGTATTCATAAATCACTGCTGCAATCGCACCCATTTGAATGGCAATTACGAACACATCACTTTTTTCTTTGGTCCAGAAATTCATTAACTCTGAAGCGAGAATTAAATGTCCGGTACTGGAAATAGGTAGAAATTCGGTAATACCTTCAACAATACCCATAATCGCCGCTTTCAGCAGCAGTAAAAGATCCATACAAAATCCTAATTATGATTTGCCCTGTTCTGGAATTTTTTTCCAAGCATTATCACGTAAATACACAGGTAATGCCTGTTCAGCACTGACCCATTTTTTTTGTTCAACATCTGCGCGCGCAATCGTAGCAATATCTTGCGCAGTCGCACTTAAGTCTTTGTATTGTATTTGTTCAGGCTTAATTAAAGCTGAACCGGAACCCACAAGTTCAAATTTAACCGCTTGGCGGGCATCATCGTAATTTAACAGTTGTTCTTCATCCACAGCCTGCATAATGCCCTGTGAATCGAGTTCAAAACTCGCAATATAGACTTCCTTCATCCGTGCATCGAGTACTGCAGTCACGGCAGTTAAACCGGCAATTCGGTGTGCTGCTTGTGCCAGAGCTTGCAAAGTTGAAACAGGAACGACCGGAAGATCATTTGCCCATGCCAATGCCTGAGTCACAGCTGCATTAATTCGTACACCACTAAAAGAACCAGGACCGCGACTAAAGGCAATCGCGGTTAATTCAGATGCAGATAGACCAAGCTGTGTAAATGCCTGATCAATCATCGGGAGAATCGTTTGCGTTTGTGCTTTTGCTCGCGCATCTAATTGGAAAAACAATTCTTGGGTTTCATCTACAATAGAGACGGAACACTGCTCATTGGCAGTTTCCAACGCCAGCAATTTCATGCACGACCTTAATTAATTTAAATGTAAAAAACGATGCATATGATACTCCACTCATCTGCACTAGGCGAGATTTTCCATCTGGGGAATACAAAAAAGCCAAGCACTTGCTTGGCTGAATAAGGTCATCAAATTACAGTTCAACTCTTTCCAAGTTCTGAAAATTCTTAAAATGTTCTGCGTAATGCATGGCACTCATTTTGAGTTTAACTTCAGCAGCCTCATCCAAAGTTTTGACGATTTTCCCCGGCGACCCCATCACTACAGAATTGTCGGGAATGACCTTGCCTTCAGGAATTAAAGCATTCGCTCCGATGATGCAATTTTTACCAATCACCGCATGATTTAAAATGACCGAGTTAATGCCAATTAACGTATTATCGCCAACGGTACAGCCATGCAACATCGCCTGATGCCCAATCGTGACGTAGCTGCCAATATGCATTTCAATGCCAGCATCGGTATGTAACACTGCATTTTCCTGAACGTTGCTAAAATCACCAATTTTGATTTTGCTGTTATCGCCACGGATCACTGCGCCAAACCAGACACTGACCTGCTCCCCCATTTCAACTTGACCAATCACGGTCGCATTGTCTGCAACCCAGCCATCCCAAGGCTGATGTGTTGCTTGAGGTGCATAGCCATTAAATTTGTACATCATGTTGTGATATTCCTTTATCTATTTATTACGTTTAATTTTATTGGTATGAAAAGCTGGAGAATTTAACAAAAATGGCCACTCTTTCTTATAATTTAAACCATACTGAAACAGTGACACCAACATGCGTGCAGTTAAGCCCCAAACGATTTCATTTTCCACCCGCATACTGGGAAAATATAAAGACTGGTGTGCGTAACGCACTTCATAGGGAATGGGTGGCGCGTTCATTAGACTACTGAGGGATGCAAAGAAAATACGATCAATTTCGCTCGGCTGGGCAGTCAAGTTTACTTCGGGCGGAATCACTCCAACCACAGGTTTAACCAACATGCCATTGCGTGCTTTTTGCATCGGTAAATCGCCAATCAATTGCACATCAAATGGATTTAATGCCGTTTCCTCATAGGCTTCACGTAATGCCACCACAATATTACTGGTATCTTGTGGATCTCTTTTCCCTCCCGGAAATGAAACCTCTCCGGCATGATTCGATAAATAGATTGAGCGTCGAGTTAGCAAAACCTTTGGATCAGATTCATCCGTAATCGCGATTAATACAGCAGCTTGTGCCGGCTTGACCCGTGTGGAAAAACGTAACCTGTGCTGTAACGATTGTATTAATGAATGGTCATCCATGCCTCTACTCTCCCATCATTTCTTCTTGATTTCATCATAGCTGAATTTTTATTCTAAAAGATAGAAATGATGCCAAAGTTGGATTTTTCAGTTATGCTGATCACACCTTTATCATTGACGATGAATATGAATTTCTGTGTAATTTGTGGACATACAACAACGGAAAAAACCCCACTCGGCGATCATCAATTACGCCGTGTTTGTACAGATTGTGGCAATATTCATTACATCAATCCTAAAGTTATTTGCGGAGCACTGGTACATTGGGAAAATAAAGTTTTACTTTGCCGCCGTGCTATTGAACCTCGTTATGGATTATGGACACTTCCAGCAGGTTATATGGAATTATTTGAAACCATGGAGCAAGGTGCAGCACGTGAAACCCGTGAAGAGGCGGAAGCTGAAGTCGAAATAGAACAACTTTACTGTATGTACAATATTCCCCGAATTGGACAAATTTATGTTCTGTTTAAAGCCAATTTGGTAAACGGGATATTCGGTGCGGGAGAAGAAACCATTGAATCACGTTTATTTGAAGAACATGAAATTCCCTGGTCTGAACTGGCTTTTCCAAGTGTAGAACGTACCTTAAAACATTATTTTGAAGATCGTAAAACTGCTTCATTCAGCATGCATTTAGAAACTTTAGGTACCCGTTTAGATCAGACCGGTTAATCAATATAATAAAAAATAAGCTCCTAAAAAAGCCCATCCTCTGATGGGCTTTTTTTGGGATTACTTAATTTTGACTGTATAACACGGCGCTAAAGATAGTTCTAAAGTCCCGCCATTCAATTTTGCCAGTGCAGTATCTTGGGTAGTCACCGAACTGGAGTTATTTATATTATAAATACCCTGAAAACTCGCCAAGCTATTGCCCCACTTCACAGCACTATTATCCGAGTTAGTAAAGCTTACTGCTGGTGGTTTCGTTCCAGTGGGTATTGACGGATCCAGCAAGTTGGTCAAACGCAATAATGCACCACCCACAACAATACTTTCAGTCGATGAATCAGCCGATGTTTTAATTGTGGAATTCATCCCGACTAATGCACCATCAATTTTTGAAAATGTTTCACCTGCTAAAATCATACGTAATGAAATCGATTGCTCTGGCGTAAAGGTACGTGCAATTGTGCCTAAACGGTATTGCTGTACATTATTTGCATCCTTAAATGAAGTGGGAAGTATATCCTCGCCATTACAGCCATTAGCTGTATCTGTAGACATATCATTTTCAGTAAAATCAGGCTTCATATTGGTACGAATATCCCCATTACGGTCTATAACAATCCCTAATTTCACATCAGCTACTGCAGTAGTTGTAAATTTGAATGTTAAATCGGCATACAGCGGAAAGACATACTTGTCTCCTAAAGCCACATTATTCACCGATTTAAAGACTTTTCTATCCAGATAGGTAATCGGGAAAATTTTATACAGGTCTAAACTACCTTTATATACCTCACCCGAATTGGTATTTTGCTGCCATTGTCCCAAATCCAGTAAATCACTGGCAGTGAGTGTGGTTTTCTTGGTCAGTAGTTTGTAAAAACTCTCTTTTCCGGCAATCATATAATCGTTGTAGAGTTTACCCTGATTGATCATCAGAGGTTGAGAATCCACATCCTCTACATCAAACTGATAATCCTGATCAATTTTTTTGCTGACTGGATTAATCCAATGAGACTGTGCTGCAGCGGTCATCCGTACTGGTCTTGCCTTACGGATCAATTCAGCATTCACCGAACTGAGTGCAGATGAGGATGTGGCAATAGTACCCCGCCATTGTAAACCACTACCCAAGGTATAACCCTGACGATCAGTAATTAACATGAAATGCCCAAATAAAAACTTGGTGGATGTATCCGTTGTAGTACAGACATCTTTATTACAACCAACCAAACCATCAGAACCCGACAGCAAGTTCCCCACTACACCACTGGTAGAAAATAGAGAAAATTCTGGTTGATATACTGCTGCACTGGCAATGGTCATTAACTTCTTAACCACTTCAAATGCCTGATTATCCGTAATTATACTTACGTCTACCCATGGTTTAATGATTGCTACATATTCACCATTGATGATTTGTTGAGTTGTTAATGACTTTAAAATCAGATCTAATTTTGTTCGCATTGCATCGGTAATATATAAAGCCTGAATATCTGTCGGCTCAACAATTTTATTATCTTCCAAGGCTAATACTTGCAAAATTTTTACCAGACTCATTGCCACCTTAACTGTCGCATCACTCTGATCTAGATTTATTGCAGACTGTCCTGTAATCCCTTGTGCAATATCTAGAATGGTCAAACGTGGAATATGCCCTGTCGTACTGACGAGCGCAATTTTACTTAAATCCACTGTTCCCAGATTAATCTCTTTATCTTTTTCACCTTTTATAAAGAAACTGATTTTGTCACCATTTCTACAGCTACCAGTAGCCACATTATTGGCTATATCTATAATAGAAATAAAACTGTTGGTTGTATCACTGCTACACTTAAAGTTAAGTCCATCCAGTGGATAATCTAATGCAAATTGCACACAGCCATTCGTACCTACAGTACATGCACCATTTTCCGTACTTGAATCATAAGCTTCCGGGATAATATTGGCACTCTCACCACCACAACCACTTAAACCAGCCATTAATGTTGTTAAAGCAAAGGGGAGTAAATATTTATTTTTCATCCTAGTTCTCTTCTTATATCCTTAGCGAATTGCTATTAATTTTAATTGACCCTGATTGGTGAGTGCTTTGTTTTCCAAATCTATTGCACTAGCTAAAGGAGTCAATAATATATATTGACTTTGAGGAGGAATATGAACGATTCCTTCAATCTTTTGATATGTAGTAAATGACTGAACAGCTTCATGATTTTTAAATCCCCCAGTACCCTCAAGCACACAACCACTCGAATCTAAAAAAACTACAAATGGCCAATAAAAGGTCGGATTCTGTTGTCGTGATGCATAAGAGTTAATCTGAATATTCTGAATTGCATTGGAAACTTTCACAATTTCAAAATCAAACTGTTCTTTTAATGGGGCACGGGGCCAAACATTGACTTCCTTATCCAAACTGACAGTTTTCGCATTTTTAATTTTTTTATCCTTAATACATTGTTGACCTAAACTTTCAATGGCATCTGCTTGAGAAACCCGATAATAAGTCGATGACAATGTAATGGGGCCAGTATCCTGTTTTTGATTCTTTTTAAAAATCGATTGCAGCAGGGATTTGCTTACTCCTTTTTCACGCTCAACCATTTGTAAACGTGTTGCTCCATGCTTGATATCAATGACACCTTCAGGCATAGCATAAAAACGTTTTTTTCCTTCTAAATTGAATTCTTTATTTTCTAAGTATTCATTTTTAATATATTTTTCACCAGCAATCATCATAAAAGTATCCGTATTTTCAGATTCTTTTTGCTTGACCAAAGTATCTGGCAAGTGAACTTTCATCTCCTCATTTTTAAGCGTTGATTGGGAATTTGAAACATCTTTTATTTGTTCTACATTTTTTGATTCAATTTGAACTAGAGGGTGGCTATGCTCTTCATTTACGAGAGCTGAATTATTCTTTTTAGTTACAGCAGAAATTGATCCATTTTCTACTTGTAATTGTGCAGGTTTAGATAACTTTATTTCAGCTACCGTTTTTTGTGATTGAGCTTCTTGCACATTATTTTGAATTGTAGTTACAGGTTGCTGCAGCTTTAAAACTTCAACAACCTTAGGTTTTGGCTGGATTTGTTGTTGTACGATCATCGGTCGACCATCGGGACCAATAATAGTATAAAACTCGCCTGCATATGAAAAAGATACCTGCGCTACACATAGCATAAGTATTGATTTCACCAATGAATTCCCTTTCATTATTTTCAAATTGCTTACCATCTCGTTCTATAGTTCAATCCTAAAATCGTTATTTTGGTATCTGTTTTGATATTTAAGCCAGCGTATGGATTCAATAAGATATTATTTACACCCGTTTGATTGGCTAAACTACTTGTATTTGCAGGAATTTTGTCTTTACTACGCAAAAAACCTATTGATAGATCTAAATCAGTATCAGCATCAAAACGATAACCCACTCCTAAACCAAACAATTGCGCATTATTAATTGGAATCATGGTATTACGCTTATTATCAGGAATCGCACTGGTACGAGGCTCATATCCTGCACGCAACTTCAAACGATCTGTTGCTGAATATTCCAAACCTATTCCAAAATTCCACGGTGAAGTGAATTCCATAGGCAAAGCTAGTGAAGCATCTCCAATATTTTCAGAGAGCAACTTCGCTATTTTTAATGCTGAAATTTGTCGGTCAAATTCAAATTTAAACTTGTCCCAAGCCTTATAGTCTGTCCAACCTACATCGAAATTGACTTGTAAATCGGGTAAAAGCTTATATTTTATCCCTGCTTGAAAATGTGCTGGATATTCAAAATCCATTGAAACAAGCCCAGACTCACTTGCAGGTACAGCATTTGGAAAACCTAAAATTGCTGCAAGAATTTGTCCAGTAGGGGATGACATTAAGCCTTTAATTAATTCACGTGGTGCTTTGGCATTATCAATATGATACTTACCTTTCAAACGCATTTTTGCGGCACTTTGATAGACCATACCAAAGCTAAAATCTTCAGTCGGCTCCCACAAAACACCTAGGTTATAGCTCGGACTAAGTGACTGCTCTAAAGCTAGTTGCATTTGACCAAATCGGCCGAATGGATTCATCCCTTCTTCGGTATTACACATCCCGAGTAATAAAATATCAGTAATGATATCTGAGTTTTCTTTAAAAGGTGTACATACCACCTCATCGATCATTCTCAACATACCAATCAATTCATTTGGAAAACGTAAATCCGTTTTTAAACCAATGGCTTGATATGACATACCTACAGAAGCACCAACCGATAAATGATCATTTACTTCATATGCAATAGAAGGTGATAAATATGTAATCCGCTCTAGAGCAACTTGTTGCCCCATATAATTGCCTGGATTTCCATTTTCTGCACCAAAACCGGCAACCAACGGTGCATACATTGCGGTCGCAAAAGTTGTTTTGGAACCTGGTGGATTGTAAGCAATACCTGCTGTAGGTGCTGCCAATGGAAAACCTTCACCAAGATCAACCATCTTTTTCAATACGGGTACATATAGACTTACGTATTCTACATCACCACTAACGGTCCCTTTGAAGTCTGTACATAGATCCGAAGAAACCTCAGGTCCATCATTACATACCATTGGATCATCAGAATAACCAAATACGTTATAGCCTGCAGGAACCGAAAATTCTCGCTTAATATCGAAATTAGCAAGGATACCTTGTACGTCAGTTTGCAAACCTTCAATTTTAGTCAAGGCTGCAGGATTAAAATGAATTGCACTAATTCCGGGAGGATCTGCAGTAACCGCATTCCCCATACTTAATGATCTGATATCAACAGATAAGTTGGTCCCTAATTGAGCAAAAGTTGCACTTGAACAGCCCGATATGATAATTGCTGCGGCTAACGGGCGAAGTCGAATCTTATACATACGACCACCCTCTTAGCGTAGTTTCTTGCCGAAACCTAAAATATCAAGTGGGAATGACAAACCTAAAGAGACATCAGGTGCATCTTCTGTTAAGCCTATACCCACAGTTCCATTCACAATTGTCTCGGGTGAGACACGAACACCTAATGAAATTGCTAAAGTAGAACTGGTTTGATCAGCTGGCGAATAGCTTTCACCTGAACTATAAGTAAACTCTGATCCCGTATTAAAACTTTGCTGATATGACATAGTCATAGAAACATCGTAGTTGAATGAATAAGCAAAACCAAAAGCAAAACCACCGCTAATCCCTGGTGTAAACTCATCAATAACTCGAGAACCACGACGTTGATTAAGTCCAGTTTCTTTAAATCCATAATTTGCGGAAACAGAGGCGAAAAGCACTACTGGATCTATATATTTACGTGTACTTGCACCAACGCCCGCAGAGTAATAACCTTTACCCGTTGATAAATCATCTGCAGCATTTATTTCATATGGGCTATCCCCTGTTTTAGTGGACATATTACCAAACAGGATTAAAGGTAACCGACCAGCTTTTAGAGGAAAAGGTTCCCAACGCGCTCCAAAAGAAATATCACCTAAACCCGCGGTAGAGGTATCTTTTAATAAATCTGTTTTTGCGACTAAAGGTAGCGAAGCCGTAAACGTTAAATTATCTAAAATGCCATATTGCGCAGTAAAAGTATTGGTAATTGAGTGTGTCGCATTTTCTTGAACACGCAGTTGATAAAGCTGTCCTCTCGCCATTTCAGCATCAATTTGTGTATCACGATAATAGGTATAATCGATATCATAGTAAGATGAAATATCACCTTTTTTAATTAATGAATATTGTCTTTCATTTGAAGTGAAAACTTCTTGTAAATTAGCTTCTTTACTCGCATCCCCCTCTTGCTGCTGCAAGGCTGTAGAGGCTTGTGAGCGTTCATCTGCTGGTTGTGATTGCGCTACAGAATTAGTATTTACAGGTAGCGGTGATGATGCCGCATCTGTTTCCTGTTCCTCGACAGCTTCATATTCGCCGAGTGCTGACTCTACCTCAGCATTTGTCACTGCTACCGTTTGTTCATTTACAGTCTGTGACGAGTTAGATTCAACTTCAGTTTCCTGTTGATCGACAACCTCATACTCCCCTAGTACTGGTTCCTCTGCATAGGCAATCCCTATTGTCATTTGAATACTCAAAGCCAATAAAGTTTTGTTCATCCATTTACGATTCATATTCCATCCCACCATTTTTATTTTTTTAATCTGCTACTTTTAAACGCTATTTACTCTTGTAATAAAGTCGTAAAAAATTATATGTCGGTTGACCAAAGCTCTCTGATTCTTCATTTAAGTTTTTATCTAAACGAATCGTTGATGCTTTATCGGCAATCTTTTCCATATAAAATTGCGGATATTGCATATTAATAAATGCATAACGATTAACAGTTGCATCCTCCACATGTCTTAAATCTGAATCATGCAGAGCCAATAAATTTTTTCGCTGTTCAGGGGCTACATTAATTAAAAAAAGTGTATTATTTTCCCAAATTTCTTTAAAACGCTGCTCATCAAAACTGATATTCCCTAATGCAGGATCAGCTACATAAACACGGCCATTTTTATAAGCTTTAAAAACAACAAAATGCTTAAACCCTGCATATGAAATTGGTACGATTGCAGGTTCTGCCTGCTTTACTAAATCTAAAAATTCGCCTTTATATCCACCACTATTTAGCCCCAACGCCCCTACAAAGCGCTTCATATCTAGCAGAGAAAAACTTCGACGTTCAACAATTTTTTCAGTTTCCCCAAACTTTAAAAGACCTTCCATAGTTTGTTGTTCAGATAGTTGTGTCCCCACATAACCATTTAACAATGTTGTTAATGCGGCAGATCCACAACTGTAGTCATATGCTTGGCGGACAATGCCACGAAATTGATCTTGTAAAGCGGGTTTAATCAGGACAGGCTCTCTATGCATCCGGTTAAATGAATCCTGCCGAGAATCCAGAGTCTCTGTGTAATAGACCGCTTCTGCGGGTTTTTTCTTAATATCAAAGGCTTCTGTGGCAAAGTAGTACATCAATGCCGAGCCTAATGCAATCTCTAACATATCTTTTAACTTTTCTAGTTATCGGCATGACGCGCCTTTGTTCATTATTTTTTTAGAGCTTATGCTCTACATCCATGTAAAAAGGAAGATACCCTTTTTTATAAAAAAAACAGCTTTTTTTTAGGTTTTTTGAAAAATTTCACATTATTTTTGTAAAAAAAAGCGCGTGATTTCACGCGCTTTTTTTATATAAAATTAACGACCAGAAATACTAATTACAGAACCTTTAGTATAGCTAGCACCATAGAATGTTTGTAGACCTTGAACTTCTACATCACCAATAGAACCACCAGCACGACTACCTAAATGGATGCCTTTAACATAATTATCAATTTTGTCATTTGTGCTGACAATACGTACGAAGCCTTTATTCGCTGATGACTCGCCAAACACACTCACACTAGCCTTCATGGTTAAATCATTTGTATTCGCATCAGCAACCTTGATGCTTTCAATGAAGATTTCACCCGGGCCTGTTGTAGTAATATTAGTTGGAGGAGTACCTGGAATTTGTGCAACTAAAGCACCCTTGGTTGAGTTATCTAGAATACCTAAGTTTTTAATTTCAAGACCACCAATCATTTTACTGTCTAATTTAATCATTGCACCTTGAGGAGCTGCACCCAACTGAATATTTGCAGTCATTTTACCTGTTTTAACAGACAAGCCACTGATGATTGCATTGTAGTTGTCATCCTTACCGCCACGACGGATATTAGCTGTAGGATCATTTGTACCAGATGCAGTTACACCAATCTCACCAAGGTGAATTTCTAAGCCAGAAACTTGAGCTGCAATATTGATAAATGCAGTATTACCATTGCCTGCCCCAGCATCACTATCAATTTGTAAATCAGCAAGGTTACCAGTAGCTAACAATGCTTGATAGTTTGCACCAATAAAGATACCCTGATCTTTACGATCAATTGTAGCCCCATTGGTTAATGTGATTGCCTCTGAATTTGTTGCACCTCTGATTGAAATAGCACCTGCATTACCAGTACCCCCTAAAGCAGTAACCGGAGTACTTACACCATTGGCATCTTTCGTACTTAAACCATCATTATCATGAACAAACATTTTATCAATGGTAATTCTAGAAATACCAATCCCGATGTTAATACCATCTTGACCAGTTGTAGCACCTAACGAAGCATCATCCATTGCTTGCATTGCCATCGCATTAGCACTAATTGCTAATGAAGAAACTAAAGCAAGTTTAGTAAATTTTTTCATCTCGTACTCTCCCAAGAGTATTATTGTTTTGATTGTCAACCACTCGATATTCCATGTTGTTTTTTATTTTTGGACAACTAATGGAACCTTTCCTTGAGCAGCTTATTTGCCCTACTAAAGTTATAGGGGTGTCATTTTTTGTTCAACTGCTGTTGGTCGTAATCCATATGTTACCGATAAACGGTATTTACAGTTTTTATGCATAAATATTGTTATAGAATACGTTATCTCTGTATAGCCTTTTATAACTTAACATCGTATGGATAATCCTGTTTTTTTTAAAAAACTGTTGACTGAACAATGGCTTAATACAGCTCAAATACTGTCTTCTTTATCGCATCTCACTCATTTGGTTTACTTGAAAAATGTAAAGCAACCTGTGATCGCTTTTTTCGCGTCTGAATATATGCTTAAACAGGGTCAACTCACTCAAAATTTCACACGAGTTTCGCTACATCAATATCAAAAAAAATCACAATCTATTAATTTTAATCATTTTTTTAAAAATAATATCCAAACTCATCATTCTGATTTTAACGGTGGATTAATTGGCTTTATCAGTTATGATCATGCAGCACAACAACAAGTTTATATTACAGAAAAAAAGCAGCCGTCTTTCTTTTTAGGTATTTATCGCAGTTATCTTAAACTTACCTCTCAGGGGTGGACTTTTTTTAGCGATGAAGATGAGGCTGAAAGCATTTTTCAAGTGATTCAGAATGCAATAAAACACAAAAGACACCCCTCTTTCTCCCTCACTCAACCTTGCAGTGCACGCTGGAATAAATATGAATATGTAACTGCCTTTAAGAAAGTTCAAAACTATATTAAAGCCGGTGATTGCTATCAAATTAATCTGACTCAAGAATTTACAGCAAAAGCTCAAGGATGCTTGTTAACCACAGCTGAAAAGTTTTGGAAACTCACCGATGCACCTTATTCGGGTTATTTAAAGATTGATGACTTTGAACTATTAAGCTGTTCACCTGAATTGTTTATTAATTTTGAAGAAAATCGAAAAATTGTCACTCGACCAATCAAAGGTACAATGCCCCGTTATACTGATCCGAAACAAGATGAACAATCCAAAAAAAACCTGATTCATTCGAAAAAGGATCAGGCTGAAAATGTGATGATTGTCGACTTACTGCGCAATGATTTAAGTGTGTATGCAGAAACTGGTTCAGTAAAAACACCGCAACTTTTTCAAATTGAATCTTTTAACCAAGTCCATCACATGGTGAGTGAAGTCACAGCCACATTAATGCAAGATATCAACCCCTTTGATGTATTAATGTCTGCATTACCTGGTGGTTCCATTACAGGAGCACCCAAAATTCGCGCGATGCAGATTATTGATGAACTTGAAGGGGCGCCCCGCGGGGCTTATTGTGGATCAATGGGCTATTTTAATTTTGATGGTACAGGCTCTTGGAATATTTTAATTCGTTCCATCCAAAAATATCAGGAAGATGTTTCCATTTGGGCAGGTGGTGGAATCACCATTGCCTCAGATTGTGATGCAGAATACCAGGAATGTTTTGATAAAGTTTCTGCCATGCTTGATTTACTCAATACATGGCAGAAAGAATCCTAACTTGGCTCTTTTAAAAAGAGCTTAAGCCAAGATCTCATTTTTTAAAGTATCAACAAGACGTTGATTTTGTTCATCTGTACCAATGGTAATACGTAGATACTGATTAATACGTGGCTTATTGAAATAGCGCACAATAATGCCGCGTTCACGTAATTCAGCTGCCAATTCAGCTGCATCTTTACTTAGTAGTGATGCAAAAATGAAGTTAGCTTTTGAGGGTAAAACCTTAAAACCAATAGCTTCTAAATCAGTAACCAACTTTTCACGGCTATCCATCACTTTTTGGCATTGTGCCTCAAAGTAAGCTTGATCTTCAAATGAGGCCACGGCAGCTGCAATCGCAAAACGATCGATTGGATATGAGTTAAAGCTATTTTTTACCGCTTCCAACGCGGCAATAAGATGTGATTGAGCAATGGCAAATCCTACACGTAAACCCGCCAATGAACGTGATTTAGATGTGGTTTGGCACACGACTAAATTTTCGTATTGTTCCACTAAACTCACTGCTGATTCCGCACCAAAATCAACATATGCTTCATCAATCACGACGACTGAATCAGGATTCGCTTGCAGCACTTCTTCAATTGCAGACAGTCCCAATGCAATACTGGTTGGTGCATTCGGATTAGTGATAATAATCCCGCCATTGGCTTTTTTATAATCATCCACCACAATTTCAAAAGCATCATTGAGGGGTAAAACTTTGGTTTTTACCCCAAAGAATTGACTATAAACTGGATAAAAGCTGTAAGTAATATCCGAATAAAGGACAGGCAAATCTTGCACAAAAAATGCTTTAAAAATATGTGCTAGAACTTCATCTGAACCGTTTCCAACAAAAATATACTCAACGGGTACATTTTGTTGCTTTGCGATAGCCGATTTCAACTCTGATGCATCAGGGTCTGGATATAAACGCAATACATCTGCTGAGTTTTCTAATACCGCTTGTACCGCTTCTACCACTTTTGGAGAGGGTGGATACGGGTTTTCATTGGTATTCAGTTTCAATAAATTTTGAATTTTCGGTTGTTCGCCCGGTGTGTACGGTTCTAATTCACGTACATCTGGACTCCAAAAACGCATTTGTTGTGTCGTGATGGTAGACATTGTTTTTATCTCTTTAATGCACTCAACTTACTTCACGTAAGCCCTCTCCTTTTAGGAGAAGGTTTGGGAGAGGTCAAACTTAATCCCAAACCGAAATGAATATTAAATTCTTTGCCCTCTCCTAACCTCTCTTGTACTTTGCTTTTAAGCAATCCTTAAAGCTCGTTCAGAGAGAGGAACATTCATTACTGAATGGAGAGCTCTTCACTTTATATTATTGATAACGATATCTTGCTGATCTCGCATGGGCATCCAAGTTTTCTTGTTGCGCTAACACATCAGCGGTTTTCGCTAAAGTTTTCACGCCTTCTTGTGAGCACATGATCAGGCTTGAACGCTTCTGGAAATCATACACACCCAGCGGTGATGAGAATCGTGCGGTACCCGAGGTCGGCAAAACGTGATTTGGACCTGCGCAGTAGTCGCCAATGGCTTCTGGGGTATAACGCCCCATGAAAATTGCACCAGCATGACGAATTTCTTCCGCCATTTCCTGTGCTTCATCCAAGCAAAGTTCTAAATGTTCAGGAGCAACTTGATTGATCAAATCAATCGCCTCGGCACGATCTTTTACCAAAACCAAAGCGCCACGATTGGCAATAGAGGTACGTGCAATTTCAGCTTTAGGCAATTCAGCTAGATGATCTTCAATGGCTTGTTCAACATCATTTAAAAGCTGTTCATCGGGTGTAATGAACACAGCTTGAGCCACAGTATCATGCTCAGCTTGTGACAATAGATCCATCGCCAACCACTTTGCATTATTTTCGCCTTCTGCATAAACCAAAATTTCAGATGGTCCAGCAATCATGTCGATACCGACTTGACCAAATACAGCACGTTTGGCAGCTGCAACAAAGCGGTTACCTGGACCTGTAATTTTATCTACGCCCGGAACCGTTTCTGTACCATATGCCAAAGCTGCTACAGCTTGTGCGCCACCGATGGTAAATACACGAGTCACACCCGCCAAATAAGCTGCCGCCAACACCAGTGGATTTAACTCGCCATTTGGCGCTGGAACCACCATGATAATTTCAGCAACACCTGCCACATGCGCAGGAACAGCATTCATGAGTACTGAAGAGGGATAAGAGGCTAAACCACCCGGCACATAAATCCCGACACGATCAAGCGGCGTAATTTTTTGTCCCAGTGTATTGCCCAAGGTATCAACATAAGTCCAGCCATCTTGCTTTTGTGCTTGATGGAATTCACGAATTCGATTTTCAGCCAATTTCAAGGCTTCCCGAACTTCCGATTCCAAACCATCAAAAGCTACTTTGAGTTGTTCTTGAGTGAGTTCGAGATCTGAAAACTGATGCGCTGGATGTCGATCGAACTGTTGAGTGAGTTTAAGAACATGAGCATCACCATGCTGACGAACATCAGCAATGATTTGGTCTACGGTTTTTAAAAGTTCTGGGTCACTCACGGTTTCAAAAGCCAACAAATCAGCAAAGACTTGTTTGAAATTTTGATCCTGAGTCGATAAACGTCGCATCAATTTATCCACAATGAAAATAAAGGGAAGCTTTAGTTTACCTGTTTTATCTGCATTTGTCGGTAGTTAGCTCTGACTATCACTATGAGTTTTATTGGAAATAGCTTTCGGTGAAATTGATTAAACTCGTGTTTCTATACATTTTATGATCTATAAAAAAAACCGCCCAATTGGACGGTTTTATTTGAACAAGAAATTAAGCTTGTTTTGTTTTTTCACGATCATCAACTGCTTTTTCAAGCTGTGCAAGAATCGGGTTCAATAAAGTTTGCTTACGTTTAAAGCTGGCTTTATTCACAATCAAGCGTGAAGAAACTTTGCAGATTTCTTCAAGTGGTTCAAGACCATTGGCACGAAGTGTATTACCAGTATCAACCACATCGACGATATAATGACCTAGACCCACAAGTGGTGCAAGTTCCATTGAACCGTAAAGTTTAATCACATCCACTTGCTCACCAAGGCTTGCATAGTATTGACGGGTTAAGTTTACGTATTTAGTGGCAATTTTTAAACGACCCTTCGGACGTTCCATCCCCACTTTACCGGCTGTCATGAGTTTGCATACAGCAATTTTCAAGTCCAATGGTTCATACACGTTTTGCGCGCCATGTTCCATCAACACATCTTTACCTGCGACACCAATATCTGCTGCACCATTTTCAACATAAGTGGGTACATCAGATGCACGTAAAATTAAAATACGCACTTGCTTATGTGTCGTTGGAAAAATTAACTTACGTGATTTGTCTGGATCTTCCAGCAAGTTAATTCCTGCTGTTTCAAGCAAGGGTAAAGTTTCTTTTAAGATACGTCCTTTGCTTAATGCTAAAGTCAAACCATGATCAAAATTGCCCATTACGTCAAAGTTTGGATCATCGTTTCTCATATCGCTCATTAACTTACTCGCTTAATTTGGGCACCTAAACCCTGTAACTTCGCTTCAATATCTTCATAACCGCGGTCAATATGATAAATACGGTCAATCAATGTTTCCCCATCTGCAGCTAAAGCCGCAAGAACCAAAGAGAATGAAGCGCGTAAATCGGTTGCCATGACTGGTGCTGCAGAAAGTTTGTCCACACCGGTCACCACAGCATCATTACCTTCAACCTGAATATTTGCTCCCATACGAGAAAGCTCAGGCACATGCATAAAACGGTTTTCAAAAATCGTTTCAGAAATAGTGGCAAAACCATGACCAATGGCATTTACCGCCATGATCTGCGCTTGCATATCTGTTGGAAATTCTGGATGTGGCAAAGTCTGGAAGCTCACCGCTTTCGGACGTTTACCCATCATGTCGAGCTCAATCCAGTCATCACCACGGGTCACTTCTGCACCCATTTCTTCAAACTTGTCTAAAACAGATTCGAGTAATGATGGATCGGTATGTGTGGTTTTGATTTTACCGCCGGTAATGGCAGCAGCAGCCAAGTATGAACCTGTTTCAATACGGTCAGCAACAACCGCATATTCACATCCATGCAAGCTTTCAACACCCGTTACAACCAATGTATCCGTATCCAGGCCTTCAATTTTTGCACCCATTTTAATGAGCATTTGCGCAAGGTCAGTAATTTCTGGTTCACGTGCAGCATTACGGATAGTGGTCACCCCATCAGCCACAACTGCAGCCATGAGAATATTTTCAGTACCACCTACAGTCACCATGTCAAAGACGACTTCACCACCTTTTAGACGACCGTCCACTTTAGCATGCACATAACCATTTTCCACTTCAATTTCAGCACCCAAAGCTTCTAATGCTTTTAAGTGTTGATCGACAGGACGTGAACCAATGGCACAACCACCTGGAAGCGACACTTGTGCACTACCATAGCGCGCAAGTAATGGACCAAGCACCAAAATTGAAGCACGCATGGTTTTGACCAGTTCATAAGGTGCAAACTGATTGTTCAAGGTAGAGGTATCAGCCTTAACCGTGTCGCCTTCATAAGACATTTGAATACCCAGACCGGCAATCAATTGCACTAGTGTATTCACGTCTTTAAGGTTGGGAACATTGGTTAAAGTGATTGGGGTATCCGCAAGAATCATCGCTGCAAGCAAAGGCAATGCTGCATTTTTCGCACCAGAAATACGCACTTCACCTTCGAGCTTAACACCGCCCTGAATTAAAAATTTATCCATTTAGTTCTAAGCTCCGAATAAGCTTGCTTTACGCCATTCTTCTTTGGTCATTGCACGAATAGTTACCGCGTGTACTTCACCGCTGGCAATATATGAATTTAACGGAGCATAAACCGTTTGTTGACGTGCGACTGGACGCTTGCCCTCGAATTGTTCATCGACGATTCGAAGATCAAACTTACCGCCTTGCCCACTAACTGCAACTTCAGCCTCTGGAAAAGCAGCTTTTAAAATTTCAGTGAGCTGTTCACTATTCATCACAAAGACCTCTTATAGGACCAACGGTGTAAAAACCTGCCATTTTACTATAAATATGAAAAATAAATCATTAACGCATAACATTTTATACATAAAAAAAGAGGTCTTAAAAAAACCTCTTTTCGTTTAAAAATTAAACTATGCAAGCACAGGTTGATACCCGATCTGCATTTTCCGGTATTTATGTAATTGTCTTTTTAGTTTTTCTGTTAGTTTTTTAATCGCTGCATACATATCATCGGCACTGGCTTGGGCAAACATCTCTATCCCGGGTAAGCGAATAATTGCTTCAGCAATATGATTATCACTGCCTTTTTTAGAAAATTTATCTATTTGATGATCTTTCGAAAGTTTGACCTGCATACTGTTTACTTGATCTAAATGTTTTATCATTTGCGTAAATCTAAGGCGAATATTCTCTTCAATTGCAGGGGTAATGGTTAAATGGTGACCACGAATTGTTATTTGCATAGTTCTATCCCTCACCTTCTTTTAGGATTAGAAAAGAATAGTCAAGCCGACCTAATGAAAGCAAAAATACAATCCTGCACATTTAACATTAAATCATTTCAACTATTCCTTAAGTAAAAAGAGATTCATTATCTTGTCATAATGAATCTCTAGAATAGCCACACTTTAAAATTTAGATCAAGACTTTTCGTTCAGAAGATGATGGAATATGTAACGACTCTCGATATTTAGCCACCGTTCGACGGGCAACATCAATCCCGTCTTCTTTCAATAAATTCGCAATAATATTGTCTGATAAGGGTTTACGTGGATTTTCTTCAGAAACCAACTTTTTAATTTTGGCACGAATGGCAATAGAAGAGGCTTCTCCACCCGAAGTTGTCGCCACGTGACTAGAGAAGAAATATTTCAGCTCGAATAAACCGCGTGGGGTGAGCATAAATTTATTGGTGGTTACACGCGATACTGTAGACTCGTGCAACTCTACCTCTTCGGCAATCTCACGTAGCACCAAGGGTCTCATTCCTTCTGCACCAATTTCTAAAAACATCTTTTGATGTTCAACAATACAAGTTGCAACTTTTAATAAGGTTTTATGGCGCTCATCTACACTTTTAATAAAGTTTTTTGCATCTAACATTTGATTACGTAAATATTGATTATCATTGCTTTGATCGGCACGTTTAATCATATTGGCATAAAAAGAATTAACTCGTAATTTCGGCATAATATCTGGATTTAACTGTACCTGCCAATGGTCATTTTTTTTCATTACGACCACATCTGGAATTTGATAATCCGAATCTTTTTCTTCAAACTCCATACCGGGATAGGCTTTTAAAGTTTTTAACAGATCAACCGCACATTTTAATTGATCAGGATTCAAACCTGTTTGTTTAACTAACTTTGCCAACTCATTAGAAATCAATAATTCATAATGACTCAATAAAGTGATTGCTTCACGACGATACGCTGTTTGCGCAGGTAAAATTTCCAACTGTACCAACAAGCATTCAGCCAAATTACGTGATGCCACACCGGGAGGATCAAGATGCTGAATATGTTTTAAAACCGCAACCACTTCATCATCTTCAACTTCATCGTCGTAATCCATAGATTCTAATAAATGCTGAACGGTGGTGGTTATTTCTGTAATTTCTGCATCCAAAAAGCCTTTTTCATCCAAAGAATCAACAATACAATGCGCAATTAGTTTATCAACCTGTGAAAAATGCAATAAATTAGTTTGTTCAAGCATATGCTCTTTTAAGCCTAAATGACCTTGGCGGTTATCTTCACGTTCTTCATATTCAGGTGAACCTAAACTCGTTGGTTGATGCGTATAAACATCATCCCAATCGGTATCAACTGGTAAATCATCCGGTAAAGTATTGGCATTTAATTGATTGGTTAGGTCTTTATTGTCACGTTCTTGTTCTTCCAAAGAAGATAGACTTTCAATATTTGACTGTTCTTCTATTTTTTCTAATAAAGGATTACTATCGAGTTGAATTTGAATTTCTTGCTCAAGCTCTAAACTAGATAGTTGAAGCAAACGAATGGCTTGCTGCAACTGCGGTGTCAACGACAAGGAGTTCGCAACTCTTAATCCAACCGATAACTTCATAATACCCCTACTCTTTTTTTGAAAAGTTATTGTAAGCAATTTTTATGCCGATTTATAATTTTATAGCACAGAATTATTAAAAATCATACAATTTTTGAAATTCGACAGATTAGGGTTTATTGACATTTGCCATGCAAAAAAATAGCCAGAAAATAAAATTCAATCGCCAAACCAAATTTACTTCTCGCTCTGCCTCGCACCATGCTGACTGATCAATCTTGGTCAAGGCTGAGAATCCTTCCCAGTAATTTCGATATCTATTTCAAACATAATTTAAGATTATTTATTGAAGCCATGCTTTATTGAATTCAAACAGGCTGTCCTTGGCGTGATTTACCAGAAGTCTTAGGTAAACCAACTTCATGTTTAAAAAGTCCACTCTAGGGTCTAAAAACAATAAGTTATTAAAAATATTTAAATTATTATCAAGATTTTATTGAATTTACTTTTGCCTTAACGCACTAGGGTGTATTCTCATTTGATGTATATATTTCATTCTTCTCATCTATTCAATTAAAATATCTTACACTCCCCCTTCTAAAATTAAGTTTTCTAACATGGCAGGCAGAGTCATAACTGATAAAATTTGGGCACAAATCCAAAATACCATGCAATTTTATGGCTGCTACCGTTCACGTCATAGTAAAAATATGATGGAAGCCATCTTATGGAAACTTCGACCAGCTGCACCTTGGCGTGATATTCCTGAGGACCTTTGCCCATGGCAAACAGCCTACAACCGTTTCAATCGTTGGGCCAGCAAAGGGCTGTGGGAGAATCTTTTTTAAACTACCAGGCATATTGGATAAAGAATGGGTTTCCATTGACGGAAGCTACATTCGCGCGCATCAGCATGCAAATGGAGCTAGGCGTGGTGAAGATATAGCAATTGGAAAATCAAGTGGAGCGACTACAAAGATTCATCTTGCCGTCGATGCGAGTGGACATCCGATTGATTTTGAAATCACTGGAGGTGAAGTCCACGACAATCAAGTTGCAAGCCACTTGATTCAATTTAGTGGATGAGGCAGATTACTTGATTGCAGATAAAGGTGATGATTCAGAGCATATTCGTGAAGTCGCTCGACATCATAGGATGATTCCTAATATTCCGAGAAAATCTAACAGTAGAAAGTCAAATATAAATTTGATTACTCCCTCTATCGTTTCAGGCATCTCGTTGAAAATACCTTTGCTCGCTTAAAACATTTTCGTGGTATTGCCACTGTTTTTGAAAAGTTAGCTCGAAATTATAAGTCCATGTTGTTCTTGGCTTGCTTGTTTATTTGGGGCAAAGCAAAATGAGGACATGCCCTAATGAGTAATGGCTATTGTTGGACAGGGTTTCCAACAGCTGACTTACTCCGGGGTTGAATTTGTCACCGGCTTTGTGTCCTATAAAAACCAGGGCCGGGCCATGGTTTTGGGTAAAAACCACGGGGCTATCGAAGTTTATATTGATAAAGCAACCCGCAGGCTTTTAGGTAGTGAACTTTTTGTGGTGTCGGCAGAACATATGGCACATCTATTATGCTGGATCCTCTCTGAAGAGCTAAGCCTGGATGAGATCCTGCTGAAACCGTTCTACCACCCTACCCTGGAAGAGGGCTTGACAACGGCCTTTAAACATGCCCGACGACAGCTGGAATAATAAAAGGATACAGTTTTCTTGTCTTTTTTAGTTTAGCTTTTTTGCGCAAGCTCTTTTTAGATTTTACCGGCATAAAAAAAGCCCCTGCAGAGCAGGGGCTTTTGGAATAATGAGCTGGCGATGACTTACTCTCACATGGGTAACCCCACACTACCATCAGCGCAAAG
>NZ_JAFCTF010000008.1:0-160154 GCF_049895885.1 Acinetobacter sp. TSRC1-2
GTTACCCATGTGAGAGTAAGTCATCGCCAGCTCATTATTCCTAAAAAGCCCCGCTTAAATAGCGGGGCTTTTTTTATATGCCAAAGATAATAACGATCTATAATTGTGCAATCATATTTATAATAAAAATAATTACTTATGCTTTATCACTATAATAGTCTTCATCAATTAATTGGCATATAGCTTCACAATCTTTGTAGGCTAGTCATTGTGACTATTTAAATGATTTTCAAGAATATCATCATGAGACAATAGGTTTCTTAGCTTTACAAACTACAGAAATATTTATGGATGATGATTATTTAGCTCCTGTTACAATAGAGAATAGTGATAAGAAATTTATCAAGTTCGTTAAAATTTAGAGAATTTAAGTCCGATATAGTTCCCTATATTGAGCAAGCTTTAGCTAAAGAAAAAAGGAATATAATTGAGGAAATAATAGTAAGTCCCAATCCAAAAAATGTTAGATGCATGGCTTCAGTTGAAAAACTCTTATTAAATTACGAAATGAGGCATGTAAAAATTTCACAATCTAAGATACCTTTTAATAATTGGTAATTTAATTTTTGAAAGTTAGGAAATTTATATGAAACTGAACTCATTTTCCCCAGTCCCTGAAGATGATGACGAGCTTCATCTTCCTGAACTTGTGTACTGGGCTTCACTGGGCGATATTGAACAAGTGAGTGAAACCTTACAGCAGGGCATTGACCCTAATTCTGCCGATGATGAAGGTTATAGCGCTTTACATGCCGCTGCTGAAAATAATCATTTGGACGTGGTGAAATTACTTATCAGTAAAGGTGCGGATCTTGATCATCGTAGTACATACACTGCCTTAGAACTCGCAGAAATGGCGGATAACCAAGAAATTGTGGCTTACCTAAAAAGCTTAGAAAGCCTGCATTAATACACTAAAAATGAAGCCCTACCTTGATAGGGCTTTTTTATATAAGTTACTTCAGTATAACTTCTATTATAGCCCCTCATCCAGCTGCTCAAATTTCTTGCTCTTTTTAGTGTGATAAGTGTTCTATTTGCTTATGAAATTAAAATACGACATTTATCTTGAAGGATTTCTAGCTCAATAATAAAAATTCTGTAATTTCGACCAATCTTTAATAGCTCATTTCAAAGTCTAAATACTTATCATTTTACGATTTTTAGTCGGCAAACTCTGACAATCTTCTAATCAAATCCTCTTTAGTCGGGTGAAAAAATTTAATTTTTCAACATATTGTTTTTGTTATTAAAAACAAGTGTGAACTATAGTTCACAACAAAATATGTAACAAAAATCCTTATTTATAAGTCATTTTGTCCTAACATTTTATTCCAGAACAGATTTTTTATACCTTCAGGGTATAAGTTTATGCTTTTCAAGTTGTGGACAAAATTCCGCCAGAAACTCATTGTAGATTGAAATTTAAGTCTCACATTGGAGGTGAGTACTCATGACAGCGACAACAATTAATGTAAATGCTGTAGTGGATCAAGCTAAGTTTAAATCGTTTCATTTGAAACTTGTGCTGTGGTGCCTATTTATCGTCTTATTTGATGGCTATGATTTAGCAATTAATGGAGTCGTTTTGCCCTTACTGATGCAAGAGTGGGGTATGAGTGCCGTGCAGGCAGGCATGTTGGCAAGTACTGCTTTAGCAGGCATGATGTTTGGTGCGATGGGCTTTGGCATGCTGGCGGATAAAATTGGCCGCAAAAAAGTGATTTTAATTTGTGTTTCATTGTTCAGTCTGTTTACTTTTTTAGGCGGATTTGCCACTAATCCAACAGAATTTGGAATATTACGCTTTGTTGCAGGTTTAGGTATTGGTGGGGTATTGCCAAATTTAGTGGCTTTAACTTCAGAATATGCACCGCAACGTGTGCGCAGTACTTTAGTTACCACCATGTTCAGCGGCTATGCCATGGGCGGAATTATGGCAGCCTTATGTGGATCATGGTTTACCGCGGATTATGGCTGGCAAATCATGTTCTATATTGCAGTTATTCCTTTACTGTTTGTTCCATTATTTTGGAAATTCCTGCCGGAATCTTTAATATTTTTGGTTAAAGTAAAGAAAAATGATCAGGCGCGTTATTTTTTACAAAAAGTTGAGCCAGCAGCGCAAATATCCGCCAATACGCAATTGGTTTTAGCTTCGAATGATCAAACGGGAAGTACATCCGTAAAAACATTGTTTACTGAAAATCGTGCTGTAGGAACATTCTTATTTTGGCTTGCATTTTTTATGTGTCTATTAATGCTTTATGCATTGGGCAGCTGGTTGCCAAAACTGATGATGGCAGCGGGTTATTCTTTAGGCAGCAGCTTAATGTTTTTACTGGCATTGAATGTTGGAGCAGTCATTGGAACAATTAGTGGCGGGGTGTTAGCTGACCGCTTTGACTTTAAACGCGTTCTGATCAGTATGTTAATTGTAGGAATACTTTCCTTAGTTGGATTAGGTTTTAATTCTCCGCAGCCGGTTATTTATTTACTGGTGAGTCTGGCAGGCGCATCCTCAATTGGCAGCAGCATTTTACTGTACAGTTATGTTGCACAGTATTATCCGGTTGCAGTCCGGTCAACGGGTATTGGCTGGGCATCGGCCGTGGGTCGTACGGGTGCGATTGTCGGTCCAATCGTGATCGGTATGCTTTTGGGTATGGAACTGCCGCATAAATGGAATTTTATCGCTGTTGCTATTCCTGGGATTATTGGTGCAATTGCTGTGTTCTTTATCCGTCCAGCAAAAACGGATAAATTAAAAGCTGAACAAACAGTTTTAGCATCTGCAAACCCTAGCCGTTCTTAACGCCTCTAAGATTACTGAATATTAATAATATTAAAACTTAAACCTCCTTCGGGAGGTTTTTTTGTTTCGATAAAATTAATTTTAGGCAAGAAAAAAGCCCCACCATCCTGATAGGGCTTTCTCGTATTGGTGACTTAGGTATAACTCCTGTCGTACCTCACATCCTGGTGCTCAAACTGATTATTGTTGTTTTTAGTTTTGGAAACGTCCTATTTCCTGATGAGTTAAATATAGGCTGAATCAGACAGCATGAATAGCTGTCGTTTTCTGCAGTTCATGTAAGCTAAAGCGTACAACAGTGTTTTAGAAATGCGCTTCTAGACCAATATAAGGTCCTTTAAATTTCAATTTGGCTTCCTGTTCTGAACCTTCTTCAAGCTGGATATCCAAAATGCGATAACCGGCTTTAGCACCAACATCTACCAGTACACTCTCCACAAAATTATATTTCAGTTCTACCTGAGCGTCCGTGACTTGTGTATCCGTTAACTTGGCAAAACTGGCTTCTGCTTTAGCACTTAAACCGGTAAAGGGCAGTTTTATCCCTGCTTCTGCATAGATCATCGGTAACGTTTCACTGACCTTTGCATTTTGGGTAAAGTTCTGCTGGATATCTCCATCTAGTAATTTGGCACCGAAACCAATATCGGCAGACACAACATTATCGAGTATTTCGTAATACAGAATAAAGTCTGAATAATCGAGATCGACCTGATAGCTTTTCACCCCTGCAAAACTCTGATCATTTTCAGCCTGCAAATTAGTATGTTTAATTTTTGCATTGGGCAAAAAGGGTACAGGATGCTCTAGGGCTACGGAAAATGACATCGCGTGATCATCTTCAAGTTGTGGCTGGGGAAGGGCTGATGCTGGATTGCTTAAATCTGTACTGTATTTCCAGTAATCAATGCTGGCTTTAACCCCAATGAAATCGGCTTGGGCAGAGCTGAAAGCACTAAGTCCAAGGATGAAGCAAAATAATTTGAGTGATTGCATGGATGTCCTAAAGATGTGATTTGTTATTTTAGAAAATAATGTTGTTACTTAAATATAATGAACTACTGCCCAACTCAGCGCATCATATAGTGAATGAAAGAAAATTGCATTGCTGTTATTTCTAGAAAATAAAAGGAAATTTTTACATGGTAGACAAAGCTGTAAACGTGATTGATTATCCTCTATATGTTGCAGGTAAAGCGGTTAAAACAGAGCAATGGCTTGAAGTAGAACATAAATATACGCATGAAGTTTATGCACGGGTGGCTTTGGCAAATGAAAAAACTATTGAGAAAGCGATTCAATCTGCAGTAAAAGCCGAAAAAGAAATGGCGGCTTTAGAACCTTTTCAAAAACAAAAAATCTTATTGCATTGTGTGAAACGCTTTAATGAAATGCGAGCGGAGTTGACCGAAATTCTGATTGCAGAAGGAGGAAAACCACGCAAGGCAGCTGCTGCTGAAGTAGAACGTTTAATTAATACCTTTCAAATTGCAGCCGATGCGGTAACTCAATTGGATGATGGACGCATGATTCCTTTGGCTGTTACAGCGGCAGCATCGGGTTATCAAGGCATGATGAAATATGCCCCGATTGGTGCAGTCTCCTTAATTAGTCCGTTTAATTTTCCATTAAATTTAACTGCACATAAAATTGCCCCTGCAATTGCAGCAGGTTGTCCATTTGTGCTTAAACCGGCCAGTTTAACGCCTATTTCAGCGTTGAGAATTGCCGAGGTTCTTGCCGAGACAGATTTGCCCAAGGGCGCATTTTCGATTTTACCCTGTCCGCGTGAACATGCCGATGTACTGGTCACCGATGACCGTTTTAAACTGCTCAGCTTTACCGGTTCTGATGTGGTTGGTTGGGACATGAAAGCACGTGCCGGACGTAAGAAAGTGATCTTGGAGCTGGGTGGTAATGCTGCAGTGATGATTGATGCGGATACTGAAATTACCGATGCTTTGGTGGATCGTTTGATTGGCGGTGCCTATAACCACGCGGGACAGGTGTGTATTAGTGTACAACGCATTTTAGTGCATGCAGATATCTATGCTGAACTGAAGAAAAAACTGGTGGCCAAACTGAAAAAAATTAAAGCCGCTGATCCGAGGCTAGATAGTACGCTGGTTGGTCCGATGATTAAAGAATCAGAAGCCTTGCGTCTGAAAAAATGGGTCGATAAAGCCGTGAAAAAAGGTGCAAAATTGCTTGTTGGTGGTGAGCTGAATGGGGTGATGTTTGAACCGACTTTACTTGAAAATGTCGATGCTTCCCTAGAAATTTACAAAGATGAAGCATTTGGACCGGTGGCGATTATGGAGAAATATAAGAGCTTTGAACAAGGCATAGATCGAATCAATAGCAGCCGTTTTGGTTTGCAAGCAGGAGTGTATACCCAGAACTTGAATAAAATGCTGTATGCCTGGGATCATTTACATGTCGGTGGCGTGATTATTAATGATATTCCCTCTTTTCGGGTCGATAACATGCCTTATGGCGGTGTAAAAGACTCAGGTCTGGGACGTGAAGGTGTGCAATATGCGATTCGTGATATGCAGGAAGAGCGTATTTTAGCGATTAAAAAGTAAAAAATTTTCGGCAATCAGTGGATTAAAATATGCTGATTGCCATTGAACTAAGCAGATCTAAGCAAAATAAAAAATCAGCTCATGCTTTAAAAAGAGCGGCCTGAGTTAAACAACGCATTAAATGAGCTATATTTTGATCAATTCATAATTTATAGATTATAAAATTAAATAATTTCCGCAAAAACTAAAGAAAAATGTCGGGAAAATGGGTATTGTTCACTCATTGAAAGGCAAAAAGAAGCAAAAGACTTTAAGCAAGATTTTGTGATGACGGCCTGTTTGTAATTTAGAACAGAATGCTCAAAAGGCGTAGAACTAACTTCAGACATAAAAAGATTAATTTTTGAATGGTACTTTTTTTGCTCGCGAGATAACCCAACAACAAGCAGCAGCTAAAGATGCCTAAGGTTTAGGTGTTTTATGACAGATTCTCGTGAAAACTGGACATCACGATCGGGCTTTATTATTGCAGCAGTTGGATCGGCTGTCGGTTTAGGTAATATTTGGCGCTTTCCCTACATTGCTTATGAAAATGGCGGTGGTGCGTTTTTAATCCCTTATCTTATTGCTCTCATTACTGCAGGTTTACCACTTTTATTTCTAGATTATGCGGTGGGGCATAGAAGTAACAGTTCACCTCCCAAAGCTTACCGAAAACTATTCCGTGGTGGTGAAACCCTCGGATGGTGGCAAGTGTGCGTATGTATCATCATTGGTTTGTACTATGCCAGTGTTTTGACTTGGGCAGGCAGTTATGTCTACTTCTCTATCGGTCAAATGTGGGGCAGTGACCCAGAAGCTTTCTTCTTTAAAACCTATTTGCAGACTTCGGATGCAACCGGTTTTGACCCGCGTTTTGTCAGCCATATTTTCTGGCCGCTGGCAGGTATCTGGGCACTCACTTTAATTATTTTATATGGTGGGGTGAAAAAAGGTGTGGAGCTTTCCAACAAGATTTTCATGCCATTATTATTTGTTTTATTTACCCTTTTAGTGATTCAGGCACTTCGTTTACCGGGCGCGGTGGAGGGTTTAAATGCCTTCTTTACCCCGAACTGGTCTGCGATGATGGACTATAAAGTTTGGCTGGCGGCTTATGGTCATACTTTCTTCTCGCTTTCTGTAGGTTTCGGGATCATGGTAACCTATGCGTCTTACTTAAAGCCAAAAACCAATTTAACCGGTTCAGGCTTAATTGTGGGCTTTGCCAATGCTTCAACTGAAATTTTAGCCGGTATTGGTATTTTTGCTGCGCTTGGGTTCATGGCCTATACCGCAAATAGCAATGTGCAAGACGTAGTGAGTGGTGGTATTGGACTGGCATTTATTGCATTCCCTAAAATCATTTCTAGCCTAGGTGCTGGTGCGGATTTATTCGGGATCTTATTCTTTACCTCATTGTTTGTTGCCGGTATTTCATCGATGGTGAGTATTTTGGAAGTTCCAATTGCAGCCATGATGGACAAGCTGAAATGGAGCCGTAAAAAAGCAGTCACGATTGTCGGTGGGGGCAGTGCACTGGTTTCTATCGTTTTATTCTCAAGTGTTAACTCGATTAAACTGGTCGATATTATTGACCATTTCATCAATAACATTGGCATTATCGGCGGTGCGTTGATTTCAATTATCAGTATTGCCTGGTTCAAGCGTTCAGCTCTGGTTGAGATCCGAAATCACGTCAATGCCATTTCCACCGTGCAATTGGGCAAAGGCTGGGATTTCACTTTAACCGTGATTACCTCTTTGATTTTGCTGGTTACTTTAGGAATGACCATCTTTAACTTGTTATTAAAAGGTTATGGTGATTATAGTGTAAGTCTGCAGTGGTTATTTGGCTGGGGCAGCGTCATTTTCTGTGCAGCCATTGCCTTTATTTTGGCTCGCGTTAAAGACCGCTAGGAGAGAAAACATGAATACTTCCGCAATTGTGATGATGATTATCTCGATGGTGTTTTTATGGGGCGGATTGGCCTTGTCGATTCTTCACTTGATGAAAAACCCTGAAGAGTTAGACGATGTGCTTGAAGAAGTGAAAGATCAGCACACCCTCTAAGTCAAAAAAAATCAGTCATCACTGACAATACATGCAAATGAAAGTCATTATCATTTATGATAATGACTTTCTTGTTTCTGAAGTGGAGCATGGCGATGCACACCATTTTGCCGCACCAAATCTGGATTGCATTTGCAGTGACCTTTCTTGCAGGATTGGCCACCGTGATTGGTGGAGCATTGGTTTTATTTTTTAAGCAGCCTAGCTATCGCTTGTTATCTTTCGGCTTGGCTTTTTCTGCTGGCGCCATGGTTTATGTTTCACTGACTGAAATTTTAAATAAATCGATTGCTTCATTCAGCCAAGCTTATAGTGCGGATTATGGCTTTGCTTTTGGCACCTTTGCCTTTTTATTCGGGGTGATTTTAGTCTTGTTACTGGATCGTTTCATTCCGAATCCGCATGAAACCATTGAACCGAACAATGCCGCCGAGATCGAACAACGACAATTAAAGCGCACCGGTTTACTGACCTTGTTCGCCATTACGGCACACAATTTCCCCGAAGGTTTAGCCACCTTTTTTGCAACTTTGGAAAGTCCGACCTTGGGTGCTCCATTAGCTGTGGCAATTGCGATTCATAATATTCCTGAAGGTATAGCAATTGCCTTGCCGGTCTATATGGCGACAGGGCGTAGAGCTTTGGCTTTAGGTGCCAGTTTTGTTTCTGCTTTGGCAGAACCATTGGGTGCGGCACTCGGTTACTTTATTTTGGCACCTTTTATGAGTTTTAGTGTTTATGGTGCGGTATTTGGCGTGATTGGCGGAGTGATGGTATTTTTGGCACTGGATGAATTATTACCCACGGCAAAACGATACGCCCAAGGTCATGAAACGGTGTATGGACTGGTCATTGGGATGGCATCTCTAGCGCTTAGTTTAGTGATTTTTAAATTTGTCAGTTAAAAAATATATAGTTAAAAACATAGCCACAAAAAAGGTGGCTCAAAAGCCACCTTTTTTAATCGCATCGCCGTTATGTAGTTATGCAGTTTTCTGGATACGGCAATAGAAGAACCCATCGCCACGACCCACTTGTGGCAGTAATTGGCGACCGTGAATTTGTTCAATTCCCCAGTCAGCATCAATTTTTTGTTCTTGTGCATCGGCATGATTGGCGAAGAAATCGACCATTTGCTGTTCATTTTCAGCTTTTAAAATCGAGCAGGTGATGTAAAGCAAGGTTCCACCGACTTTCAATTGTTGCCACATATTTTCAAGAATCTGTTTTTGCAACTCAACGGTTTTGGCAATATCACCCGACTGACGCAATAAACGAATGTCTGGATGGCGACGGATCACACCAATCGCTGAACAGGGTGCATCCAGTACGATACAATCCGCAAGTTCAGGCGCAGTCCATTTCACTGCATCTGCCGTAATAATTTCAACGTGTTTGCCGTCGAGAATGAGGCGCTCCAAATTTTCAGACACACGTTTAAGACGTTTTTCATCTTGGTCAAGTGCAATCAGTTTTTTCGGCTGATATTTCTCTAAAAGATGCGCCGTCTTACCACCAGGTGCTGCACAGGCATCAATCACAAATTTACCGTCTAGATTAGGTACTAAGCTTGCGCAAAGCTGAGCATGTTCGTCTTGTACTGAAAAACCGCCGGCTTCAAAACCAGGCAGGCTCGGTACATGAATACTTTCATCCAGTACAATACCGACATCCGAGAGTTCACAACGATGTGCATCGATGCCTTCATCTTCAAGAATATCAAGGTATTCTTCACGGCTGACTTGGCGGGTATTGACACGTAAAGTCAGTGGTGCAACCTGTTTAAGCTCGTAGCTGATTTCAGCCAGTTGTTCGCCCCAGTCTTTCTTTAAACGTTTTGATAACCAGCTTGGCAAATTCGATGCCTGTTCCAGGACATCGTAGAACTGTTCGGTTTCACGCGTTGCACGGCGTAAAATGGCATTCACCACGCCACTTAAACTTTCCATACCCAATTGTTTGCTGGCTTCTACCGTTTCAGAAATTGCGGCATGTGCAGCCACACGGGTACATAGCAATTGATATAAACCGACATATAAACAGGTTTCAACCACTGCATTTTCAAGCGGTACAGAAAGAAGCGGTAAAGTCACCTGTTTCAGTGCGTGCCACTGGCGTAGACAGCCAAGAACCAATTCGTGATACAACGCGCGGTCTTTGTCTGACACGATATTCATGTGCTGATTTAACACTGATGCCAGTGATTGACCATTTTGGACAGCCAATAACGTTTTAACAACCTGAGCACGTAAGTTTAAAGTCTTACCAGAGGCGTGGGGAGATTGTCTCATTATAAAATTTGTCCGATATTCAGTTTTTGAGTTTGTAAAATTTGTACGGCATTCAGCGGTTTGCCACCGGGCCATTGTAAAGCAGTTAGCGTGATTACAGTGTTATTTGCACAGGCAACATGGACGCCGTGTTTATCAATTGCAATGATTTCACCCGGTTGAGCATTTTCAGCAGTGACATTAGATAACTGGGAGTTCCAGACACGCAGGTTGTTTTTCTCATCGAGTACGATAAATGCTACGGGCCATGGGTTAAAAGCGCGAATATTACGGTCGATTTGTAACGCATCGATTGTCCAGTCAATTTGAGCTTCAGCTTTTGACAGTTTGTGCGCATAGACGGTCAAAGCTTCATCTTGAACTTCACGCATTTCTAAATAGTGTTGCAGTTTTTCTGTCGACTCTAAAACAGCGGCAATGGCTGTTGCACCTTGTTCGGCTAATTTGTCATGCAGGCTGGCAGAAGTATCTGTGGCTTCAATTGGGCAGAGGGTTTTATACATCATGTCACCCGTGTCCAGACCGGCGGCCATTTTCATAATGGTCACGCCTGTTTCGTTATCACCTGTGGCAATGGCACGTTGAATCGGTGCTGCACCGCGCCAGCGTGGCAATAAAGAGCCATGAATATTGAGGCAGCCGTATTTAGGCGTGTCTAGAACCACTTGCGGCAAGATCAAGCCATATGCTGCCACCACCATAATATCAGCGCCCAAGGCAGCCAATTGTTGTTGCGCTGCCAGACCTTCTTCAGTCGATGATTTGAAATGTAGCGGTTGATAAACCGGAATGTTGTGTTCTAAAGCCAATTGTTTGACTGCCGATGCGTGAAGTTTTTGCCCGCGACCTGCTTTGCGGTCAGGTTGGGTATATACCGCAACAATTTCATGTTCTGTTTTCAAGAGCGCGTCTAAGGCGACTGCTGCAAATTCTGGTGTACCCGCAAAGATGATTTTCACACATGAAATTCCAAATAAACTTAACGTATTATAAGGCAAAACCAGAGCGAGACCTAAGGTCGTGTACATGAACTCACAAGCTACTGAAACTAAGATACTTATCTCAAGTTTTTGAAGATATCGCTTTATTTAAACGTAATTAATAATAAAATAAAGTAATGCAAAATTAAAAAATTATTCATGAAAGTTTTGTATTTAATTCAGTGTTATAGCGTTATATTAGCTTTCAGTATCAGTTTATTTTATATGAATCGTCGAAAGATCAATAGATTTCTCTCATAAAAGATCATGCTTATAGGACTTTGCTTCACCGCAACCTGTAGTAAGATATGTCTATATTTCGACTGATTTAGCGTTATATATCAGTATCATTCAGCCAGAGTGAATTCTAGGATTCATTTCGAGCACAAACTTTGTTGGAAATACACAATGCCTGACTATCGTTCAAAAACATCGACACACGGAAGAAATATGGCTGGCGCACGTGGCTTATGGCGTGCAACCGGCATGAAAGATGAAGATTTTGGTAAACCGATTATTGCGGTGGTCAACTCCTTCACTCAGTTTGTACCGGGTCACGTCCATTTGAAAGACTTAGGTCAGCTTGTGGCACGTCAAATTGAAGCCTCAGGCGGTGTAGCCAAAGAATTCAATACCATTGCGGTGGATGACGGTATCGCCATGGGTCATGACGGCATGCTGTATTCATTGCCTTCACGTGACCTGATTGCGGACTCTGTAGAATATATGGTTAATGCGCATTGTGCCGATGCGATGGTGTGTATTTCCAACTGTGACAAAATTACCCCGGGAATGTTAATGACGGCAATGCGCCTGAACATTCCGGTGGTGTTTGTGTCTGGCGGTCCAATGGAAGCCGGTAAAGTGAAAATTCGTGGTAATGAGAAAGCCATTGATTTGATCGACGCGATGATTGTTGCTGCAGATGACAGCTATACCGATGAAGAAGTGGCAGAATACGAACGTTCGGCATGTCCAACTTGTGGCTCATGTTCAGGCATGTTCACTGCAAACTCAATGAACTGTTTGACTGAAGCTTTAGGTTTATCTTTACCGGGTAATGGTTCTACGCTTGCAACCCATGCCAACCGTAAAAAGTTATTCGAGCGCGCAGGTCAATTGATTGTTGAGATTACTAAACGTCATTATGAACAAGACGATTACAGCGTTCTGCCACGTTCAATTGCCACCAAAGCATCGTATGAAAATGCCATGACTTTAGACATCGCGATGGGTGGTTCAACCAATACGGTTCTGCATTTGTTAGCCGCTGCAAACGAAGCCGGTGTTGACTTTACCATGGATGACATTGACCGTTTATCTCGTAAAGTACCAGTACTGTGTAAAGTAGCGCCTGCAAAACAAGATGTGCATATGGAAGACGTGCATCGTGCCGGCGGGATCATGTCAATTTTGGGTGAGCTTGACCGCGCAGGTCTGTTAATCACCGATGTTCCAACGGTTCATGAAAAGACTTTAAAAGATGCTTTGGATAAATGGGACATCATCCGTACTGAAGATCCGGACGTGTATCAATTCTTCCGTTCAGCACCAGGTGGCGTACCAACTCAAACTGCATTCTCGCAAGATCGCTATTATCAAACTTTAGATGGTAACCGTGAAACCGGTGTCATTCGTAATGCAGAACATGCCTTCTCGAAAGACGGTGGTTTGGCTGTGCTTTACGGCAATATCGCGCTTGATGGCTGTATTGTAAAAACTGCCGGTGTAGATGAATCGATTTTGAAATTCAACGGTACGGCACGTGTCTTTGAAAGTCAGGATGCAGCTGTAGATGCAGTATTAGGTGGTGTCATTAAAGCCGGTGATGTGGTTGTCATTCGCTACGAAGGTCCACGTGGTGGTCCGGGTATGCAGGAAATGTTATATCCAACCAGTTATTTGAAATCGAAAGGTTTGGGTAAAGAATGTGCCTTATTAACAGATGGTCGTTTCTCTGGGGGTTCATCTGGTCTGTCAATCGGTCACGTATCACCTGAAGCAGCCGAAGGCGGTGCAATTGGTCTGGTTGAAGATGGCGATCGTATCGAAATTGATATTCCAAATCGTACTATTCACCTGGCAGTGGATGATGCAACCATGGCGGCGCGTCGTGAAGTTCAAGAGCAAAAAGGCTGGTATCCAGTTGAGGAACGTCCACGTAAAATTTCAAAAGCACTGAAAGCATATGCCATGCATACTACGAGTGCTGCAAAAGGCGCGGTACGTGAAATCTAATTTATAATTCCTTTTACAAATTGAAAAAAGCATTCCAGATAAGTAATGCCAGTCAGTTAAGAAATTGACTGGCATTTTCTTGGATATTTCTGTGGTTTTATCTTCACAACCCTAGGACCATTTCTTTTTCTTTTCTTTGGTAAGACAAACATCTTGGCTTGTTTCAACAAGTGTTCTAAATGTTTAGGTAAATTTCCTGCGGATTCTAAATAGGTATGTCTTAATACATTGAGAATACCTATAGATGCAAGATAAAAGCTGATTCTCAATGGACTCACTTTTATGCGTTTAGCCATATTTCATTTGTCTTCTCAGCATGTTATACGCAATCAATACCCCCATAATTCCAGATAAACTAAATCAGGTTGCTTGCTCCTTAAAAGCCTTCCATCTTGTAAATCACTTTTTATTTCCAAGTAACACTTTTCTATATAAAAGCAAAAGAGGACTCCACCCGATCTTACGAAGCAGCGCTTCTCAGGAGGCGGATTTTGCAAATTTTGTCTAAAACTAAACCTAAAACCACTGTAAAATATCTAGCTTTACGTTTATAATATTATTGTAATTCAATAACATAATTAATTTATGAAAATCAATAAAGCGTATAAGTTTCGACTTGAGCCAAATGCAGAACAGGAGGTGATTTTAAATAACCTTGTTGGCTGTACGCGCTTTATTTGGAATCAACTTTTAGCACTGTCATTTGAGATGTTTCATGCTAAAGAACACATCAATGCAGTAAATCTTGTTAATAAAATACCATTAGTCAAATCCAACCCTGATTTCGCTTTTCTCTCCAACCACTCCAATGCGGTCAGTTTGCAACAAAAGGCGAGAGATTTAGCATCAGCATGGACTAAATTTTTTAATCCTAAAGAACATGCACGTTTGCAACAGAACAAGCGTAAGCCTAAAGAGTTGAAGTTCTTTAAATTATCCGATGGTACTGAACTGCAATTACACCCTCTTATGCCGAAATTCAAACGTAAGAATGATTATTATGATTCATTGCGTTTGGTTCAGTTTCATAAATACTGTCGAATTGAAGGGAATAAAGTTAAGCTGCCTAACAACATTGGTTTGGTGAAATTTATAAAATCGAGAGAGATACAAGGTGAAATTAAGAATGTCACCGTATCTAAGCTTTCAGGTCAATGGTATATCGCCTTTTGCACAGAACAGGAAATTGTTGATTCTTTCATCCATCCATCGAAAACATCTATCGGTTTGGATATGGGAATCAAGAAACTGCTTGCCACCTCACAGGGTTTATATATCGCACCCAAGAACAGCTTTAAAAAAAATCAGCCTAAATTAGCCAAGTTGCAGCGACAACTGTGCAAGAAAGTTAAATTCAGTGAAAACTGGAAAAAGCAGAATCGAAAGCTTCAAAAGTTATATCACCATATTGCGAATATCCGTAAGGACTACCTGCACAAGATCAGCACTCACATCAGCAAAAACCACGCCATGATAGTTGTTGAGGATTTAAAAGTAGCCAATATGTCGAAATCGGCCAGTGGCACACTAGAGCAGAAAGGTACAAATGTGAAAGCCAAATCAGGCTTGAACAAAGCTATCCTTGATCAGGGTTGGTCAATGATGGTAGAAATGCTCAAATACAAGCAGCGATGGCGAGGTGGATTACTGATTAAGGTCAATCCACATTACACAAGCCAAACCTGCAATCATTGTGGTCACGTAGCCAAAGAAAATCGACATACTCAGTCGAAGTTTGAGTGTGTCGAGTGTGGGTATGTTACCAATGCAGACTTTAATGCTGCACGTAACATTCTAGCGGCAGGACATGCCGTACTGTCTGTGGAGGGAGGATGCGGTAAAGGTCACCCTAAGAAGCAGAAAACAAGTGAAATCCGCGAGGAAGTCACCTAAATGCTTTTGCTTTTAGAATCCCCTACTTAAACAAAGTGAAAGTGGGGAGTATGTCAAACAATGATCTTAGGATAAATTGCTACAGACTGAAGCTTAAAATCGGTCATTGCCAAGGAATAAAATAATGAGTAAAGACAATATCCGCGAGCATTCAGCACCGGTTTATGAAGGGATTGAAAATGCACCGGCACGTTCAATGATGCGTGCCACAGGGTTTAAAGATGCAGACTTTACCCGTCCATTTATTGGTATTGCCTCAACCTGGGCTAATGTCACGCCATGTAATATGCATATTGATGGGTTGGCACGTGAAGTAGAAAAAGGCGTCAATGCTGCAAATGGTAAAGGGATTATCTTTAACACCATTACTATTTCTGACGGAATCTCCAATGGTACTGAAGGCATGAAATACTCACTGGTTTCACGTGAGATTATTGCGGATTCGATTGAAGCTGTTGTCGGCTGTCAGGCTTATGATGGCGTGATTGCGATTGGTGGCTGCGACAAAAACATGCCGGGTTGCATTATGGGGCTTGCGCGCTTAAATCGTCCGGGTTTGTTTATTTATGGTGGAACGATTAAACCGGGCGCGGGCCATACTGACATGATCTCTGTATTTGAAGCTGTGGGTCAGTATGCCAAAGGTGAAATCAACGCGATTCAGGTCAAGCATATTGAAGAAGTATCTTTGCCGGGTCCGGGTTCTTGTGGCGGCATGTACACCGCAAACTCGATGGCTTCTGCGATTGAAGCCTTAGGTATGAGCTTGCCCGGTTCATCGGCTCAGGAAGCGGTTTCAGAAGAGAAGAAAATTGACTGTCTGCGTGCCGGTGAAGCGGTAATGAACTTGCTACGTTTAGACATTAAACCCCGCGACATTATGACCAAATCGGCATTTGAAAACTCGATTAAAGTGCTGATTGCACTGGGTGGATCTACCAATGGCGTGCTGCATTTGCTTGCGATGGCACATACTGCAGGTGTGGAATTGGCACTGGATGATTTTGTAAGGATTGGTCAGGACATTCCTGTGGTTGCAGACGTGCGTCCATCAGGTAAATACCTGATGTCTGAACTGATTGCGATTGGTGGTATTCAGCCGTTAATGAAACGTATGTTAGATGCAGGCATGCTAGATGGTTCTTGCTTGACCGTCACCGGTAAAACTTTGGCTGAAAATTTGGCAGATGTTGAAGACTATCCTGAAGGGCAGCAGATTATTCTGCCATTTGATGCACCGATCAAAAAAGACTCGCATCTTGTGATCTTAAAAGGCAACTTGTCACCAACGGGTGCCGTGGCAAAAATCACCGGTAAAGAAGGTCTGTATTTTGAAGGGCCGGCACGGGTATTCGAAGGTGAAATCGGTGCAATGCGTGGTATTCTGGACGGTGAAGTACAAGAAGGCGAAGTGGTGGTCATTCGTGGCGAAGGACCGAAAGGTGGTCCGGGGATGCCAGAAATGCTGAAACCGACTTCGGCTATTATTGGTAAAGGTTTAGGGAAATCTGTTGCCTTACTTACGGATGGTCGTTTCTCTGGGGGGAGTCATGGTTTTGTGATTGGTCATGTGACCCCTGAAGCCTATGAAGGCGGTCCGATCGGCTTGGTTAAAAATGGCGACAGAATTTCCATTAATGCTGAAACCCGAGAAATGACATTGCATATTTCCGATGAAGAAATGGCTGCACGCAAGGCCGCTTGGGTGAAACCCAAACCCAATTATACTTATGGTGCTTTGGCGAAGTTTGCCAAATTGACCACAGGGGCTGAAAAAGGGGCAGTTACGGATTTAAATTTAGATGTATAATTGATCATTCCCTAACAAATTGTTATAAACCCTTGTAGCACTACAAGGGTTTTTTTTCGAGGCTTATCTCATGTCACTGTTGCGCCGTTGGTTTGATCCACTTCGATCGCGTTGGTTTTACCAAAAGCCGACTCGTAAAGTGGTGTTATCTACGGAACAGGGTTTAAGTATCCATTTACGTCTGGATGATGTGTACAGTTATTTGGCTGTGCAGCAGTTACCTGAACTTGAAGAAATTTTGAGTGATGAACTGAAACCTTTAAAAGTGATTATCTCCAGCCGAACGGCACAACCCCCCAATCGTATGTCTGCAATCGAGTGGCAAAATTACTGCTTGAACGATGCCAAAATTCTATCTAAACAGCATCGCTTTAGTTTCCATGAAACCCCAGAACAACCGCCCCTCGATGCCATAAAACAAGCAGAAACCATCCTTCGCAATACCCCATTACGCGGTCAAGATTTTCTCTATTTACTCGAAGACGTATTCCATATGCTGTGGCAAAAACAGTATGGAAAATTACGTACATTGCATGCCATGGCCAGCCGACATCATAGTGTTCAAGCGTTTCCAGAACGTATTTTTAATGATGACGAAGTGCTTGCCAGTTATTTTGAATTTGGTGAGCGTAAATACCATGCGGTAGATGACTTACTTCGGCTGATGCGTCGTTTAAAACAACAAAAACTGCTGACCGGAAATCCCATCTTCCTGATTAATCATATTGATTGGCGCGAACATTTGATTAGTGATGCAGAAGAACTGAATGAAATTCAGGCGCTAGATCCAGAACTGGATTTGTATATTGCACTTGAAGACCCGATCTCGTGGTTATTATTGGCTTATATTAAAGAAGAACTGGCGAATTATTATAATATTCACCTCAATGTCTATCCGCT
Organism: Acinetobacter sp. TSRC1-2; assembly: GCF_049895885.1. Classification (NCBI taxonomy): domain Bacteria; kingdom Pseudomonadati; phylum Pseudomonadota; class Gammaproteobacteria; order Moraxellales; family Moraxellaceae; genus Acinetobacter; species Acinetobacter sp. TSRC1-2. Next base: position 17,569 of record NZ_JAFCTF010000008.1, read on the forward strand.
TTCTTATCATGGACGCGATCTATTTGACTGGAGTTTGGCGACTCGTCTTTCAAAACGCACAGACGTGAAATTTACCCCATTTTGCCGTCCCACACAGTCTGCCACTTTTGAGATGGCGCAACTGTTTTACAGTGTGCCTGAAGAGCAGCGTGTTGATGCGATGTATAACATTTTGCAGGCGGTATGGACCAAAGGCAAAGATCTGTCATTTAAATCACATTTTGATCAGATGCAGCGTGATTTAGAAATCAATGAATTAACCCAAGAAGATATCACTGCCAAACTGAAAGAAAATGACATACTCTGTGAAATGAAATCACAGCCTGATTTTCCTGTGCTTGAACTTCGCATTGACGGTCAAAGTTATGTGTTTAATAGCCTGTACCGTGTCTGGATGATTGAAAGCATTTTTTCTAATGTTTTAGAAGACCAATATAAAAGTGAAAACGATGATAGAAAAGATGAAGAAAGAAAAATGTGAGTCTTTAGAACAAGTCCGTGAAAAGATTGATGCCATTGATACCGCATTGATTGAAATGATTGCGACGCGTCAATTTTATGTCGAGCAATCGGTGCGCTTTAAACGTACTGTGCAGGATGTGCAGTCACCGGAACGGGTTGAGCAAGTGATTAGCAAAGTGCGTACGCAAGCAATTGAATTGGGAACCGATCCGGATTTGGTTGAACACCTGTATAGAGAAATGATTCAACGCTTTATTCAACGAGAGTTGAAAGAGATTAGACCCTAATTTGATTTCAACTCATGCCCAGCCTGCTATAAAAAAGACACCTATTAAGGTGTCTATTCGAATTGTACGATCAATCTATTTACACAAGTCGGTAATAGGTATAAGTCACTTTATCATTCTTATAAACCGCATGGCTGTTTTGTCGGAAATCAGAAATCCATTGGCGGCCAGTATAGGCGGCAATATGACCATACACATGTTTTTGGGTTCGATCGATAATATAGATATCGCCTTGCCGCGGTTGATCAAACGAAGGTTTGATCTGCTTGTAGCCAATGGTCTGGAGCGTATGACCCCAATCTGCAGCTGCCACAGGATGGTTTAAAATTCTAGCCCCTGCTGACTGTAGTGCAATACGAATGCTTCGGGCACATTTTGCAGTACTGGTGGCTGAGGAAATACTATGTAACTTCTGTGTGAATTTACGTAAATCAAGATAGGGGATGCCTTTATTCTTCTGTGGATTTTTGGCTCTTAAACCCGCTTGATTATCTTGATATTTCTGGGAGATTACTGCAGTGTTCTGGTTTGCAGCATTAATCATATTGCTATGATGTGCATCATAAATCATTCTTAAATCTCTACCTTATCTTCAATCGCTTTTAGAAAAAAATAGACAGTATTTATCAGAACTGAAATACCAATATTTTTTCCTCAAACTCATTTAAACGATATGTTATTACATTGCGTACATTTATCGGAAGCGCGTACTTTAAATAGTTTTTGATCAAAAATCCACCCGTTTTAGAAATCAACAAAGCAGATAAAGTGATATAGAAGCCCCAAATTGGAGATATATAAGCGGGAAAAGGAGAAAGGATAATTTATAAATCAGATATTTAAGTACAGCTTAAAAATAAGGGGTGAATTGTTGAAATTTTTATGTAATCACGTAATTATTTGATTAATTTTTAATCTAATTTTAACATTTTGTCATATTTAAAATAAAAAATGATCCATATCTGTACCTGTTTAAATAGACCTCAATATATCATTGAGGCTTAGTCCAAAAAACAATGATTTTTCAATTTTTACTATTCATCTAGCATAGTGCTACGATTTGAAGAGTACCCAGCATGGTTGGGTTTGTCATTGCAGTATTTGCTATTGCCGGCATGATTAAAGGCACCATTGGTCTGGGTTTACCTGCTGTTTCCATGGGCTTGCTGACCATTTTTATCAGTCCGTTTCAAGCTGCAACTTTGCTTATTGTGCCCTCTATGGTGACCAACTTTTGGCAACTGTTTGCAGAAGGTCATGTGCTCAAATTGGTTCGCCGTTTTTGGCCCTTATTGCTTGGTATTATTGTCGGTTCAATCTGGAGCATTTTCCCGACACTCGGACATAGCGAATTTCAAAGTGAAGCTTTACTCGGTGGAATGTTGGCACTGTATGGGTTGTACGGTTTATTTTCGAAAAATATGCCGAATCTTGCACCACATGAAAAATGCTTATCTCCGATTATTGGCTATCTGGGCGGTGCGTTGACGGTAGCAACCGGCGTGGTGGTGATTCCGGTGGTGCCTTACTTGCAGTCACTGCATTTAAAACGTGATGAGCTGGTGCAGGCCTTAGGTTTGGCATTTACCATCTCTACCATTTGCCTGGCTGTATTTCTGCATCAGAATCCTGTCGAGGATATTCCTATCGACTATAAAATGTCATTGATTGCATTATTACCTGCTCTGGTCGGAATGTGGCTAGGCACAAAAATTCGCTATCGCATTCCGGAACAAAAATTCCGTAAAGTGTTCTTCTGTGGTCTGGTGATTTTTGGTGGCTATATGGTGCTGCATCAGTTTGGAATCATCTGAAAACCGGCTTGCAACGCAATATGCCATAGTGGAAATTAAATCAATAATTTGGACTTTTGGGAAAGTAAAAACTGACTGAAATGTTGATAGGATACGGACAATTGGTCAAATTTTTTTGCCGCCAAGAGTAGTTTGCGATTGGCCCAGTCTCCGGTCAGTTCAATATGATGAAATGCATAAACCGTCTTTAAGCGACTGGCAGCGCGTTTCGGCATAATCGCAATGCCGACCCCCATTGGCAACCACTTGTGCAATCGCTGCAAAATTGGGTAAGCGTAAACGGTACTGAATTGCGCAGCCGAGTAATTTAGCCTGTGTTTCAATAGATTGTTGCAGGGAATGATATTGCATTAAACCGACAAAGGGATAATGCAGCACATCGCCTAAGTGCAGTGCTGATTTATCTTTTAGTTCATGATTCATGGGGTTTGTAACTACTAATTGAAATCTACTCATTTCTATACTATTATATACATTATGAGTAATTATGTAAGCATTAGCGTTGCAGCTAAGACATTAGGTGTTTCCATTCAAACATTAAGACGTTGGGATGAAGAAGGCACTTTAGTTGCAGATAGAACCCCGAAAAACCACAGACGATATGATCTGAGTAAGATCACGCCTGAGCAAATACATAAGCTTGACAGCCAATCCAACAGAAAAACCATTGCATATGCAAGGGTATCTAGTCATGACCAAAAAGAAGATTTAGTCAGACAGCAACAAGTTCTTGAAATGTATTGTGCGAATCAAGGTTGGACGTTTGAATTAATATCTGATCTTGGTTCGGGCATGAACTATAAGAAAAAAGGCTTAAATAAGTTACTTGAAGCGATCATGAATGATGAGATTGGTCGCTTGGTTTTAACACATAAAGACCGCTTATTACGATTTGGTGCTGAATTGGTTTTTGCACTATGCGAAGCTAAAAGTGTAGAGATTGTCATTCTTAATAAGGGTGAAAATCTATGCTTTGAAGAAGAACTTGCACAAGATGTTTTAGAGATCATTACCGTATTTTCAGCAAGACTGTATGGCAGTCGCAGCAAGAAAAATCAAAAACTAATTCAGGCGGTCAAAGACGCACTATGAGCCGATTTATACGAGGGCATGTAATTCAATTACTGCCAAACAATAAGCAAGCAAGCCATTTCGCTCAAGCGTGTGGCGTTGCCCGTTTATCGTATAATTGGGCTTTAAAGGAATGGCAACGTCAATATAAAGCAGATCAGGAATATAGAGATCAGTGTGAATATTATGGCGTTCAGGTGGATAAAAAACTTCTAAATAAACCATCCGAATCCAAAATAAGAAAACATCTAAACTCTTTCAAGCGTGACAAATATCCATTTATGCTTAAAGTGACCAAATGCTCGCCACAACTTGCCATTAAGCAATTGGGTAATTCCTTTGATCGCTTTTTTACTGGTCAATCAAAGCACCCAACTCCTAGAAAAAAAGGTGTAGATGATCGTTTTTCATTATCTAATGACCAATTTGAAATTAAAGATAAAAAAATCAGAATCCCAAATTTAGGTTGGGTGAGGATGACTGAAACCCTACGCTTTCAGGGGAAAATATTATCAGCAAAAATCTTTAAACAAGGCGGTAAGTGGTTTGCATCCATTGCCACCGAATTAAATCCGGTTGAAAAATTAAAACCCAAAACAGGTTTGTCTATTGGCGTGGATTTAGGTGTTTCCAATCTCGCCACCCTGTCTAGTGGTGAGGTTATTCCATCCAATGCGCCACTAAAAAGACAGCTTGCCAAACTAAGACGACTAAACAAGTCTTTTAGCCGTAAAAAGAAAGGTAGTCAAAACAGAGAAAAAGCGAAAACCAAGCTCTCTCGTTTGCACTACAAAATATCATGCCTAAGAAAAAACAATCTTCACCAAGTCACATCTGATTTAGTTAAACGATTTGATGTGATTGCAATTGAGGATTTAAATGTCAAAGGTATGGTACGAAACCGCAAGCTTTCAAGAGCCATATCGGATATGGGGTTCTATGAGTTCAAGCGACAATTGATCTACAAAGCACAACAAAATGGCAAATCGGTGCTTTCGGTTGGAAGATTCTTTCCAAGTAGCAAGATGTGTTCTCATTGTGGTGAATTAAATCAAAATCTCATGCTTTCAATGCGTCAATGGCAATGTTCGTGCAATGCTACGCATAATAGGGACGAAAATGCTGCAATTAATATTCTGAAACATGCAGATAAAGAATTAATGGTTGCTTGAAGCAATCATTATGGCGGTGAGTTACACCGTGACAGCCTATCGAATTGAGGTAATCCCAAGCGCAAATGCAATTGGTTCTTAATGGTGAAGTAGGAATTAAACATTAAACCCACTTGAGTAGGTTTAAGTAGGTTTTAAATAACGGAAGGTATTCACTTTGTGCAGAAGAATTACACCATAAGGTCATTTGCGAATTTAAGCCTTCGGCAAACGCTGCCATAACCTGTTGCAGGTGTCTGCTTTGCTGGATCAGCAACTGTGCCTGCTCCGCAAACGTTTGCCCAGCGATAGTCAGTTTGACCCCAGCAGCATGTCGGGTAAATAAATGCACTGCGAACTGTTGTTCTATTTTTTTAATCCGCTCACTGGCGGCTTGTAAGGAAATAGAAGAGCGCTCAGCATCTTTGGTTAAACTGCCAGTATCTACAATATTTAAAAATAGCTGTAGATCAAAAAAGTCCAGTCGCATGTGCTGTGTCATTTAAGTGAAAGTCAGCTCATCATACTAAAATTTTGTTGGCATTAGACACAAAAAAAGCAGCCTTTCGGCTGCCTAAAAATATCTATTTATATTTATGATTTTTCGCCCAAGCTAAAGAACCAGTTGAGTATCAAGGCTGAAAATGTAGCCGTACCAATACCCCCGAGGTTAAAGTTGCCGAATTGCAGTGCAAAGTCACCTGTCCCTAAAATAATGGTCACCGCAGCCACCATCAGGTTTTTGTTTTTAGAGAAATCAACTTTGTTTTCAATCCAGATTTTAGCCCCGGCAATGGTAATCAAACCGAATACCACAATCGATGCACCGGTTAAAATGGCAGTCGGAATGGTATGAATAATTGCACCAAACTTAGGAGATAAACCTAAAAATACTGCAAATAAACCGGCAAATACAAAGATGATGGTGGAATAGACACGGGTTACAGCCATCACGCCAATGTTTTCGCCATACGTGGTCATTCCGGGACCACCGACACCACCCGATAAGGTCGTGGCAATCCCATCAGCCACAAAGGCTTTACCAATATGCGGATCAAGGTTTTCACCGGTCATTGCACCCACAGCTTTAATATGACCCAAGTTTTCTGCCACTAAAATTAAAGCAATCGGGGCAATAATCAGCATGGCATTGATATCAAATACAGGCGAATGGAAAGTTGGGACACCAAACCAGTCTGCCTGTTGAATCGGGGTAAAGTTAATGGGTGTACCGTAGCCCATGACATTGGAAACAATGTAATATGTCAGATAAGCAAGCAGCAATCCAATCAATAACAACAAACGTTGCAACAACCCTTTGGTGAATACTGCAATCGAGCCCATGCACAGTACAGTCACCAGTGACATCCACATGTTAAAGTTATTGCCTGCTACACCTTTCACCGTAACGGGTGCAAGGTTTAAACCAATAATCATGACCACAGCACCGGTAACGACTGGAGGCATCAGTTTTTCAATCCAGTTGGTGCCGGTTGCCATGACAATAAAACCAAAAATGGCATATAACACACCACAGGCCATGATGCCGCCAGCAGCTATGGCTAAGTTGGCATTGGGTGCGCCTGTACCAGACGCGGCATAACCGGTAGCAGCAATCACCACACCAATAAAAGCAAAACTTGAACCTAAATAACTCGGTACGCGACCACCTGTGATGAGAAAAAACAGAATGGTACAAATCCCTGACATTAAAATGGCCAGGTTCGGATCAAAACCCATCAAAAAAGGTGCAAGAACCGTTGCGCCAAACATGGCAAAAGCATGTTGCACCCCTAAGACTACGCTTTGAGCAGGGGGAAGATACTCATTGGTACCGACTGGACGTGCATCGATTTGACCTGAATAAGGACGCCATTTGGGAAACCAGCTGGACATAAAATGAGCACTCAAAAGATAAATTGTGCACATCATACTCTTGTTTTTTAGAAGATTTAATTGTTTTGACAATATATTTGTTCAAATTAATGTACTGAGTTTTCTAGTTTTTTTACCGTATGGTAAAAATTTTATTATTAGAAAATTAGCATTAAATCAGCCAATTAATTGATGAATGCCGACTGCTTATTATTTATAACCCTACTTATTATTACTGATAAACCATATGATATTTTCTGCTAATTGATGCTCAAAAAAAAAGCACATCAGGAAGATGTGCTTTACTGTGCAGATGAAATACTTAACCGGTATTGCGTAAACCTGCGGCAATTCCGGCAATACTGACCATCAAAGCATGATCGACCGGGGTATGTTCAGCCGGATATTCCGCCAAATAGTGACGACGGCGTTTCATCAGTTCGGCCTGTAATAAATGCAGTGGAAGTAAATACGGTTTACGTACTTTCATGGACTGATCCAGTACCTCATTACTGCTGAGCAGTTGCGATTCACCTTTTAAAGCCAATAGGGTTTGTACCGCATCTTTTAAGCGTTGGCGCAGTTGTTCACCCAAGATTTTTAAATCTTCATCATCGGTTAAATGCGATTCGTAATATAAGGCCACATGACTGTCGGCTTTAGAGAGTACCATTTCCAGCATATCAATCAGGGTCTGGAAATACGGCCATTGTTGCAACATCTCATCCAGCAACTGTTTTTGTCCTTGATCAATCACCTGATTAATCGCAGCGCCTGTACCCAGCCAAGCAGGCAGCATCAAGCGAATTTGGGTCCATGCAAACACCCACGGAATGGCACGTAAGGATTCTATGCCACCGCTAACTTTGCGTTTTGCCGGGCGTGAACCCAAAGGCAACATTTGCAGTTCAAGTTCTGGGGTAACAGTACGTAGATATTTCACAAAATGCGGATTTTCACGTACTGTTTCACGGTATACCTGTACCGATAAGTCGGTCATGCTGTGCATCAACTGACGCCATTCATCTTTCGGCACCGGTGGTGGCAACAAGGTTGCTTCCAGTGTTGCCGCGGTATAAATCTCTAAATTCTGTAATGCAATGCCTTCCAGACCAAACTTAAACCGGATCATCTCGCCTTGTTCGGTAACCCGAATTGCTCCAGAGATAGAACCCGGTGGCTGTGAAAATAGCGCTTGCTGGGTCGGTGCACCACCACGGCTGATGGAACCACCACGGCCATGGAACAGAGTCAGTTGCACCGCATGCTTTTGTGCAATCGCAGTCAGTTCTTCCTGCGCACGGTATTGTGCCCAGTTGGCAGACATAAAGCCGGCATCTTTGGCAGAATCCGAATAGCCAATCATGACTTCATGTTTGCCCTGAATATGCTGTTTGTACCAATGCATATTGAACAGGGTATTCATAGTGTCGGCTGCACCATCTAAATCTTTGAGTGTTTCAAACAAGGGAACGACACGTAAGGGCTGTTTAATGCCTGCTTCTTTTTGTAGCAGTAAAACTGCCAATACATCGCTTGGATATTCAGCCATCGAGATAATATAAGCGCCTAAACTTTCGCTCGGTTGCTGGGCTAAAGTCCGCATGGTGGCAAAGACTTCTTGTACATCCGGATGTTCAATCAGACTTTGTTCAGGTTCATTCAAATGTTTAGGCAATAATGGACGTTTGCTTTGTAATTCTTGCAATAAGAAATTTTGACGCGCCTGTTCGGTCCAGGTTTCAAAATTGCCTAAACCTAAATATTCGGTAATCGCGGAAATGGCTTGGCGATGACGCCCAGATTCCTGACGGATATCCAGTTTGAGCAGTTCAATGCCAAAGCAGTTCACGCGATGAATAAAATCGAGCAGTTTGCCATTGGCAATTTCAGGCAGGTTGCAGGCAATCAGTGAACGGTAGCAAAGTAGGAGTGGCTGTAATAATTCATCTTTGCTTTTAATGACCAGACTGTCATCCGCCTCTTGTCCTTGCAGCTTTTGCGCCAACCAGTGACGGGTCGCTTTGAGACGTTCACGGGTATCTCGCAGATATTCACGGTACGGTTCGGGGTGCGGCTGAGCCAGTGCCTGCATCAGTTCATCGCTTGCGTTTTGAATCGACAATTCCCAACGCAGGTCTTCAATATCGCGTAGGTATAAATCCGCCGCTTTCCAGCGCGAAAGCCAAAGCACTTCTTGGGTAATGTTATGCGTAACATTCGGGTTGCCATCACGGTCACCGCCCATCCATGAAGCAAAACGAACGGGGGCAATAGTTAAAGGCAAACGCTGACCGCAGTGATCTTGGACCATTTCATCCAGTTCACGAACAAATTTGGGTACCGCATTCCACAGGGTCTGTTCAATGGTGGTAAAGCCCCATTTCGCTTCATCGACAGGGGTTGGGCGGTGCTGACGAATTTCATCGGTCTGCCAGGCGGAACAAATCAGTTGTTTGAGTTCTTCGAGGACTGTTTTGCGTTCACGCGGGGTCAGTTTTTGTTGGTCCGCTTTGAATAAGCAGTCATTAATACCGTCGTATTTTTGAATTAAAGTTCGGCGGCTGATTTCTGTTGGATGCGCGGTGAGCACCAGTTCAATGTTCAGTTCACAAATTTGCTGAAATAGTGTATCTGATGAAATTTCATTGTCTTTGAATTTTTGGAACAGATGATCCAGTGGATTCGGTGAAGGCGCGTGTTCATCAAATTCACTTTTACGACGACTTCGAACCACATTGTATTGTTCGGCAATATTGGCAAAGTTCAGAAAGTGGGTAAATGCACGCGTCAGAGGAAGAATTTCTTCATCTTCCAGACTGAGGAACAGCTGTTCGAGTTGTTTTTCTGCTTCAACCTGACCATCACGTGCACCTTTAGATAGCGCACGAATTTGTTCGACCTGATTAAACAAATCTTGACCTGCATGTTCCTTGAGGGTCTCTCCAAGTAAATTCCCAAGTAAGCGTACGTCCTCACGCAATGGAGCATCAATTTGTTGAATCATTTTTTTCATTCTCCCTAGGCTTCTGTTCTGAATATACCGCGATTCGATGACATTCCAAGTAGGGACAGACAAAAGTATGTAATCTATTGCTGATAAAACTCGCAATTGATCTGCCGTTGCAGCAGCGAGGAAAATAAAAGAAAAAGGTTTAGGTCACTACTATCCTATTATCGTTATGCCAAACACTTTTATTTTCTGAAAAGAGTGACTTTAAAATTGAAATCCTCTTCTTGGGGGTAGATGCTTTCACTGCCGAAAATTTTCAATAAAATTGAAAAGGTGTTTGTGTAGGCGAAATCTTACTGTTGAGATGCCAAAATGAGAACTCAAAATATGTTTTGAGTTTGCAAGCCAAGCCTTTGTTATCCACACACAACATCCTTGTTATGGGGTAACGTGTGACATCCCTGCCACACTCCTATACCTAAACTTTGCTTAAATCAAATGATGGGAAAATAGCGCTGTTTAAGCCTTTTTTTGATATTTCAGCATAAACAATTCAATGCTGCTTAAAATGATCTGCTGTTTTTCTTCGGCAGTGGGGATGGCACGCATACCAAGCAAGACTTCATGATGACGCATGCCGAGTAATAAGGACACAATCAGCATTGTTAGTGTTTTTAATTCTTCCGCTTGAATAAAACCCAGATCAATTGCCTGCTGAAAAAAGTTTTCCCACACCGCATTCATACGCAGATGTGAAGCATTATAAAATTTCTGCGCCAGTGGATTTTGTTCAGCCGCCAGTTCCAGTAACAACAGTTCCAGCTTAATGGCTTCTGGCAAATTAATAATATTCAGTGCCAAGTCGCAGGCATGGATAAATTCTTTATTAAAATCACTATCTGCCTGCAAATTTAGTGGACGAGCACTGATCAGTTCCTCACAGGTCACCACAATGGCGCAGACGAATAAATTGGCTTTATCCTGAAAGTGATTGTAGACGGTCAGTTTGGTCACGCCTGCTTCGTGTGCGATTTGATTCATGCTGGAACCATGATAACCACATTTTAAAAATAGGTTTCTCGCAGCATTTAAAATTTGCTGACGTTTTTCTAAATCCTTCGGACGACCTACATTTATTTGCACAATTTTTTCCAAAAAAATCAAAAAGGTCATTGCTTTGACCGGACAGTTATAATTAATGTACCAGCCAGTATATTAATTAAAAAACAATCAATTTAAGATAGTCCTTATTTTGCCCTAAAAATCATTTTTAAATAAGAGCGAACTTCATGAGCACAATCAAGATTGCAGTTGCCAGCATGATCATCGTTTGCAGTGTGACCTTATTGGGGTGCAGCACGGATGCAACCGAAACAGAACAAGTGCCATTTGTGATGGTGACCCAACCGAATACCACCCATAATGAACAAAAAAGTTATGCCGGGGATGTGCAAGCACGTCAGCAAACCGCTTTGGCATTTCGGGTTGGGGGACAGATTACCGAACGTTATGTCGATGTCGGTGATCAGGTCAAAGTCGGTCAGGTACTGGCAAAACTGGATGTTAAGGATGCACAGTTGCAACTGAATGCAGCACAGGCACAACTTGAAAGTGCGCAGTCGGCGGCACAGATTGCTGAAGATGAACTGAAACGTTTTAAACAATTGCTACCGATGAATGCAGTCAGCCGTTCGCAATACGATGCGGTGGAAAACCAGTATAAATCGGCAATGTCTGCCTTAAAACAAGCCCAATCCAACTATCAGGTCAGCAGTAACCAAACCGGCTATAACCAGTTGCTGGCCAATAAAAATGGGGTGATTACTGCACGTAATATTGAAGTCGGGCAGGTGGTTGCTGCAGGTCAGGCAGCCTATCAGATGGCGATTGCCGGTGATCGTGAAGTGGTAATTGGGGTTCCTGAACAGGCCATTTCAGAGATTAAAGTGGGTCAGACGGCATGGGTGACCTTATGGTCTAAACCAGAAGATAAATTTGCAGCCTATGTGCGTGAAATTTCACCTGCAGCCGATCAATCCCGAACCTTTAGCGTGAAAGTTGCGTTACGTGAAGGCAATGCTGCCATTCAACTGGGTCAAAGTGCGCGGGTTTTTTTTAACAAGACTGAGCATAATGTATTGAGCGTGCCTTTATCCAGTGTCTCTGCCAACGACCAGCAGGCGTATGTCTGGGTGGTGAAACCTGATCAAACCATTCGTAAAGTGTCAGTCATTTTGGGGGCATACGGTCGTGACAGCGTGCCGGTATTATCTGGTTTAAATGCCAATGATTATGTGGTGATTGGCGGGGTGCATCTATTGCGTGAAAAACAAAAAATTCAGCCGATTGACCGTGAAAACCGTGCCGTGAAAATTCAGGCAGGGACTGCATCATGAAACAAGACCGGAATTCTGGATCACGTTATAACCTGTCTGAATGGGCACTGAAAAATAAAGGTTTAATCCTTTATTTTATGCTGCTGTTAGGCATAGTCGGAATCGTTTCCTATTCCAAACTGGCGCAAAGTGAAGATCCGCCGTTTACCTTTAAGGTGATGGTGATTCAAATCTATTGGCCCGGCGCAACCGCTGAAGAAGTTTCATTACAGGTCACTGACCGTATTGAAAAAGAACTGATGAGCACCGGCAAGTATGAACGCATCATGGCATTTTCACGTCCGGGCGAGTCCATGGTGACTTTTGTGGCCAAGGACTCGTTACGCTCAAACCAAATTCCCGATGTATGGTATCAAGTCCGAAAAAAAGTCGGTGATATCAAGCAGCAGCTACCTAGCGGGGTACAAGGGCCGTTCTTTAACGATGAGTTTGGCGATACCTTCGGAAATATTTATGTCCTTACCGGCAATGATTTTGACTATGGGGTGTTGAAAGAATATGCCGACCGCTTGCAACTGCAATTGCAACGGGTCAAAGATGTCGGCAAGGTCAATCTGGTCGGTTTGCAAGACCAGAAAGTCTGGATTGAACTCTCCAATACCAAAGCTGCCCAACTCGGTATTCCGGTCACAGCCATTCAACAAGCGCTACAACAACAAAATACCGTGGCCAGTGCCGGCTTCTTTGAAACAGGCACCGACCGTATTCAGATGCGGGTCAGTGGTCAGTTGCAAAATGTCGATGAACTCAAACAGATGCCGCTGTTGGTGGCAGGTAAAACCATTCAACTGGGCGATGTCGCTGAGGTCTATCGCGGCTTTAGTGAACCTGCTCAACCACGTATGCGCTTTATGGGTGAAAACGGAATTGGTATTGCAGTATCCATGCGTAAAGGCGGCGATATTCTGGCGCTAGGTAAAAATCTGGAAACTGAATTTGCGCAATTGCAAAAATCTTTGCCTTTAGGCATGCAGCTGCAAAAAGTTTCCGATCAACCAGTTGCGGTAAAACGCAGCGTGAATGAATTTATGAAAGTGTTGGCTGAAGCAGTGATTATCGTGTTACTGGTCAGCTTTTTCTCACTCGGCTTCCGTACCGGACTGGTGGTGGCATTTTCGATTCCACTGGTTTTGGCGATGACCTTTGCCGGTATGAACCTATTTGATGTCGGACTGCATAAGATTTCATTGGGTGCACTGATTTTAGCACTCGGTTTATTGGTTGATGATGCCATTATTGCGGTCGAGATGATGGCGATTAAAATGGAGCAGGGCTATAGCCGGCTTGAGGCCGCAGGTTTTACCTGGAAGACCACAGCTTTCCCCATGCTGACCGGAACCTTGATTACCGCTGCAGGTTTCTTGCCGATTGCAACCGCAGCATCCAGTACCGGTGAATATACCCGTTCCATTTTTCAGGTAGTGACCATTGCACTGATTGTGTCCTGGTTTGCCGCAGTGCTTTTTGTACCGTACTTGGGCGATAAACTGCTGCCGGATTTCGCCAATTTGCCACAAAAAGCACCCTGGTATCAGCGTCTTTGGGCACGTTTACGCAAGCAACCTGAACCACAACCAGTGCAGCATCATGCCGATGAACATTATGATCCCTATCAAACCAAGTTCTATCAAAAGTTTAGAGCCTGGGTAGATACTTGCCTGACTTACCGTAAAACGGTGATTGCAGCGACGGTAGGAATTTTTGTGTTATCGGTGTTGATGTTTAAACTGGTACCGCAACAGTTCTTTCCGCCTTCAAATCGTGCCGAAATTTTGGTGGATTTAAAACTGGAAGAAGGGGCATCGCTCACTTCAACTGAAAATGCGGTGAAAAAAGTCGAAAAGTTCTTATCGACCAAAGCGGGTATTGATAACTATGTGGCCTATGTCGGCACAGGTTCAACCCGTTTTTATTTACCTTTAGACCAACAGTTGCCACAAGCCAGTTTTGCCCAGTTTGTCGTCTTGGCTTCATCACTAGATGACCGGGATGAGATTCGTCAATCTTTAGACCAGGAAATTCGTAAATTATTGCCAGATGTGCGTACCCGCGTATCGTTATTGGAAAATGGCCCGCCCGTCGGTTATCCACTGCAATATCGTGTTTCAGGTGAAGACTTGCATCTGGTCCGTCAGTGGGCGCACCAGGTTGCCGCTGTTGTGGGGGATAATCCCAATACCAGCAATGTGCATCTGGATTGGGGCGAACCAAGCAAAGTCATTCATTTAAATATCGATCAGGATCGCGCTCGTCAAATGGGCGTATCGAGCTTGGATTTAGCCAATTTTTTAAACAGTTCCGTCAGTGGTGCAACCATTAATCAATATCGTGAAAAACGTGAATTGATTGAAATTCGTCTGCGTGGTGATCAGGCTGAACGGGTTGATGTCGAGGCGTTGTCCAGTCTGGCCGTACCCACCGCCAATGGGGGTTCCGTACCGCTGGCGCAAATTGCAAAAATTGAATATGACTTTGAAGATGGCCTGATCTGGCATCGTAACCGTTTGCCGACCATTACCGTGCGGGCCGATATCCGCAGTAAATTACAGCCCGCCACAGTGGTGGGCGAACTGGCTGAAAAAATGGATCAACTGCGGGCTGGATTGCCAAGTGGTTATCTGGTTGAAGTGGGTGGAACCGTAGAAGAGTCCGCACGCGGACAAAACTCGGTCAATGCCGGCATGCCATTTTTCCTGGCTGTAGTCATGACCTTGTTGATGATTCAGCTCAAGAGTATGTCACGTGCACTCATTGTTTTGTTAACCGCACCTTTGGGCTTAATCGGGGTGGTGTTATTCCTGTTATTGTTTAATAAACCTTTTGGTTTTGTAGCGATGTTAGGCACGATTGCACTTTCCGGCATGATCATGCGAAATTCTTTAATCTTGATTGATCAGATTGAACAGGATATTCAGGAAGGACATGATCCCTGGTCAGCCATTGTGGATGCGACCATGCGCCGTTGTCGTCCGATTGTATTGACGGCATTGGCCGCGGTACTGGCGATGATTCCTTTATCGCGCAGTATTTTCTTTGGTCCGATGGCGGTTGCCATTATGGGCGGATTGATTGTGGCTACCCTGCTGACACTGTTCTTTTTACCTGCATTGTATGCACAATGCTTTAAAGTTAAAAAAAATAGGCAAAGTACATAATTATTTGATAATAATGAGGTGCGAAATATTGAAAATTTCAATATAGTAGCGCCTAATATTTGCATACATTTCTATAAAGCAATTTACTGCATATTAAAAAACTAAGCGTGCAGTAAATGGGGTTAAAAAGCACATGAAGCAAGACAATTTAAGCCGACTTCGCCGTTCTATTGCGATCTCTTATGTCTTCATGTTTTTAGCTTTATTTACTGTGATTGGCGGCATATTTGCTTACTGGTTTGCGCGTAAAGTCACACAATTAGACAGTGCAGAAGTCTGGCTTGAAGCGCAAGCGCTTTGGGTGATGCGAAATATTGTGATTTATTCTGTTTTGATTTGCTTTGCCGCCCTATGGTTTATTCCACTCATTTTCTTTTATTGGGATAGTGCATTGTGGGTGACAGGTTGTACCGTTGCCGGTGTGGTATTCGCGACCATCGCCTTTTTATTTTTATTAAATGCTTGGCTGAAAGGGCTCTCTCGATTTTTCAAAAATAAAGCTGTTTTCTAAGCTGGCTAAATTTTTTTCCAGCCTTCCCCTTGTAAAATTTAGATTGACCCCCAATTTCAGTCCACAGTTAAGCATTAAATCAAATTCCGTGAGGAGCATCGCCAGACATGGCTAAACGTGATTATTATGAGGTTTTGGGCGTCGCTAAAACCGCTAGTGATGATGAAATTAAAAAAGCCTACCGTAAGTTGGCGATGAAATATCATCCAGACCGCAATCCAGACAACCCTGAAGCTGAAGATAAATTTAAAGAAGCTGCTGAAGCTTATGAAATTTTATCCGATGGCGAAAAACGCAGCATGTATGACCGTATGGGGCACAATGCCTTTGAAGGTGGTATGGGCGGCGGCGGTTTTGGTGGTGGTTTCAATGCAGAAGATATCTTTAGCCAGTTTGGCGATATTTTTGGTGGCACTTTTGGTGGTCGTCGTCAACAACAACGCGCACGTCGTGGATCAGACCTTCGCTACGTGATGGAATTGACCCTTGAAGAAGCGGTCAAGGGCATCAAAAAAACCATTACCTTTACTGCACCTGCACCATGTGATGCCTGTGATGGTAAAGGCTCGAAAAATCCAAACGATGTTGAAACCTGTAAAACCTGCCATGGTGCAGGTCAAGTGCGTATGCAACAGGGTTTCTTCTCTGTTCAGCAAACCTGTAGCACCTGTCGTGGTCAAGGCACCATCATCAAGAATCCATGTAATAAATGTCATGGTTCTGGTGTGTCGGATCGTCAACAAACCCTTGAAGTCACTATTCCTGCAGGCGTAGACAATGGCGATCGCGTACGCTTAACCGGTAAAGGTGAAGCCATCCGTGACGGTCAGTCAGGCGACTTATACGTAGAAGTTGTGGTTCGCGAACACGAAATTTTTCAGCGTGATGGTGCAGATCTGTATATGGATGTGCCAGTCAGCATTGCTGATGCTGCGTTGGGTAAAGAAATTGAGATTCCAACCCTGGATGGTCGTGTAAGTTTGAAAATTCCTGAAGGAACTCAAACCGGCAAAATGTTCCGCTTACGTGGAAAAGGGGTTAAACCGGTACGTACCAGTATGCAAGGTGACTTACTCTGCCGCGTAGTAGTAGAAACACCGGTGAATCTAACCGCTCGTCAACGTGAGCTGTTAAAAGAATTGCAAGAAACGATGGATGGTGAAGACAGTAAATCATCTCCAAAGAAAAAATCGTTCTTCGGTCTGTTTGATTAATTTCAGATACAGTTTGAAAAAGGGGGGAATATTCAATATTCCCCCCTTTTTATAGCCATTTAAGTGCTTATTCGATGATTGGTTTGTCAATCGCATCGACATCTACCAATTGCGCTGCGAGTTCGCTAGTCGCTTCTTGTTTGGCAGCTGCCTGACTATTTGCAGCTTGAGCCGGTATAGCGCTATGGGTACGGATATTTATTTTGACTTGCGATAAGCTTTCTAAAGTATCCCCTGCCTGGATTGCAAGTTCTGCCCACGCTGTGCTGACAATGGTGGCTATAAAAACGGTTAATGCGATTTTTTTCGAATGCATGCTGATCTCCTTTTGACATCCTCACATCCCTAAAACGGAGGTGATTCCTACTGCTAGACGCTTATGCCCAAGCGCAAGTATGTTCTTAGCGGAATTTAAATCACGTTGATTGATGCTTCCGCATTCACACTCCCATACTCTTATTCGCAAATCTACTCTACCTTTCGGACTGCTTGTGGTGATCTCACCACAGCACGAACACATTTGGGTTGTGAAACTCTCATTCACTTCTTCAAACAATACCCCTGCGTTCTCGCATTTATATCGAAGCATTGTTTTTAATGCGGAAAAACCTGTATCCAATACAGATTTCGCCATTTTGGTTTTTACAAGTTTCTTGGCACTTAGATCACCAACGACAATCAGTGCATTTTCTTTAACAAGCATCCTGCTTGCTTTGTGCAAATGATCTTTACGACAATTTGCAATCGTGGCGTGTAATGCACGTACACGTTTTTTATTTCCTGCTCGTTGAGCAATCCCTAATTTCTGTTCATATTGTCGATAGAATTTAGGATTAGAAATCACTGTGCCATCTGAACAAGTGGCAATATCTTTTAACCCCAAATCAATACCTATGGTTTTGGTTGCTGTTGTTTTCTCAGCTTTGGGACTATCCACAACCAAACAAACGTACCAACGTCCACGACTATCCTCTACAAATGAGCCTGTTTTAACGCTGTATTGGCTTAAACCGTAGCTATCCCATAGCTTGAAGTGGTGCTTTCCATATTGGATGTATCCATCAGCATACTTGATGGCGACTTTCTTAAAGGGTATTCATCCTAAAGATCGTCTTGCTGATTTCTTGTTACTGACACGCCATTTGAGTTTTACTTTTTTGAATTGCTTTCTACGTGTGACCAATTCTTCCGTGATAGCCTGAATCGTTTGGCTATGCAAATTGCATTCTTTTGATGTGCCTTTGGTGTACTTGGCAATATCATAGGCACTGAAAAATTCACCTCAGATGCTAATTGGTCTAGCATCTTGAAATGTTTGTCTTTTATGCGTAATTTAAGGGTTTTCATGTGCTTATATTAACATTCTATCGATTCAGAAGTATTGGATGTGAGTATTAAACGACACTTCATGTCGTGTCGCTTACATCCTAGCCCTGAACGGCTAGGTTTTACGCTCTATTTGATAATTTATCATTCGTGTCGCGTAGTCTGCGCAGTGATGTTTACAGGGAGATGAAAATCAGCAGCAAAATCATTTATTTTTAATGCTGAATGTTCAATACAGGAACCGGCCGGGGCTGAGCCATTGCATCGTGCTTTGGCATAAGCATTCCCCATGACCGGTTTTTCTTTTTTCAATAAAAAATTTCAGGCTTAAACTTAGTCTCGGTACAGAGTTTTGCTATAGTAAGAGCAATTTAGAATCAACATTAGGAATATGTTATGTCAGCAGCTCCACGCATTGGTGTATTGGGTGCAGGCGGTCGTATGGGACGCATCCTTGTTCAAGCCGTTAAAGAAGCAGGTTATCAGCTTGCCGCAGCGGTTGAGCGTCCTGAAAGCAGCTTGATTGGTGCAGATGCAGGCGAGGTTGCCGGTATTGGTGCAGTAGGAGTGAAGATTGTTGGCAATCTGCAAGACGTATTAAAAGACTGCGACGTGGTGGTAGATTTCACTGCACCGCTTGCAACTGCCCAGCATTTAAAATTGTGCCGTGAAGCGGGCGTGGCGATTGTGATTGGTACGACCGGCATGAACGATGAACAAAAAGTCTTTCTTGATGAAAGCGCAACCCAAACCCCGGTGGTCTATGCCGCGAACTATTCTGTCGGTGTCAATGTTTCAATCAAACTGTTGGAACTTGCGTCAAAAGTATTTGGTGACACGGTCGATATTGAAGTAATTGAAGCACATCACCGCCATAAAGTAGATGCGCCATCGGGTACAGCCCTGATGATGGGTGAGGCAATTGCAGGTGCTTTAGGGCGTGACTTAAAAGAAGATGCGGTATATTGCCGTGAAGGTCATACTGGTCCGCGTGAGCGTAAAAGCATTGGCTTCCAGACGATTCGTGGTGGCGATATTGTGGGTGAGCATACCGCCATGTTTATTGCTGATGGTGAACGTGTTGAAATTACCCATAAAGCGACTAATCGTATGAACTTTGCTTCAGGTGCAATCCGTGCTGCAGCTTGGGTGGTGGGCCGTGAGGCGCGTAAATATGACATGAAAGATGTACTTGGATTTAACGATATTCAGGTGTAAAAATCGTCAAAATCATTTATAACAATACAGCAAAATTAAAATAAGAAGCTCAACGGAATGAAAAAAGTGATATTGATGGCTTGTGCTGTGGCAATGTTGGCTACAGTACAAGCTAAACCGGTAGATAATGCCAAGCTCAGTATTAATAAAAATAATATTAAAGTCTGGACCTTTCAAAATAGTCAAAACCCCGTGTTTTTATACAAAGCTGAAACCACTTACGATAGCCCTTTAGAAAAAGCGGTTAATTTGATTTTAGATATTGACCATGCAGTGCAATGGGTGCCATATATGGGGAGTATCAAAGTCCTTTCGCGGGATGACAAAAAAGGCGAATTTTTATTGTATATGGTGCTGGATTTTCCTTTCCCGCTCAAAAATCGTGATTTAGTGGTACAAGGCAAAATCATGAAAGATGCCCAAGGTATCATCACGATTAAAAATAAAGCAGTCGATAAAGGCTATGCCAAAAATCCCGATTATGTACGTCTCACTCATTATGAAGGGGACTGGACCTTTCAAAAACTCGCCAATAATAAAACTAAAGTTTCCACTTATGGTTATGCCAATCCTGAAGGCGCCATTCCTTTAAGCTTTGTGAATATGTTTGTACAGCAGCAACCCTATCAGATGCTGCAAAAAATGAAAACGGAACTCGGCAAACCATCCAGTGTTGCTGCCTTGCCCGAAGCTTTGCGTTAATCAATAAAATTAAAAAAAGTCCGTATGATGCGCAATGATGCTCCTCTTAAGTGAACAGTATTGCGCCAAATGATGAGCTTTTTATTGGAATGTATTGCTAATTACTCTGAAAAAAAACCTAGTAAAATAGTAGATATTCTCCAGTAAAACTAATTCCTAGTTTCGGTCTGCGCCTTCCCCAAGACGCAGGCTTTTTTTTGACTAAAATTAAGGAGAAAAAAATGCTCCAATTTCTAATGTGTTTATTCGGTCTTCATGGTGCAACCGAAATTGATTACACGATTCACGATGAAGAAATCAAGGTGTGTCGGGATTGTTGAAAGAGAAGGAGTAGGGCTTACAAAATGGAGGTTTTTGATTCTTGATGTTAATGATCAAAGGGATCGTTGTCTATTTTTCTTATTTCCCCAAAGATTAAAACTGTTGTGGCAAAAAGTAATGTTCCAATAGCAATAAAGAATATGTCTTTTGAATAAATTCCTAACCCAAAGCTTATTAGGCTTAGCATTACTAATAAAATTAAAATTATTACATAAATGATACGTTTCACTGTGTATCTCTTTATTTTATTAAGATGAAGTATGATGAATGTATCAAAATATTTTAGTCTTATTTAAGCAAAAAGTTACATTTTTAGTACAACTTAAATGAGTTTTCTTCCTGGCCGGATGTATTAAGGCACATAAAGCCCCTCGCATTCTAGATGTTGTGGCAATGCTGTTCACTTAAGAGGAGCAGCATTGTGCTCTATTGGATAACGGGTTTTTGACATGTTAACCGTTTGAGGCGTTGTAGTCCTCGAAAGCCTTTTCAAAAACAAATTACCTATCCCTGATCTAAGCTCGGATAGCCGCCTGCCAGTCCCCCGATAAAGGGTTGACATTCGCCATCACAATCAACTGAACGGATATGTGTTGGCATGCAGGCTTGAAACGGATATCCGAAGGTGAACGTCCAAAGGTTACCGCTGCACACGCCGCTTCGCACCGGATAATATTGTAGGTTAGCAGCAACCCCCACAGCTCCTGATAGACCAACTCTACCGTCTTGCTGCGGAGTGTGATTGCATTATGCTGCATCGAGCTTTTGATATCCCGAAAGCTCAGTTCGATTTCCCAGCGTTCCTGGTAGAGCAGCTATATCCTCTGCACTATAATGATTGGCGGGCAGTGAGGTTAGAACTGTCTTGATGATTCTATCCCATACAGCATAATTGACTTTCCTCGCCTCCCAGTATTCAGGGAGCGTTGGGTTTTTCTTTCTCGCTTGAGGCGAAACTTTCAAACTCACTCGCACGTCACCTTCTCCATACGTCTCGATCAGCTCACCTTTCAGATTCTTTCGCTTCGGAATTAGCCAGTGACGACCTTTGCCTTGCATTGAGAGTGACAGTAATAAGTTCGCACTCCAAAAATCCTTATCAAACAAGGTGATCGAGTTATTGGGAAACTGGGCGATAAACTTTGCAGCCAAAGGAATCTCACCCCGCCGATAGGGACTGATCTGTGCATCGACCAGTGTAAATTTGTGCGGTATCAACAGCGCGATAACCGACTTCAAGTGCGGTCTTGACGGAATCAATAACCGTTTGACCAGATAAACGAAAGGTATCCAGACCAAGTTGCGGAATAATTTTTATATCTTCAATCTTTAAATTTTTAACATAATAGCTATTTTGCTGTATTTATTGTTGCTAAAAATACGTTAATTTGCAAAATATTGTTGATTAAAAGTCAATAAATGAGTGGAAGATGAAATCGACCATCGAGGAACTCCATGCCTTTGTCACTATCGTCGACAGTGGCTCAATTGTAATGGCCGCAGAACGTTTAGGGCAAACCACATCTGGGGTGAGTCGCGCTTTGCAACGGCTTGAAAATAAGCTGAATGTGACCTTGTTGGAACGCACTACACGTAAGCTGAAGTTGACCCAGGAAGGGCAATTGTTTCTTGAAAAAGCCCGCAAAATTTTAAATGACTTAGCCGAAGCAGAAGATGCTTTACTGAAGTCGGATAGTGATACCTCTGGACTGATTCGGGTCGATTCTGCCACACCCTTTATATTGCATGTGATCGTGCCTTTAATTCAGGAATTTATGCAGCAATATCCCAATATCGAAATTGAACTGAATAATCATGATCAGGTGATTGATTTACTCGAACATAAAACTGATGTTGCGATCCGTTTCGGTGAGTTGCATGATTCAAGCCTGCATGCCAAGTTATTGTGCCGCAGTCGCTTGTATATTGTGGCCAGTCCGGCCTACTTGGAACAAAACGGAGCACCGCAAGCTCCAGAGGATTTATCTCACCATGCTTTACTGGGTTTTAGCCATCCGACCCATTTAAATATCTGGCCGATTCAGTTCAATGGTGAAGCGTTTACGGCACATCCCAAAATTAAAGCCTCTAATGGTGAAACGGTGAGGCAACTAGCTTTACAAGGGGTAGGAGTTACCTGTTTGTCACGGTTTCTGGTGGAAGAGGATTTACAAGCCGGTCGCCTGAAAGCCTTATTTGAAGATCAAATTGAACTGCATTATCAAAAAATCCATGCAGTTTATTATCGACAAGAGCACCTGCCGAAACGCGTGCGTTTATTTATCGAGTTTTTAGCACAGAAGCTTGCCGTATATTTATAAGTGATTTAATTATGAAGTTTCCAAGAAAATCAGCCCAACCATAGCGGTTGGGCTGATTTGAATTTAGCAAGATCAAAGAAAAATTAGAAATCCGCTTTTAACACTATACGGTAACGGGCTTTGCCTGAATGCAGGTGCTCAATCGCAACATTGAGCTGGGACATCGGGAAGACTTCAATTTGTGGCGCAATATTTTTACGCGCTGCAAATTTTAGTAATTGACGCAGTGCAGCAGGGGAGCCGGTAGGCGAACCTGTGACCGATTTTGCACCACCAATCAGCATGCCAGCGGGAATTTGCATTGGCTCTAAAACCAAACCCAACATATGGATCGTACCATGTGGTGCCAGACTGCCTAAATAAGCAGGCCAATCTAAACTGACATTGACGGTACAGAGTAACAAATCGAATTTACCACGCTGGGCTTTAAGTGCAGCCGAATCTCGACTATTTACCACATGGTCTGCACCCATGGCTTTGAGTTCTTCAGTCTTGTCTAAGCTGGAGGTAAATGCCGTAATTTCACAGCCCCAGGCTTTTAGCAGTTTAATCGCCATATGACCTAAACCGCCAATCCCGATCACCCCAACATGATGAATGGCCTGAATTTGATGTTTAAGAAGTGGATCAAATACGGTAATACCCCCACAAAGAAGTGGACCCGCACTTTCAGGATCTAAATCTTCAGGGAGTGGGATGATCCATTGCCAGCCGGCGCGGACTTTGTCGGCAAAACCACCGGCATGTCCGACAATGGTCGCTGTTTGTCCGCCGGTGCATAACACTTGCTGCCCAGATATACATGGGTCACAATGTTGGCAACTTTCTGCTGTCCAGCCAATGCCAACGCGTTGACCCACTTTCAAGCCTTTGGCTTCTGAACCCAGCTTGGTAATGGTGCCAATAATTTCATGACCTGCAACTACCGGATAAACCGAAGAGCGCCACTCATTATTAATTACAGAAACATCAGAATGGCATAAACCGCAATATTCAACTTTGACTTCAACCTGATGCGCTTGTAATTCTCCGGCATCGAATTGATAGGGTTCAAGTTCTGCACCCGCTTTCATTGCGGCATAGGCATGGATGATATTGTTACTCATGAGAGAATCCTTTTATTATCTTGTGGATGTTTTAAAATGATTTAAAAGAGCAATGGTTTTCATGATCATCGACCATACCGACTGCCTGCATAAAAGCATAACAGGTGGTGGGGCCAACAAATTTAAAGCCCTTCTTTTTTAAAGCTTTGGCAAGCGCAATACTGATTTCGGTTTGAGCGGGGGCCTGACGATAATCTGGAACATCATTGTGTAGAGTTTGATCTGTAACAAAACGCCATAACCATTCACTGACATTCAGCTGTTGAGGTTTTAATTCTTGGGTTAAATGTTGCCAGGCAATCGCATTGTCACGAATGGCTTTGAGCTTGCCGATATGCCGTATCAGGCTAGCATCTTCACATTTCAGCTGAAGTTGTTCATCTTTAAAGGAGGCAATGGTTTCAATTGAAAATTGAAAGAAATGCTGTCGATAGCTGTCGCGCTTTTTCAGCACGGTAATCCAGGACAAACCTGCTTGTTGTCCTTCCAGACACAGCATTTCAAATAAATGCGCTTCATCATGACTGGCTTTGCCCCATTCATGATCATGATAAGCGATATAAACAGGATCATTCGAGCACCAATCACAGCGTTGAATCGACATTTCTGATGCTCCTGAAGCGGCTTAAAGCTTGAATTCAGCCCACTCATCGTGTTGGTTATCCCAGTAATACAGTTCTGCCTGGGGCAAGTCGGCAAATTGAATCCACATGTCTTGTCCCGTTTTTTCGGCAAAACCGGTACTAATCAAAAGCGCTTCTTCCGTGATTTCCATCACCCAGCCCTGATGGCTTTGTCCAGCCAAAACAATTTTTTGTTGATTGCCGGATTCAGCAAATTCGACCAAACGATTGATCAGCACTTCTGACATGAATAGTTCCTAAAAAATTAACGTAAATAAGGATAGGGATTCACCACACCACGGCCTTTACCCTCCAGATAAATTCCATAGTGTAAATGCGGTGCGGTATGACGGGCATTGCCGCTATTGCCGACATAACCAATCAGATCACCTTTTTTGACATAATCGCCAACATTTAGGCCGCGTTTATGCTCATCCAGATGGGCATAATAATGCCAGGTTCCGCCAGGCCCCATAATCCAAACCACTTTACCACCCAAATTGTTATTGCGTAAGTCGGCAATTAAACCTTCTGTGGCACTCAGCACTTTTGTTCCACGTGGAGCCATGATATCAATACCTTCATGCGTGCGTCCGTTACTGCGCGAAGCTGCCCAGGTATCACGTAACTGTTTGGCTTTTATATTTTGCACTGGGATAGGCAGGGAGGACTTCAATTGCATATTTTTCAGCTTTTGAACCTGAGCAGGCGGAAGCGGAGTAGAGGAAGGCTTTTTAGGGCTTGAGGTACATGCAGCAATCCATAGCACACTAAAACCCAGTAATAATGCATAAATAAAACGAAGCACAGTTCATCCCTTTTTCATTCTAATCTATGTGAAAATTCTTTGAATGATAGTGCCTGACTATGTCATAAATTGATGACAGAGATCAATTTTTTCATTGCAGTGGGAAGGCCCATTTCTGTTGCAATTTGTGTAGCTAACCATGTGCCATTCAGTTCAATCGAAAGATGTTCTTGCTGCTCCGCGTCCACCTCAAAACAGATGGCTTCAAGTTGCCATGTGAAATGGGTAAAGCTATGCGTGATCTCAGCGCGTTGAATGACTTTTTTGAGTCCCAAAGTCTGGCACAGAGTTTCAAATTCTATTGGATTTTCAATAACTGGTAAGCACCATAGACCACCCCATAAACCGCTATTTGGGCGTTGTTGCCATAACCATTGATCATTCGACTGAATCACTAGAACCTGTGCAGATTTGACTGGCACGGCTTTTTTCGGCTTTTTAAAGGGCAGTTCAGTTTCTAAACCTTGCTGATGGGCTTTGCAGTGCGGCTGCATCGGGCAATATAAACACAGTGGTTTTTTCGGGGTACATACGGTTGCACCCAAGTCCATAATCGCTTGAGTATAGTCATGATTACGCTTAACAGGGCACAGTTGTTCTGCCAGTTGCCACATCGCGCGTTCATGAACCGGTTTAGACAGATCATCTTCAATGGCAAAAAAACGCGCCAATACCCGTTTTACATTGCCGTCCATAATGACGCCGTATTGACGTAAACCCAGCGACATAAGTGCGCCGGCAGTCGAAGGACCAATTCCGGGAAGCTCGATCCATTGTTCTAATGTAGCGGGAAAATGACCTTGACGAGCCACCATTCCAGCAGCTTTATGTAAATTTCGTGCGCGTGCGTAGTAACCCAGCCCAGCCCAATAAGGCGCAACATCATCCCAGTTGGCGAGGCCTAAATCCTTTACCGTGGGAAAGCGTGCAATAAAGCGATCAAAATATTGCAATACAGTTTTAACTTGGGTCTGCTGTAACATAATTTCAGATACCCAAACCTTATAGGGATCATCGGCAACTTGCCACGGCAAATCATGACGACCATGGACATCGAACCAGGAAAGAAGGGCATCGGAAAAAGAAAACTGTGACATGCGAACCGCGTATTTGGAATAGGTGATTAGTATAGCGAAAACTGTGCGGCATTGCGGTTAAGACAGGACATAAAAAATGATGCCGAAGCATCATTTTTAAATTACTTGAAACTGTTACTTACTCGCTGCTCATGCCCCAGCGTTCATCCAGTTTTAAGGTTTGACCTTCATAGCGTGGAATAATATGAATGTGTAAGTGCTCAGATGCTTCACCAAATACAGTGCCGTCATTAAAACCAATATGGAAGCCTGATGGATGATGACGCAGCTGAAGTTCATTACGGGCAAGCTCAAGCAAAGACATCAAGCTTTTACGCTCTTTGTCGGTAACATCAAAAAAAGAGCTGACATGGCGTAGCGGAATAATGACAGAGTGACCTTTGGATAATGCATTTGGCTCAGGTAGAATCACCCCAAAGTCATTTTTATCAATGATGTCATATTCATCAAAGTTGCAATATGGGCAGTTGTTTTCAGTCATTGTTATATCCTCTTTAAAAATATCCGTGTCATTGGACGGGTAAATATAATCCCTGTCATATTTATCCTAAATTTTATGCACCCAGTCGAGTTTTTAATAATTCGTACATGGCAGATAGCCCTTTTTGTTCAGCTTCAGCGTTATAGCCCAGATCAACGCCATTCTGTTTAGCACGTTCGTCTGCAAGCTGATTACTAAAACCATGTTTGGCATCTTCAAAGATGATTACCTCATGCTCAACTTGAGCCGCATGCATTTCTTCCTTAAAGCGTGCCACATCGTCCAGGCTGACCATGCTGTCGAGTTCTCCGTGCAACACCAAAATTTCAGCTTTAACCTGTCCGGGTTGTGCAGGCGCTTTCGGTGTCAACGTGCCATGAAATGTCACCACTGCTTGTAAAGGTGCACCAGAACGTGCCAGATCAAGCACCACTTTACCGCCATAACAGAAGCCTACAGCAGCCAGTTTATCTGCATTTACTTCATCTTGCGCTGCTAATATCGCTAAACCTGCAGACGCACGAGTCACAATTGTTTCAGGATCTTCAAAGGTTTGCATCATCCATTGACTGGCTTCTGGTACGGCAGTGGTGACTTTTTTATCGCCATACATATCAATGGCAAATGCAGCATAACCATGTTCAGCGAGTTCACGGGCACGCTGTTCGGTGTATTCATTACGTCCCCACCATTCAGGTGCTACAATCACGCCCGCGACGGGTGTTTCTGATTCAGGTGCTGCAAAGTATCCAATCAAAGGTGTTCCATCTGCAGCAGTGTACTGAATTTCGCGAGTTTTGATTGTTAGAGCCATGGATTCAATCCTTGTAATGAGTAAAGAAGATATTTTTGATTAAAATATGAAAATAAATGTCTTTAGTGATTGTACAAGATCGATTTATTTTGACTGTATATTATTATCAATAAATTGCAACATGCTATTAACTACAGCTATTTAAAATTATAACAGTCTAATAAATATAAATTTTATTGTGTTCGTTGAACAGCTTAATATATATCTTTTGAAAAAGAAGAGATACTCTTAGATTTAAAGCCAATATTGAAGAAAATAGAGTGATTAAATCATAAAACATAGCGGGTAGGGAATGAGTACGATCTGCGCTCAGATTGATCTACCCGCTACTTTTTAATACAGAGTAAATATGGGTTATTTAGATGACTTAGTCAGCACTTCAAGAAGTTCTACATCAAAAATTAAAGTGCTATTGGGTTCGATCGCATCACCAGAGCCAATTTGACCATAGCCAAGTTGTGCAGGAATAAAGAAGCGATACTGAGCACCTTCCTTCATCAATTGTAAACCTTCAGTCCAACCCTGAATGACTTGACTGACCTGAAATTCAGCAGGTTGATTCCGGGCAATTGAGCTGTCAAACACTGTACCGTCTATTAAACGACCTTCATAATTGACTTTAACCACTGAATTGGCTTGAGGTGATTTTCCTGTACCCGGTTTTAATATTTGATACTGCAAACCAGATTTTGTGGTTTGGACACCGTCTTTTTTAGCATTGGCTTTTAAAAACGCTGTCCCAATTTTGGCATTGCTATCGGCTTTTTGTTTAACTTCAATCAGTTGTTTGGCATCACTGAGCTTTTTATATTGGGTCAGAACACGTGCCATTTCTTCGTCGGTAAGAGAAGATTTACCGCCTTGAGCTGCGGTTTTTAAACCGAGCATGAAAGCATCCAGGTCCAAATCTCTGACAGATTCAGCATTGCTACGCCCCATGAGATAGCCAAAGCTGTAGCCGACCTGTTCATTTAAACTACTGCTGTTGGTCACGGGTTTTGCAAAGCCAGCCGTGCTCAAAAGACAGAAACAAAGCAATGTTATAGGTGTTTTCATTCTTTTATCCCAAGATAAATAAGGAGAGCAAAAGCTGTTCCTTAATATGTAGTCAAACATAGTCAAGGACTAATTCGCACTCTGTTAATGTCTTGTTTCCAAGCATGTAACTAGAGCCTAAATCGGTCAGTTCCGACTTGTAGCGGTCAGTCCGTTCTTGCAAAACACGCTTTACCTCTCGGTAAGGTGTGTAACGACTTATCTCAGGGTCGTTTAATCTTGCAAGTACGTTTCTCGCAGCATTCCAATCAGCTTGCACAACTTCCCCATTAAATCGGTGAAACTGATCTCCTTTACGTGTACCTATTAATAGGCCATGTAATAAAGAGTCAATTTGCGAAGTGTACGCAGCATTAACGAGATGCACCACAGAACCTCTGCGGTGAGATACAATTGTTAGGGCATCGGCTAACATGCCTTTGACCCATGTATTTAAGCGTCTATTGGTCTTTTTCCCATAGCTACGTTTACTTTGGATTGGTGAAGTCAAATCCTCCGCAACAATTAATCCTGCTTTATCAACTAATCGGTGTGTCGCTGTATAGATCAGCGTTTTTAGTTTGGATTTTTGGGTGTCTTGTCGCTTATCTAGCTTCTTTCGACCCAAATTATTCTGTTCAATTGCCTGTCGCTTATGTGGCTTCGTTTTAGCAATTGCTCTCAGCTTATTTCTGTTCTTGTATTTCCGATTCAGGTAATCTGATTCACTTGAAATCAACTTACCTAAACCTTGACCATACGCATCACCATCCGAATCTACAAAAGCTTCGGAATAACCCTTATCAACGCCTATGGTTGCTTTGCCACAATCTTTAGTTTCAATCGCATCATAAGTCGAATGAACTTCAACATTGCCATTTCTCAGAATGATCCTGAGTGTGCCTTGAGGAGCAAATTCCATAGTGGTGTTTAGCGGAATCTTAATGGTTTGCCGAGGGACTAAACTCGGCACTTTAAGCCAACACTGACCATTTAACTCAAAGGTCTTGCACATATCGGCACGGACGATAATTTGATTGTGAGTATGGTTTACCCCATGTCTAAAATGTTTACGCATCTGGCGGTGAAGAAAGTTATCTTCCATCCAGGCATCTTTTTTTAGCAGTGTATAAAGTCTTTTCCATTCATTGTCGCAACTAGCACGTTTGCGAATGGCTTGTTTTACCTTTTCCTTGGCAGCTTCACGATAGGCTTTAATATCACTAATACAGTCACGTAGGGTTTCTTTCCATGCATTAGCTGAAACATTAAATGCACGACCTTCACTCATCCAGGCATCGCGAATTGTTCTGTCACTGACATTCAAGCCCGAAACAGCACCGTATTTACACCAAACATCACTGCGAACACGACCAAGCAAAGTAGCTTGTTTTTCAAGTTGCTTATACTTTTCTCGATTCAGATTTTTGCAGTGATGAATGCGTGTTAATTTCAAAATATAATTTCCTGGTCTTAACCAATCCTTTAACTTTATTACACTTATGATTTAGTTAAATATATATACATATTATACACTTATATGTATATTTATCTATATTATTGGTTGCAGTAATTTACTCTCCTAAAATTTTTTATTTTACTTTGATCAGTTCAACATCAAAAATCAGGGTACTGTTTGCAGGAATCATTCCCGGAACGCCTTGTTCACCGTAGCCCAATTGAGAAGGGATATAAAGGGTTGCTTTACCCCCTTCTTTCATCAATTGAAGACCTTCAGTCCAACCCGGAATAACTTGATTTAATGGAAACTCAATCGGTTCACCACGTTCAATTGAGCTATCAAATACTTTACCGTCAACCAGCTGGCCTTTGTAATGTACGGTCACCATAGAGTTGGCAGCAGGTTGCTTGCCTGTACCTTCCTTAATAATTTTATACTGTAAGCCAGAAGCGGTAGTTTTTACACCTGGTTTTTTCGCATTTTCAGCTAAGAAAGAGTCGCTGGCGGTTTGAACTTGCTGTGCTTGCTGAACTTGCTTCTGTTGAATTTCCTTCTGGAATTGCTCATAGGCTTGTTGCAGTTCTTGTTCTGTATAAGCGGGTTTATTTCGAGCGTGGCCTTCACGTACACCTGTAACGAAACTATTGATATTTAATTCAGGTGGTGTTTGATGTGCAACTTCATAGCCAAGTGCATAACTGATTTTCTCGACAGCAGATGCATTCTTTGATGCTTTTGATGTCACAGTAGCCGGGTTTTGAGTTGCATAATAAACAGGTACAAGTGCAGCACCGCCTAAAAGAACAGCGACAGCGATGGGTAAGGCTTTACTCATAGGTTTTCTCAAATTCATTTTATATTCAAAAGTTGCATTAATTTTAGCAGACTTTTCTATTCAACACGTTTCGAGGAAGCCGTATTGTACAGAAATCCAATATATTCTTATCAAGCATGTTATTCTATAATAGGCTGAATATATAAAACATTTTTAATACAATTAAATATTAATTTTTATCTACTTCGATAGTCAATTATAAATTATTTTCTTTGGTACTGTCTTTCTAAGCCAGATCATTTTAGATGAAAATACTCTTAAAAAGAAAAAGCCAGTCTTGACTGGCTTTTACAATAAACACATTTAATGGATTAAGATCAAATCCGTTTAATCATTGTCCTTTGAAGCTTTATAGCCATAGGCATAGTTATAACCATAACCATAACCATAACCATAACCGCCAGTAGCGCGTTGTATATCATTCAGAATGAAACCATTGACCTTAACACCGACTTGTTCAAAGCGGTTAATTGTTAATTCAAGTTCTTTCATCTGTGATTTTGCATAACGTGCAATCACTAAATTCACACCGGCATACTGTGAGATGATAATTCCATCCGTCACGGCAAGCACAGGAGGGGTATCAATAATAATATGATCATACAGAGGTGAAACTTGATCTAAAAGTTCTGATAGCTTTGCCGAACTTAAAAGTTCGGAAGGGTTCACCGGACTCTTACCACGAGTGATGACATCTAAATTGTCAACTTCAGTAGGTTTAATAATACTTTCTAATGTTTGCTGAGTATTTAAATATTCAGCCAAACCAGGCTGGGTGTCAGAATTGAAATATTTATGTAAATAACCACGACGCATATCCCCGTCGATGATCAATACGCGTTTATTACTTTGCGCCAAAATGGTTGCTAGGTTTGTAGAAATAAAGGATTTTCCTACCTCGGGTGCAGGGCCCGAAATCATAATGATATTATTTTTGGCCTGACTCATTGCAAAGTGAATTGCAGTACGCATGCTGCGTAAGCTTTCAATTGCAATATCGTCACCATTTTTAATGGCTAAAATAGGAATATGTTTTTTCTTTTTCAGCAGTTTAATGCGGCTCTCTTGAATAGATGAGCGTGGAACTGTTGCATAAACCGGTAAATCCAGTTCATTTTCAATTTGACTTGCGTCTTTAATGCCAGAGCGCAGCATATTGCGCAGCAGGGCTAGCAAGGTTCCGAGGAAACCACCCAGGAAGAGGGCTAAAATAAGAATCTGTAATTTTTTCGGCGCAATGGGTTTAATTGGCTCAACGGCTGTATCTACAATACGCACATTACCAATTTCACCTGCTTTGGCAATACGGAGTTGCTGATAAGAATTCAGTAATGCCGTATAAAGCTGGGTTTTAACCTCAACCTCACGATACAACTGTAAATAGCGACGTTGTAAATCAGGCAGTTGTTTTAATGTGCCATTCAACTCCGCTATTTTTTTATTAATTGCTCCCAACTGTGCATTCATTTGCTGCATCACTGGGTGTTCATTGGTATATTTTGCCGCCATTTCAGCTTGTTGCTGTTCCAGCTGTGATTTTTGCGTCTCTAAGGTAATGCTTTGAGTCAAATACAATTCAGATTCTTTGGTGACATCAACCGTATTATATTGTTGACGGAATTTATTAAATTCACGTTCTGCCACATCAAGCTGCTGTTTTAACTCAGGTAATTGTTCATCTAGGAATTTTAGCGTTTGTGCTGTTTCTGCAGAACGACGTTCAATATTTTGCTGGCTATAAGCCACCAGAATAGCATTCAGCACGTTGGTGATATGTTGTTTATCTTGACCTTGATAATTCAGTCCTAAAATACCGGTAAGTTTGCCTTTTTCAGCCACAGAATAATTCTGTGTAATGGACGCCATAGCTGCAGGCAAAGACATTTTTTGAATATTATAAGTGTGTTTGAATTGATCTTGAGTATAAATAGCGACTTTCCACGTGCCATGTTCTGCAGTGTGTAAACTCTCTTGATTGATTGGGGCACTAAAAACAATTTGTTTAGTCTGAGCATCCGTTAAAGTAAATTTGTTTGCATTAAAATTAAGTAGCAAATTCTTGTCTAAATAATAAGCTGGAACTTCAAATTTTCGAACATCAAAAGATTTAGCATCGTCTTGGAATAAAACTGATTTGGCTTGATATTGAGTTTGATAATCATGGGGGCTAAGTAAACGGTTAAAGAAACTGGTTTCGGTACCGGAAATTTTTACATCCAGGTTCAAGTGTTTAATGACAGAACCCAGGACTAAACGTGATTTAAGCAGTTCAATTTCGGCTTGAGCGGGTTGTTTTTGCTCAATCATGCTGGAGAGATCGCCCAATAACGCAGCAGAGGTGCCTTTACTTTCTTCGACTTGTACTAATGCATCGACCGCATAAGTATCGGGTGTGGTTCTTAAATATAACAACGCACAGACCAAACTTAAAATTACACAAAGCGCAATGAGTTTCCATTGAGCAATGAGTGAGAAAAACAGCTCTTTTAAATCAATTGTATCTTCAGTATTGGTACTTTGGCTCATAATTTTGCTATCAAAAAGTTAAATATGTTGTGTCCAGTCGCTAATACAATCTTGTATTAACTGACTGGTTTCATTGAAGACCAATTGCTCATGCTGATAAGGGTCAGCCACATTTCTGTCTCGCCAATGTCCTAGTCGGAAAGTTTTTCCTTTCGAAAAAGGCCAGGTCTGCTCTAAATACTTTTGTTGATTTTGACTCATGACCAAAATTAAATCGGCTTTTTTAATCAGCTCGGTATTCAACTTTTGGGCAATATGAGGGTTCATATCGATACCTAAACGCTGCATACAGAGTATGGCTTTTTCATCAGCAGCATGACCGGTTAAACCGGAGATACCTGCCGACACGATATGAAGTTGCGGATACTGCCGTTTTAATAAATATTCAGCCATTGGACTACGACAGATATTACCTACGCAAACCACAAGAATATTCTGAATTTGCATTATTGCCCCAAGCGATCCAGATTATAAAGTGCGTTTGAAAACGGAATAACCTGGTTCACGATACGCTGCCAACGTGCCAAGCCTGAAGCATCGACATAGACGATATCATTGCTGCGCATTTTGAACTTATTGGCTAAACCAAAATCGGCAATGCTGGTTAAATCTAATTGATACACTTCTGTAGAAGTATCAACAGCATTGCTACGAACGACATAAATTTTGCTGCGGCTGGCAGAGAGTGGATTTAAACCTAAACTTTCACCTAACACATCACTCAGACTCATACCTTGGTCACGCATAGGCAAAGACTGGTTTTTACCCGACTCACCCATCACATAAACTTTCTGGTTTTCACGTGAATTGACATACAGGGTATCATTCGGCTGTATCAATAAGTTATGTAAAGAAAGTCCAGCTTTTTCCAGCTCAATCGTATTGAGTTGATAAGTACGGCCTTGTCTGACCAAAGTAATAGAGGCATTGTCACCCTGTTGAGAATTCACACCACCCGCCATGCCTAAAGCCGTATACACACTGACAGGTTGATCGCTCAGTGCAAACTGTCCGCCTTTGGTGACATTACCTTGTACAGAAAAGCGCTGTCCCTGATAAGACAATACCCGAGCAATCACGTCAGGGGTTTTTAAATAACGAGAAAGCTGACTACGCAACTCCTGATTGACCTGAGTTAAAGACTTTCCTGCTGCCTTATAACGGCCAATCATGGGAAACTGGATATAGCCATTTTGGTCAATTTGATAGCCATTGGCCTGAACAGATTGTTCATTATTAATAGTTGTGGTGGGTGGAGTAATATCTGGATACGCCCAAAGATAGATAGAGAGAATATCGCCTGAACTTAATTTATAATTTTTATGGGAAGCATTAAACAAATGTGCATAATCTTGGCGAAGATTAATTTCGGCAGGTTGTACCGCAAATAAAGATTCTTGAGTGAGTCTGATGACATTCACCTGAGTGCCTAAATCCGTTTGGTAAACTCCTTCACTTGGTAAATCATAAGTTTGTAAACCAGAAGTAATTGCACAACCCGTCATGGCACAACTTAAAACCAATAAAGCAGTATATTGAATTTTTCTCACTCTAAATCCTGTTTTAAAAATTATTAAAAACTTTAACTTAAGTTATTCTACCTTTCTAATTACGAAAAAAATATAACAAATTGTAAGCTGTTTACTGTTTATAAATAGATGAAAGGTGTTAAATGAAAGCAGATAAATATATTATAAATTCAATAAAAACCCATCTTTTAAAAAATATTTAATAAGCTTTTTTGATTGATTCTTATATAAATTAGCAACAAAAAATACTTGATTTTCTGATATAGTTCTTAACGTTTTTATTCACCTCTTAGATTATATAAATAAGCAAGGCTCAAAAATGCTCACTTTGTCAGAACTCAAGATTGCCGTAATTGGTCTAGGATATGTTGGTTTACCTTTAGCGGTTGAATTTGGAAAAAAAGTACCAGTCGTGGGTTTTGATATTCATCAAAAACGGATTGATGAGTTAAAAAGTGGTCAAGATCATACCTTAGAAGTATCACCAGAAGAATTAGTACAATCGGCTCATTTAACTTATTCAGCAAATTTGGATGATTTAAAAGACTGTAATTTCTTTATTGTTACAGTTCCTACACCTATTGACCACGTTAATCGTCCTGATTTAACGCCTTTGCAAAAGGCCAGTGAAACCATTGGTAAAGTTTTAAAGAAAAACGATATTGTTGTTTATGAATCTACCGTTTACCCAGGCGCGACGGAGGAAGTCTGTGTTCCTGTATTAGAAAAGGTATCGGGTTTAAAGTTTAATCAAGATTTCTTTGTTGGTTATAGTCCTGAACGTATTAACCCAGGTGACAAAGTTAATACACTGACTAAAATTAAAAAGATTACGAGTGGTAGTACAGCTGAAATTGCAAATATTGTAGATGCTGTTTATGCCAGTATTATTACTGCAGGCACCTACAAAGCGACCAGTATAAAAGTGGCCGAAGCTGCAAAGGTGATTGAAAACACGCAACGTGATTTGAATATTGCACTTGTAAACGAGCTATCTGTTATTTTCGACCGTATTGGTATTGATACTGTAGATGTATTAGAGGCTGCAGGGAGTAAGTGGAATTTCTTACCGTTCCGCCCAGGTTTAGTGGGTGGACATTGTATTGGTGTAGACCCGTACTACTTAACCCATAAAGCAGAAGAAGTGGGTTATAACCCACAAGTGATTTTGGCTGGACGTCGTATTAATGACAATATGGCTCAATATGTGGCTCAATCGACCATTAAGCATATGGTAAAGAACGGAATTGATGTCACAACTGCCACAGTGGGAATTTTAGGGGTAACTTTTAAAGAGAATTGTCCTGATATACGTAATAGTAAAATTGCTGATGTGATTGAAGAGTTTAAGCAATGGGGTGTACGTGTTGTTGTCTGCGATCCATGGGCGGATGCTAAAGAAGTCAAAGATGAGTACGGAATTGAGCTTGGTCTTGTAAATGCTGAGTATCCTGTCGATAGCGTAGTAGTTGCGGTGGGGCATAATGAGTTTCGTCATCTTTCGGCACAGGAATTACGTGGATATGTACGTGGTGAAAAACCTGTCTTGGCAGATGTTAAGAGCCTATTTAAACGATCTGAAATGACTGAGCAAGGTTTTACAGTTTTCCGTCTTTAATTTATAGATTTAAAAAGAAGTAGATGATATGAAAAAATTTGCCCTGATTGGTGCTGCAGGTTATATCGCGCCTCGTCACCTTAAAGCGATTAAAGAAACAGGCAATACTTTAGCTGTAGCAATGGATGTCAATGACTCAGTTGGAATTATGGACAGCCATTTTCCTGAAGCAGAGTTCTTTACCGAGTTTGAAGAATTTGAAGCCTATGTAGAAGATCAAAAGCTTAAAGGTGAAAAACTCGACTATGTGGCTATTTGCTCACCAAACTATTTGCATGCACCCCACATGAAATACGCATTAAAAAATGGTATTGATGTCATTTGTGAGAAGCCTCTAGTTTTAAGTTCCGATGATTTAAATTTATTGTCAGAATACGAAAAACAATATGGTGCAAAAGTAAATTCGATTCTGCAACTGCGTTTACACCCTTCTATTATTGCTTTGCGTGATAAAGTTCAGGCTGCACCCGCTGATAAAATTTTTGATGTGGATCTGACTTATTTAACTTCTCGTGGTAAATGGTACTTAAAGTCATGGAAAGGTGTAGATAAAAAATCTGGCGGTGTGGCGACCAATATTGGTGTGCATTTTTATGACATGCTGCATTTTGTTTTTGGCAAAATTGTTAAAAATGAAGTCCATTTTCGTGATGAAAAAACTGCTTCGGGTTATCTAGAATATGAACGTGCGCGCGTACGCTGGTTCTTGTCTATTGATGCGAATAACTTGCCATCCAATGCGGTTAAAGGTGAGAAACTGACTTACCGCAGTATTACCATTGAAAATGAAGAACTTGAATTTTCAGGTGGCTTTACCGATCTTCATACTCAAAGCTATCAACGCATTCTTGATGGTAAAGGTTATGGTATAGAAGAAAACCGTGCTGCGATTGAAACTGTTGAGGTGATTCGTGTTGCACCTTTAGTTGAAAATCCAGCAAATCCGCATCCTTTACTATCTAAAGTCAAATAATAAGGGAGAACATGATGAGTTTTTATCAACATGAAAGTGCAATTGTGGATGAGGGTGCTCAAATTGGTGAGAACTCTCGTGTTTGGCATTTTGTCCACGTCTGTGGCGGTGCCAAAATTGGGCAGGGTGTATCTTTAGGTCAAAATGTTTTTGTCGGTAATAAAGTTGTTATTGGTGACCACTGTAAAGTACAAAATAATGTCTCGGTATACGACAACGTAACTTTGGAAGAAGGTGTATTTTGTGGGCCAAGTATGGTTTTCACAAATGTATACAATCCACGTTCATTAATTGAGCGTAAAGATCAGTATTTGAATACATTGGTCAAAAAGGGTGCCACATTAGGTGCAAATTGTACCATTGTCTGCGGTGTCACCATCGGAGCATATTCTTTTGTGGGTGCCGGGGCGGTAGTCAATAAAGATGTTCCTGCATACGCACTAATGGTAGGTGTTCCTGCAAAACAAATTGGTTGGATGAGTGAGTTTGGTGAACAGTTAGATTTACCATTGAGCGGTGAAGCTGAAACTGTATGTTCACATACGGGTGCAATTTATCGTTTAGATGGTCATACAGTTACCAAACAACAGGCATAAATATGATTGAGTTTATTGATTTAAAAGCGCAACAAGCGCGCCTGAAAGATAAAATTGAGTCAGGAATTCAAAACGTATTAAAACATGGTCAGTATATTTTAGGGCCTGAAGTTAAAGGGTTAGAAGAAAAACTGGCAGCTTATGTAGGTGCCAAATATTGCATTACCTGTGCCAATGGTACAGATGCGTTGCAAATTGCCCAAATGGCTTTTGGTATTGGGCCAGGAGATGAAGTAATTACCCCAGGCTTTACTTATATTGCAACTGCGGAAACCGTAGCAATATTAGGTGCAACACCGGTGTATGTAGATGTAGACCCGAAAACTTATAACTTGGATATAGAGCAATTAGAAGCGGCGATTACACCACGCACCAAAGCCATTATTCCTGTAAGTTTGTATGGTCAATGTGCTGACTTTGATGCTATTAATGCCATAGCCGCCAAATATAATATTCCAGTAATTGAAGATGCTGCACAAAGTTTTGGTGCAACATACAAAGGTCGTAAAAGTTGTAATTTAACAACAGTGGCTTGTACAAGCTTTTTCCCAAGCAAGCCTTTGGGCTGTTATGGAGATGGTGGTGCTATTTTCACCAATGATGAAGAGCTTGCAAAAGTCATTCGTCAAATTGCACGTCATGGGCAAGATCGTCGTTATCATCACGTGCGTGTGGGTATGAATAGCCGTTTAGATACTTTGCAGGCTGCGATTTTATTGCCAAAACTTGAGATTTTGGATGATGAAATGCAAGCACGTCAACGTGTTGCAGAGACTTATACCAAGTTATTTAATGAGGCGGGTATTTCGACGACACCATTTATTGAATCACATAACCAAAG
This sequence comes from Acinetobacter sp. TSRC1-2, assembly GCF_049895885.1. Lineage (NCBI taxonomy): Bacteria > Pseudomonadati > Pseudomonadota > Gammaproteobacteria > Moraxellales > Moraxellaceae > Acinetobacter > Acinetobacter sp. TSRC1-2. The sequence goes on from NZ_JAFCTF010000008.1 coordinate 56,690, forward strand.
TGCTTGGGCACAATATACCATTCAGGTAGAAAATCGTGATCAGGTACAGGCAAAGCTTAAAGCTGAGGGTATACCTACAGCAGTGCATTATCCTATTCCTTTGAATAAACAACCTGCGGTTGAAAATGCGAATGTGAGTTTACCTGTAGGTGATGCAATTGCAGAAAAAGTGATGAGTTTGCCAATGCATCCTTATCTTCCAGAAGAAACTTTAAAAAAAGTCGTTTACTCTTTAGTTTGATAAAATGTTAAATAAAACACTTTTGAGTACTGGAAGCATTTACCTGATTTCGAATATGGTCAATGCTTCTATTCCATTTTTATTATTGCCTATTTTGACAAGAGTACTCTCTCCTGAAGATTATGGCGTTATTGCCATGTTTACAATTTTATTAACTTTAACCAACGCCTTTGTGGGCTTAAGCGTGCAAGGTGCAGTTAACGTTAATTTTTTCAAATTGGATTCTAAGAAATTTGCAGAATATATTACAAGTTGTATTTTATTATTGGTTTTAAGTGCTCTAGGTGTATTTGCGATTTTGAGTTTTTCAGACGTATGGTTAGAAGAACTTCTAGGTATTCCTTATAAATGGATTTTAATTGCAGTCGCTATTTCTTTTTTCCAATTTTTGATTAAATTACAGTTAACAGTCTGGGTTGTAAAAGGTGAAGCTATAAAATATGGCGCTTTACAAATTTCAAATACAGCTCTTAATGCATTCCTATCCTTATTTTTTATTTTTATTATTGGCATGCTTTGGGAAGGAAGGTTGTTAGGGCAAGCGATAGCAATTTCAATTTTTGGATTGCTTTCAGTTTTTCTGCTTTATAAGCAAAATTTATTTAAAAAACCCTCAACACTCAAACTTGATATGCAAGATGCCTTAAAATTTGGATTGCCCTTAATCCCACATGTTATAGGTGCTTTTGCGATTTATAGTATGGATCGGGTAATCATTACAAATTTTTTGGGTACTGTTGCAGTAGGCATATATATGGTTGGAGTGCAACTTGGTCAAGCAATGGGGTTATTTGCGGACTCATTCAATAAAGTCTTTTCTCCTTGGTTAATGAGATCATTGTCAAATGAAGATATTGATAAGCTAGCTATGGTTAAAAAAACATATTTATCAATGTTTTTTATTTTATGTATGGGAATGATTTGGGCGGTTATAGCGACCTATTTCTTACCCTATATCGTCGGTAGTAAATTTCAAGAAGCGAAACCTATTATTTGGATAATCTGTCTTGGGTTCTCATTACAAGGTTTATATTACTTGGTGACAAATTATATATTTTTCACTAAAAAAACTAAATTGCTAGCGATGATTACTTTTACGTCGGGTTTAATTAATATCCCTCTTACGTATATGCTAGTAAAATATTATGGAATAGAGGGAGCTGCATACTCATTCTTATGTGTGCAAGTCTTATTCTTTATGTCTGTATGGTATCTATCCGCTAAAGTTTACCCAATGCCATGGTTATTTTTTATTAAAGGTAAGAAAAATGCTTAATTTAATAGGTCGGACCCAAGAGCTTTTTTTTGACGATATTCAGAAGTGGAATAATTGCTTAGTTGAAATTGTTTCTAAATCTAAATTTCTTATATTAGGTGGCGCAGGTTCAATTGGTCAAGCTGTTGTGAAAGAAGTTTTTAAAAGGAATCCTAAGAAGCTTCACGTTGTCGATATTTCTGAAAATAATCTAACTGAAGTTGTGCGTGATATTCGTAGCTCGTTTGGTTATATTGAGGGCGATTTTCAAACATTTGCACTCGATATTGGTTCAGTTGAATATGATGCATTTATTCAAAATGATGGTGATTTTGATTATGTATTGAATCTTTCAGCATTAAAACATGTGCGTAGTGAAAAAGACCCTTTTACGCTCATGCGTATGATTCATGTCAATATTTTAAATACCGAAAAAACAATTCAACAATCTATTGAAAAAGGTGTGAAGAAGTATTTTTGTGTTTCTACAGATAAAGCTGCGAATCCTGTCAATATGATGGGCGGCTCTAAACGTATCATGGAGATGTTTCTTATGCGCCAGAGTCAGCATATTAATATTTCTACAGCACGTTTTGCGAATGTTGCTTTTTCTGATGGTTCGCTATTGCATGGTTTTAATCAGCGAATTCAAAAAAATCAACCTATTGCAGCACCAAATGATATTCGACGCTATTTTGTGACACCTAAAGAGTCTGGTGAATTGTGTTTAATGTCTTGTTTGTTGGGCGAGAATAGAGATATTTTCTTTCCTAAGTTAAGTGAGCATTTGCATTTAATCACTTTCGCAGATATTGCCGTAAAATATTTAAATAATTTGGGTTATGAACCTTATTTATGTACATCTGAAGATGAAGCACGTGAGTTAATTAAAACCTTACCTCAACAAGGAAAATGGCCATGCTTGTTTGCAGGCAGCAATACTACAGGTGAAAAAGATTTTGAAGAATTTTTCACTGAAAACGAAGTATTGGATATGCAGCGTTTTAATAATTTAGGTGTGATTAAAAATGCACTGAATGTTGAGGAAGATAAACTAAAAGCATTTGAAGAAAAAATTCAATACATGATGTCTTCTAAACAGTGGAATAAAGAAGAAGTAGTTGATCTGTTCAACTATATGATGCCTAACTTTGGTCACAAAGAAACAGGTTTGTATTTAGATGGAAAAATGTAATGGATAGTTTGAAATTTAATCAATTTGTGCGTGATATCTATAATACAAATCAATTTATTCCATTACATGAGCCTAGATTTTTAGGTAATGAAAAAAAATATGTATTAGATACAATTGAAAGTACGTTTGTCTCTAGTGTTGGCGCTTTTGTTACGAACTTTGAAGAAAAAATTCAAGAGTTTACAGGTTGTAAACGCGCAGTTGCGACGGTAAATGGAACAGCAGCATTACATATCGCTTTATTAATGGCAGGGGTGAAACGAGATGATATCGTTATTACGCAAGCACTTACATTTGTTGCGACATGTAATGCACTTGCTTATATTGGTGCAGAACCGTTATTTATTGATGTCTCTCTAGCAACAATGGGTTTGTGTCCAAAAGCTTTAGATCAGTATTTAGAAGAGTATGCATTTATTGATGATGAAAGTATTTGCCGTCATAAAGGATCAAATAAACGTATTTCTGCTGTGGTGCCAATGCATACTTTTGGTCATCCAGTTGAATTAGATGAATTACTTGTTTTGGCACAAAAATGGCGTCTTGTTTTAGTAGAAGATGCAGCTGAAAGCTTAGGCTCATATTATAAAGAACAGCATACAGGCACTTTAGGACCGATTTCTGCAATAAGTTTTAATGGCAATAAAATTATTACTACAGGGGGGGGGGGGATGGTGTTATGTCAAGATGAAGAGTTAGGAATAAGAACTAAACATCTAACCACGACTGCAAAAATTCCCCATCCCTATGAGTTTTACCATGATGAAAATGGTTTTAACTATCGCATGCCAAATTTAAATGCTGCTTTGGGGTGCGCGCAAATAGAAAACTTAGATAGCTTTCTTTTGAAGAAGCGTCAATTGGCGCGCCAGTATCAAGAGTTCTTTGCCAATACCGAGGTACAATTTGTGGTTGAACCAAAAGATTGTCGTTCAAATTATTGGTTAAATGCTATTATTTGTTCAGATAAAGCACATCGGGACGTCATCCTTAATAAAACAAATACAAATCAAGTCATGACTCGCCCGATTTGGACGTTGATGACTAACTTGCCAATGTATGAAAATGCCTTACAAGATAATTTGACACACTCCAAATGGCTAGAAGAGCGGGTAGTAAATATTCCTAGTTCAGTTCCATTGGAGTCATAATAAATGCAAAAAATAGCTGTATTTACGGGTACACGTGCTGAATATGGATTGTTGTATTGGCTCATGAAGGATATTCAAAACGATCCTGATCTTGAGTTACAAATTCTTGCTACAGCTATGCATTATTCACCTGAACATGGAGAGACCTGGAAAGTAATCGTAAATGATGGTTTCGAGATTACTGAATCGGTAGAAATGTTACTGTCATCGGACAGTTCAAGTGCGGTTATAAAATCTATGGGGGTTGGATTAATCGGGTTTGCAGATGCACTTAAACGCATGCAACCTGATTTACTGGTTGTTTTAGGTGATCGTTTTGAAGCACTTGCTGTGACACAAGCAGCACTGATTATGCAGATTCCCGTTGCGCACTTGCATGGTGGTGAAATTACAGAAGGTGCTTATGATGAATCCATTCGACATGCAATTAGTAAAATGTCAAATATCCATTTTGCAGCAGCAGAGGTTTATAAAAATCGTATCATTCAATTGGGCGAACAACCCAGTCAAGTATTTAATGTAGGTGCGGTGGGTTTAGATCATATACAACGAACTGAATTTCGAAGTATTAAAGAATTAAATAAAATATATGAGTTTGATTTTTCAAAACCCTATTTTTTAATTACCTATCACCCTGAAACTAATCTAAAAGATGAAAATGTAAATCCCTTGTTTAATGCCTTAAGACAGTATTCTGAGATTAATTTTGTCTTTAGTTATCCAAATGCAGACAATGGTAATACTGAAATTGTAAAAGCAATGTTAGCTTTAAAAGAAGAAATTCCTAACCGCGTTTTATTGGTAAAAAACTTTGGAATTCAAAATTATTTAAGTGTTTTAAAATATTCTTTAGCAATGGTTGGTAACTCTTCAAGTGGATTATCTGAGGCACCTGCTTTACAAGTTCCAACAGTAAATATCGGTGATCGTCAAAAAGGTCGGTTAAGATGTGAGTCGATTATTGATGTAGCATTGAATGAAGAAGAAATTCATGCAGCCCTAGAGAAAGCAATTCATTTTTCTAAAGAAGAGTTAAGTCATGTAATACCTCCACTTGGCCTAGGTAATACCTCTGAAAAAATAATCAATTTAATTAAGACTACTGATTTTAAAAAGAAGGCACCATTTTATGATTTTTAATCCAGAAGAAGTATATGTGATTGCAGAAATTGGTGTAAATCACAATGGTTCTGTTGAATTAGCAAAAGAACTCATTCTGAAAGCGAAAAAGTGTGGTGCAAATGCAGTCAAATTTCAGACGTTTAAAGCGGATAGTTTGCTGTCTGATCAGACTGAAATGGCGGCATATCAAAAAGAAAATACAGGTTCAACACAAAGCCAACTGGAGTTGGTAAAAAGTCTTGAGCTAACCTATGAACAAACGAAAGAAATACAAGCTTTTTGTAAGGCTGAGCAGATAACATTTATTTCGACACCATTTGATTCTGAAAGTTTAAAATTCTTAGTGAATGAACTAGATGTTCCTTTCTTAAAGGTATCTTCTGCAGATATTTCGAATTTACCATTTTTATATGAATTGGCTTGTACTGGTAAACATGTAATTTTATCAACGGGTACTGCCAGTTTAGGTGATATTGAGCAGGCACTTTCAGTCTTTGCCTTTGTTTTAGATAAAGGAACTGAAATTCGCCCATCACAACAGTTATTTAGAGAATCTTATTCCAAGTTTGATGTGCGTAAGAAGTTAAAAGAACATATTTCAATTTTACACTGTGTGACGCAATATCCAGCAATTTTTGAACAAACGAACTTACGTGCAATAGAAACCATCAAAAATGTATTTGGTTTAACTACAGGTTATTCAGACCATACTCTAGATGAATATGCAGCAATTATTAGCTTAAGCTTAGGCGCTCGAATTTTTGAGAAACATATTACGCTTGATAAAACTATGGAAGGCCCAGACCATGCAGCCTCTATGGAAGCAGAAGAATTTAAATATTATGTTGAAATTTTGCATAAAACGCATGCTGCGCTTGGTGATGGCATTAAATTTATGTTAGAGCAAGAAAGTGATAATTACTACTTGGTACGACGTAGTATTGTTGCGAGTTGCGATATTGATGAAGGTGAGTTACTGACTTCAGAGAATATCACTACAAAACGAGCGGGGCATGTGTGTTTAGAGCCAAATAAATATTGGGATGTTTTAGATACAACAGCAAAACGTGCCTTTAAAAAGAATGATTTTATAGAAATTTAAATGAATAAACTCGCAATTTTTGGCATAGGTGGTTTTGCTAAAGAACTTTTAGATTTAGCAATAGATCAAGGGTATATTGATATTTGTTTCTTGGAAAAAGAGAAATATCATGAGCAATCTTTTTTAGGATTTCCGATTTTGGCTGAATCTGTAGTTGTGACTCAGTCAGAAGTAGATTTTGTAATTGGGATTGCTGATCCTAAAATACGTAAAAAAATCCATGATTTTTATCCTAATTTACATTATCCCAATTTGGTTCACTCTCAGACTTCATTGGGTTACGGTATTAAAGAAAGACTAGAGAATAGTCAAGGGGTAATTGTTGCTGCAGGTGCAAGAGTTACAAACTCATGCCAATTCGGTGATTTTATCATTATAAGTTTCAATAGTACCGTTGGACATGATTGTAAGCTTGATGATTATGTCTCTATTATGCCTGGCGTGAATATATCGGGCTGTGTAAAACTCGAAGCAGGCGTTTATATAGGCACAAATGCGACTATTTTACCTGGCAATTTAGATAAGCCTAAAATATTGGGCGCGTATTCAATGATTGGCGCAGGGGCAGTTGTAGTAAAAAATACTTTGGCTAATACCACATATATTGGTGCGCCTGCTAAGGAACTAAAAAAGTTATGAGTGATATTAAAAATATTGTTTTAAATAAAAAAGACACAATTCTGAAAGCTTTAGAGTTACTGGATTTGTATGCTTTAAGAATTGTACTTGTTGTAGATGAAAATAATCATTTGCTTGGTAGTATCACGGATGGTGATATTCGCCGTGGTTTATTGAAAGGGCAAGATTTGCATGCTCCAGTTGAAAGCATTATGCACACTACACCATATTCAATTGATGAAGGTAGCTTAACAGATCGTCAAATTTTTGAAATTATGCGAGAAAAACGTTATTTAGCTTTGCCTATTATCAAAAATGGTCAATTGGCTAATATTATTACTTTAGATGATTTGATTCGTACCAAAAGAAAAGAAAATCCAGTTTTTATTATGGCGGGTGGTTTTGGTACAAGGTTACGCCCACTAACAGACAAATGTCCGAAACCCATGCTTCCTATAGGTGGCAAACCATTATTAGAAACAATTATCTTAAGTTTAAAAGAACAAGGTTTTTATAAGTTTTATATTTCGACTCATTATTTGCCTGAAATTATTCAAAATCATTTTGGAAATGGTGGAAAGTTTAATATTCAGATTCAATACGTACATGAAAATGAGCCGTTAGGTACGGGTGGCGCATTAAGTCTGTTGCCACGTCAAGACATTAATTTACCATTTATTGTGATCAATGGAGATGTTCTAACAAATATGAATTTTACTAAACTACTCGATTTCCATAAAAGTCATGAAGCGATTGCAACAATGTGTGTTCGTGAATTCCAATACCAAATACCTTATGGTGTAGTTAATTCTGAACAAAGTAATATTCAAAGTATGACAGAAAAACCAAGTTATTATTTTGATATTAATACAGGAATTTATGTGATTTCTCCCGAATTATTGGAACAAGTTGAAGCACAATTTATTGGTATGCCTACTATACTTGAACAACAAATTAATAAATCTAAAAAAGTTGCAAGTTATCCTTTGCATGAGTATTGGTTAGATATTGGTCAGATGGAAGATTACAACAGAGCACAACGCGATATTATCAATTTGGATTTTGGTAAATATTAATGTTGAATCAATATCATGTAACTGCACTTATTCCTGCCCGTGGTGGTAGTAAACGATTACCCAGAAAAAATGTAAAATCTCTTGCTGGAAAGCCATTAATTGCATGGAGCATTGAAACTGCAAAAGCTTCTAAATACATAGACAATATTATTGTTTCTACAGATGATATTGAAATTAAAGAAATTTCTAAAAATTTTGGTGCAGAAGTTCCATTTATACGTCCTGACTATTTATCTCACGATACTGCAACGAGTTTTGATGTCATTAAGCATGCGATTGAGTTTCTGAATATAGCAAAACCCAATCATTTAATTGTTTTGTTACAACCGACATCGCCGTTGCGAACAATTGATGAGTTAAATCAGGCATTAGAGTTTTTTCTTGAAAAAGCAGCTCAGGGCGTGGTATCTGTTTCAGAAACAGAACATAGTCCTTTATGGTCAAATACATTACCGGAAAATTTATCAATGTCTGACTTTACCCGTCCAGAAGTGCAGGGGAGGCGAAGTCAAGATTTACCTAAATTTTATAGATTAAATGGTTCCATTTATATTTATAAAACAGAAGAACTTTTAGTAAAGAATCAAATTTTTTATGATGAGAATGTATATGGATTTGAGACGCCACAAAAAACAGCAATTGATATAGATACTGAGGTGGATTTTTTAATTGCAGAAGCTATTATTCAATATTCTATAATATAGATATATTTAAATTTTTCTATAGTTAATATAAGGTTGTAGAATTTTTACTTGAGTATAGTAATTTTCTCTTTTTAATTATATTGGATAAATAAAGTGATTTCATTAATATTGTTTTTATCTACTACAGTATTTTTTCCAATATATATTGTTTTAACAATAATTCCACTAATTTTTATTAGGGAATTATTTTTTACTGATAAAAAAATAGTTTTTAGTAAATTAGAATTTTGGGGATATATAATTATAAGTATTGCTGCCTTAATAATTATTTACTTAAATATTTTTTTCGGAGCTGTTTTATCAAATATTAATGATAGTAGCGTGTTGGGTGATTTTCCATACATAATATTTCTAATATTAGCATTTTTAATTGGTAAATTTTTAACTCTTAAGGACCTGAGGCTTATTCAATTTTTTATTTTAATTGAAGTAATTATAGGTGTTTTAGAGTATATAGCAGGCACTCCTACTTTCTTTAGAAATAATACTACTGTAAGTGAGCTAAATGATAGTGGAATATTGTATCAAAATCGAGTTTTCGGTTTTAGTGGTAATTCAAGCAACTTAGCAACTAAAATTGTTTATTTAGCAACTATATCAATTATGCTCTTGAAAACAAGCAATAAAATATCTTTATGGGAGAAAGTGATTTTACCTTTCATATTAGTCGGCTTATTTATTACTTTTAATCGTACAGCAATTATATCAATATTGATTAGTATATTTTTATTATTTGGTTTTAAAATTAAGAATCTAGTTCTTATAATAGTTCCTATTATTGTTATTTCTATTCTAAAATGGGAGTCTATAATAGAGCAATTAACTAGAGGGCGTGGAGAGGTAGATTTATCAGGTAGAGATGAGATTTTTAACTATTTTTATAGTTTTTGGACTGAAAATTTATTTTTCGGAAATTTAGGAACTAAATTATGGTGGAATGCATCGGGGTCAATATGGCATTCACATAATAGCTATTTAGAGTTTCTAGCTTCTAATGGGTTCTTAGTCTCAATATTTTTTGTTATAGGTTGGCTTTTTATATTTGGTAGAAAAACGATAATTGTATTACCTATAATTGTTTTTTCAATTTTTCAGTATGGTTTTTTATGGGGTATTTCCTTTTACGATATTGTGATTGCCTCTATTATTTATATTTATATTGAAAGAATGAATAATAAAAATAGGGGGGTAAGTGAAAGCTTTAAAGTGTAGGCTTTACACTGGCTATGTTAAATTAATTTATAGGGTTTTTAAACTTTTGATATTGAATTTTAAGAAATTTAAAATATCTTATATTGATTTGAATGATGAGCAGGTAGGTATATGAATAAGTTTCTTTTATATTTAAGTAGAAAAAAAAATAGTAAGAGTATTTTTAATTTTAGAGAAGGCTTTGATTATTATTTTTTTGAGAGTTTAAAAATAAATACTAAAAAAAACGATTATTTGGGTAGATCATTTTTGCAATATAAATGCCAAATAAAAGATGAAAAAAAAATTATTAATTTATTGATAGTTTTATTAATTCCTATATTTATTTTAATCCCAGTAATTTTATTAATTATTTTTAATAAAAAAAAATTAAAACAATCTGATAGTAAAATTATAGCAGTTTTACCTGAGTCTAAATTTCTTCCTAAAGTTTTTGATAATAAAGAAGTCTTTTGGGTGGAAAAATCTTATAAAAGGAATTTCAATTTTAAAGATCTTATTTTTTGTTATACATTTATATTTAAATACTTGTTCTTTCCTTATTTTTGGTTAAAGTGTCTATATATAGTATTATCTTATAGTGGGATAGTTAAAACTTGTGCAAAAGAAATTTTAGTTTCTAATGAGTATTCTTTTACTTCTTCTATATTAACAAAATATATTAATTCATATGGTAAAATATGTTCAAATTGTATGCATGGCGAAAAAGTTTTATGTTTAAGAGATTGTTTTTCTACCTATGATAAATTTTATGTGTGGGACGATTTCTATATAAAAGTATTAAGGGAAATGGATGTACAAGCAAAATTTATAGTGTCTTCATGTTCGGCTTTAGATCTAGAGTTAAGCCAAAATGAGGGAGATATTATTTTCTTTCTTCAAGGATTTGAAGATATAGCAGATTTGGAAGTTATTCATAAAAAAATGAATAAACTATCAGAGTTATATAGTGGGAATATTTTTGTAAAGCCTCATCCTAGATATCCAAATTCAGATCTTAACATTGTTTTTAAGAATGATGAAATTTTAAACATACCATTTGAGGATGCTGTAAAAATGGCTAAAATTGTAGTCAGTAATTATTCTACAGTTTTGTTCCAGGTTTACATAAATAAAAAGTTAAAACAAAAGGATTTCCCCGTTATTGTGATCAATGATCTAGTAAAATTACCACCTATGTATATTATGCAGGAAAAAGCTGAAATTTTTTTTAGTAAATTATAGTATGTTATTTATTTTTATTCACTTAATTTAATAAAACAGATTTTGAAATTTGAGATATCGTATATGAATACTAATAGAACAATTTGGATTATTAATCAGTATTCCTCTACTCCTGAAACGGGTATAGCAGGAAGAAGTTATTATCTGTCTGACGAACTATCTAAATTAGGTTTTAAGGTTTATTTAATAGCAGCCAGTAACCACCATCTATTAAGATTACCTAAGCTTTTAGATTCTGAATATTTAATAGAAAATATTAATGATAATTTTTCTTTTGTATGGGTGAATACTTTAAAATATGAAGAAGCTCATAGTAAAAAAAGAGTATTAAATTGGTTCAGATTTTCACATAAAGTTAAAAAAATATCTTCGTTCATTAAAGAAAAACCAGATGTCATTCTATTTTCTTCTCCTTCTCCTATAGGGTCTTTAGGAGCAACTTATCTTTCTAAATATTTTAAAGTTCCTTTTATTTTCGAGGTTCGCGATATTTGGCCATTAACTTTAGTTGAGTTGGGCGGTTATTCAGAAAATCATCCTTTTATTAGGTTTATGCAATGGATTGAAGATAGAGCATATAAAAAATCTAAATATGTATTTTCAAACCTTTTTAATGCTGTAGAGCACTTAAAGAGCAGAGGGTTTTCTTCAGAAAAATTTCATTGGATACCTAATGGTATTTCCTTAGCAGAGGTATCAGATAAAGAAGATTTAGAGATAGATATTTTAGAAAAAATTCCTAAAAATAAATTTATTATTGGCTATACGGGTACTTTGGGTGTAGCAAATGCTATGGATGATTTAATTGAAGCAGCAAATATTATACCCATTAACAATAATATCCATTTTGTAATAGTTGGCTCAGGAAAAGAGAAAGAAATACTTATCCGTCAAGCGAAATCTTTGAATTTAGATAATATAACTTTTATAGATTCAATTCCAAAGAAGCAAATTCAATCTATATTAGCTTTATTTGATATATGTTATATCGGATGGAAAAAAAACTCATTATATCGTTTTGGAATAGCACCAAATAAATTACCAGAATACTTGTATTCAAAAAAACCAATTATTCATGCCTTTTCAGGTAAAGGTGATTTAGTGACACAGGCAAATGCAGGGATTATAGTAGAGGCAGAAAATCCTAAGGCAATAGCAGAGGGTATAATGAATATTTATAATTTAACAAATACTCAACGTGAAAAATTAGGTGAAAATGGACAAAATTTTGTAATTGAAAATTTAACCTATAAAAAGATTGCTAAAAAAATTGTAAATATTATCGAATAATTTGGACTTTAAGCATGAAAATTTTAATCACAGGTGCAACGGGTTTTGTTGGGAAAACTTTAGTCCGTAAACTTTCTGAAAACAGAATTTATTCCTTAGTATTATTATCTAGAAAAATGAATGATCAATCGCCAGATCATATAAAGCAAGTGATCAGTAGGCAGCCAGAGCAAACTTTTGCTGAACCAATACCTGAAAATATTGATGTCATTATTCATTTAGCGGGTCGTGCCCATATGTTAAATGATCAAAGTAGTAATCCTTTAATAGCATTTCGCGAAGTGAATGTCGAGGGTACGTTACAGCTGGCACATCAGGCTTTAGAAAAAAAAGTGAAACGCTTTATTTTTATGAGTTCTATTGGAGTCAATGGCTCAACCACTGAAAATGAGCCATTTACGGAAAGCTCATTACCTCAACCGCATGCAGACTATGCCGTTTCAAAACTTGAAGCCGAAGAAGCACTCACAGCTTTATTTAAAGATTCCGAAACAGAATTAGTTATTATTCGTCCACCACTGGTTTATGCTGCGCACGCACCTGGTAACTTTGCTCGACTGTTAAAATTGGTAATGACCAACTTACCCTTACCATTCGCGGGAACGAAGAATAAAAGAACCTTTGTTGCACTCGATAATTTAGTCGACTTTATTCAAACTTGTATTGAGCATCCAAATGCAGCAAATCAGACCTTTTTAGTAGCAGACAATGAAAGTCTTTCTACCCGTGAGCTGGTGCAATATTTAAAACAAGGAATGCAAAAAAAACCTCATTTTATTTATATTCCACAGCCTCTAATGAAACTTGGTGCAGCATGTTTGGGTAAATCAAAACTCTATGAACAGTTATTTGAATCCCTTGAAGTAGATACCAACAAGGCTAAAAAGCTATTGGGTTGGACAGCACCTTATAGTGCAAAACAAGCCATGTTACAAACAGGTCAACACTATTTGAAAATGAAAGAGTAATTCACGTATGTCAATTTTTGCACTGAGCATCGTATTTTTTATACTGACATTACTAGTTACAAGTTATATGCGTCATTACGCCCTAAAGAAAAACATAATCGATAGCCCAAATGAGCGCAGCTCCCACAGTGTACCAACTCCACGTGGTGGTGGGGTCGCTGTGGTATGCAGTTACTTATTAGCTTTAGTCGCTTTAATGTATAGCCAACAATTAGAGTTAAATATAGGATTCACCCTGATTGCTGCGGGTTTTTCCATTGCATTACTCGGCTTTTTAGATGATCACGGACACATCAACTCGATGCTGCGTCTCGCAATCCATTTTCTAGTTGCGATCGGGGTAGTGATTAGTTTAGGTGGGTTTGCTGAAGTTACGGTATTTAACGGTATGCAGCTTGGTTTTATCGCCAATATTATTGCAGTATTATTTTTAGTTTGGCTGCTTAACCTTTATAACTTTATGGATGGTATTAATGGTATAGCAAGTATTGAAGCGATTACTGTTACGGTAAGTATGGCTGTGCTATATCTACTGTTAAACGTAGCATTGAATAATCAAATTCTATTTTTGCTTGCTGCGTGTGTATTGGGTTTTTTATTGTGGAATTTTCCCAAAGCCAAAATTTTTATGGGTGATGCCTGTAGTGGCTTCTTAGGTCTGACATTGGGGGTGTTAGCTTTAATTGCCCTAAAAGAAAATTTAGCACTATTTTGTGCATGGATTATTTGCCTGGGTGTATTTATAGTCGATGCAACTTATACCCTGATTAAGCGCGTACTGAAGGGCTACAAAATGTATGATGCACATTGTAGTCATAGTTATCAAATTTTATCGCGTAAATGGAGGAGTCATACCCCTGTAACCTTGGCAGTAGCAGCGATTAACTTATTGTGGTTATTCCCCATTGCGTATATGACCTTAACTCAACAGTGGACATATCCAGAAATTGCAGTACTCATTGCTTATTTACCTTTAATATTCATCGCTATTAAATTAAGAGCAGGAAATCCGAATGCCTGAAAAAAAATTACTTATTTTAGGCGCAGGCGGTTATGGCTTGGCCGTTGCAGAAGCGGCTGAACTAACTGGGCAGTGGGATGAAATTGTATTTGCTGATGATCGATGGCCTGAAATCCAGCAAGTTGGGGCATACAAAATTGTATCTAATATTGCTAACTTACAACACCTGACTTCTAGTAATCTACGAGCGATTGTAGCAGTAGGTAATAACTCTTTAAGACAAACATGGCAATCTTTATTAGCTGAATTAGGCATTATAATTGCATCCGTCATTCATCCACGGGCTGTAGTTAGTCCTACAGCTCAGATTGGTCAAGGTGTAAGTATTATGGCTGGATGTGTGATTGGAACGAATAACATTATCAAGGAAGGCGTGATTTTAAATATTGGCACATTATTGGATCATGATGTCAGCATTGAAGCATTTGCCCATCTAAGTGTGGGAGTCAAAGTGGCGGGCGGTAAAAGAATAGTCCAAAACTCATTCCTAGAAGTGGGAACTTGTATCCCTCATTAATTTTTATAACATTTTAAAATTTAATAATAGTGTAAATATGAAATCTATCATTACGCCCTTTGTAGAATCACCACGAGCAGCAAAACTCGTATTTTTAATACTTCTCGATTTTTGTGCTTTTCCTGTCCTGATCTGGCTCTGCTATGCTATTCGCCTATTTAACCTGGGTACAGAAGTCGTGCCGAATCTAGCTTTTGGTACACTCTGGGTGAGCGTGATTGCGGTCATATTGCTCTTTTTATGTGGAGTCTATCGCTTTATTGTGCGAACCTACAATGAAGTGTTTATGATTAAAATGGGGCTGGCGACTGCATTAACTGTTGCTAGCCTGTATGCCTTGGCCTATTTTACGCCAGCATTTATCCCCACCTCCATTCCCTTGATGTTTGGCTTCATGATGTTTGCTTGGGTCTGGTTTAGCCGCGGGATTATCCGTTTTATTATCCGTTCCTATTTACAGGCTGATATTCAAAAAAAGCGGGTGGCGATTTATGGGGCAGGCAATGCTGGACAGCAAGTAGCGGCGGCTCTGTATCGGTCCAATGAACATTTACCTGTGTTATTTATTGATGATAAACGCTCTTTAAGCGGACAGCAGTTAGGTCGGTTGAAAGTCTATGATTCCCAAACGGCTTTAAAGCTCATGAGCAAACAAAAAATTGATGAAATTTTAATTGCTTTACCTTCAGTGGGCCGTATCCGTAAAAATGAAATCGTTAAATTTTTGGAACCTGCGCATCTTAAAATTACCGAAATTCCAGGCTTAACCAAGTTGGTCGATGGTGAAATCCGTATTTCAGATATTCAAGAAATTGATATTATTGATTTATTAGGACGCGATCCGGTACCGCCTATTCCTGAGCTTTTAGCAAAAAATATTCAGAATAAGGTGGTCATGGTGACAGGTGCGGGTGGTTCAATTGGTTCTGAACTTTGTCGTCAAATTATTAAAAATCAGCCTAAAAAATTAGTAATTTATGAACTGACAGAATTTGCGCTGTACAGTATTGATAAAGAATTAAATTTACACGCTGAAATTGAAATTATTCCTATTTTGGGCACGGTGCTTGATCAGGCGAAATTAGAAAGAATCATTGAACAATATCAAGTACAAACTGTTTATCATGCCGCGGCTTATAAACATGTCCCTTTAGTTGAATGTAATCCACTTGCGGGACTCAAAAATAACTCGATTGGTACGGCCTTTAGCTTAAATGCGGCTGTAAAAAAAGGTGTAGAAACCTTTGTCCTGATTTCAACCGATAAAGCCGTGCGTCCCACCAATGTTATGGGCGCATCCAAACGTATGGCTGAATTGTATTGTCAAGCCATGGCTGTGGCGCAAAATCAGACTCAGGTCAGTATTGTCCGTTTTGGTAATGTTCTGGGTTCATCCGGTTCGGTCGTTCCTTTATTTAAGCAACAAATTGCCAAAGGCGGCCCCATCACGGTGACCCATTCGGATGTAACCCGATATTTTATGACTATTCCAGAGGCTTCACAGCTGGTGATTCAGGCGGGTGCTTTGGGGCAGGGCGGTGATGTATTTTTGTTGGATATGGGAGAGCCGGTTCGTATTCAGGACTTGGCCCGCCAGATGATTGCCTTGAGTGGTCTAAAAGTGCGTGAAACAGGTTCTCAAAATGGCGATATTGAAATTCAGTATTCCGGTTTGCGTCCTGGTGAAAAACTATACGAAGAATTACTCATTGATCACGAAGATACTGAAATTACGCAACATACTCGTATTTTAAGATCTTTTGAAAAGCATTATCCTTTAGATGAGTTAATTGAAATTTTTGAAAAAATTAATACACTTACCGCTATTGATGCCGATATAAATTGGGCATTAACACAGTTAGAGCATTATGTTGATGGCTATCATCGCGGTAAAGAAATTAAAGTAAATTAAAGTTAGGTATGATGATGATCAAAAAAGCCATTCTCCCGGTTGCAGGTCTAGGTACTCGTTTCTTGCCTGCCAGTAAATCCATTCCCAAAGAAATGGTGACAGTGGTTGATCGTCCTGCGATCGAATATGTAGTCCGTGAAGCAGTAGCGGCCGGCATTGAACAAATTATTCTGGTCACCCATTCGTCCAAGTCTTCAATTGAAAATTATTTTGACCGTAATTTTGAGCTGGAAACAATACTCGAGCATAAAAAAAAATTTGATTTGCTCAAAGAAATTACTGAAATTTTACCTCCCCATGTCAGTGTGGTGAGTGTACGTCAGCCACAGCCATTAGGCCTGGGGCATGCAGTATTATGTGCTAAATCCGTGATTGGTAATGAACCCTTTGCTGTTTTATTGCCAGATGTATTGGTTAAAGATCATGATCCAGTCAATGATCTAAGTCTGATGATTCAACGTTTCAATGTGTCACAAGCTGCACAAATTATGGTGGAAGCAGTGCCTGATCATTTGGTTAATCAATATGGCATTGTCGATGTTAAACATTCACCGAATGAAGGTGAAAGCATGGTAATGCAGGGCATTGTTGAAAAACCGGCAGTGGGTACGGCACCGTCCAATCTATCTGTCGTGGGTCGCTATGTTTTACCTGCAAAAATTATGCAGCTGCTTGAAAATACGCCGAAAGGTGCGGGTAATGAAATCCAGTTGACCGATGCGATAGCAGAGTTGCAAAAAACCGACTTGGTTGAAGCTTATCGTATGAAAGGTCAAACTTTTGATTGTGGCAGCAAGCTCGGCTATCTCAAAGCAGTGTTGCATTATGGGGTTGAGCATCCGCAACTCGGTGCAGATTTTAAATTCCTTATCCAAGAACTCTTACTTTAAAAAAAGAACGCGATTATGAAGGTCTCAGTATTTGGAAAAACATTATATGCCGGTGTGATGGCCGCCTTATTGGCTGAATGTGGACATCAAGTATATTGGTGCGATAGCTGTCCAGATTTGCGCCAACAGGCCCATTACTTTCAAGATGAATCAGTTAATCATCTATTAGAAAAACAAGTACGCAGCGGATTTTTAAAATTTTGTGAATTTATTGATCTGCCCTTAGATGTCGATGCTTATTTATTCAGTTTTAGCCCGACCGAAGAACCGGCAGGATTAGAGCTTTTAGCGCAATTACAACAGCGTGCGATTATTCATCCAAAGTTAATGATCAATGCCTCTACTTTGGGACTACACAGCACAGAGAAATTCCAGCAGATTCTGCCTCAAGATGAATGGGTCTATTTGCCGGATACAGTACAGGAAGGCAATGCTTTGGTCAGTTTGACTCAAGCGAAACAGCTGATTGTCGGTTTAACCCAAGACTCTGCCCGCTTAAAAATTAAGGAATTAATGCGTCCTTTATTTCCCCTAGAGCAAAACTATTTATTTATGCCAATTCTGGATGCTGAATTTACCAAGCTGAGTATTTCCGGCATGTTGGCCACACGTATTAGCTATATTAATGATTTAGCCATTGTCGCAGAAAAATTAGGCATCGATATTGAGCATGTCCGTCAGGGGATGGGCGCAGACAGTCGCATTGGCCTGTCATATTTAAGTCCGGGTTCCGGTTTTGGTGGCGAAAATTTCTCGCATGATATTTTGACTTTATCTCATACCGTGTCTGGGAGTGGGGTAAAAAGTCAGCTTTTGGCGCAAGTGTGGGAAATTAATCAGCAACAAAAAGAGCTGTTGTTCAGAAAATTATGGAATTATTTCCAAGGTGATCTAAAAGGCAAAACTGTTGCTATTTGGGGCGCATCGTTTAAAGAAAATACTTCACGGATTCAGCAATCTCCAATCCATATTATGCTGGAAGCCTTATGGGCACAAGGCGTGATGGTTCAGCTGCATGACCCACAAGCATTGGCTGAAATAGAAGCCTTGTATGGGCAGCGGGATGATCTGATCTTATGTAATGATCAGTATAAAGCGGTGCAAAATGCACATGCATTGTGTTTATTAACGGCCTGGAAACAATATTGGAGTCCAGACTACAGAAAATTATTACATACCATGCAGCATCCATTAATTTTAGATGGGCGTAATATTTTTGATCCGGCTTATGTGAAGGCACAAGGCTTTGCTTATATGGGAGTAGGACGCTAATGACTCAGCCAATTCAGTCTTTTGCTCTCAATGAAGAGCAGCCTATTTTGACGACGCTTGAACATTTAAAACAACAATTTCAGAAACTACATTTAAATAACCTGTTTGCACAAGATGAGCAGCGTTTCGAAAAATTCTCAGTCGTATTTGAACAGCTTGTAGTTGATTTTAGTAAACATCGTATTGATCAAAGTGTACTAGAGCATTTGATTGAGTTTGCTGAAACCCAAAACTTAGGGCAATGGATTAAGAAACTTTTTTCCGAGCAGCACATTAATTACACTGAACAGCGCGCAGCCATGCATTGGGCGCTGCGTCTGCCTGAAAATGATCCAGTACATTCACAACTTTCAGCTCAGGTGCATGATCAATTACAACGCATGTTTAGCCTGGTGGAAAAAATCCATGCCGGACAATGTCGTGGTGCAACCGGTGAAGTGATTCAGGATGTGGTGAATATTGGGGTCGGTGGATCAGATTTGGGCCCCCTGATGGTGTCCCAGGCTTTATCTGATTTTAAGCAGGCGACTGTAAAATCACTGGATGTCCATTTTGTTTCAACGATTGATGGCAGTCAGTTATCCGAACTCTTGCACAAGCTGCGTCCAGAAACGACTTTATTTATTATTTCTTCCAAGTCCTTTGGCACCATCGATACCTTATCGAATGCACAAACTGCGCGTTTATGGCTCGAAAAAGCCTTTGGTCAACATAGTCAGATGCTGAAACATCATTTTGTCGGTGTTTCGACCAAACCTGAAAAAATGACCGAATGGGGAATTGCCGAAGAAAATCAGTTTTTACTGTGGGATTGGGTTGGGGGTCGTTACTCTCTTTGGTCCTGTATTGGCTTGCCAATCGCTTTAACCATTGGTGTAGAGGGTTTTAAGCAGTTGCTTGCCGGTGCGCATGCTCTTGATCAACATTTCCAAACAGCACCTTTAAATCAGAATATTCCGGTACTGATGGGCTTGCTTGGCGTTTGGAACAACAACTTTCTTGATATTCAAACCCATGCAGTGCTGCCTTATGATGGCCGCCTGAAATATTTTGCCTCTTACCTGCAGCAGCTGGAAATGGAATCAAATGGTAAGTCGATTCAGCGCAGTGGTAAAAAAGTACAATTAGATACCTGCCCGATTGTCTGGGGTGAAGTGGGGCCGAATGCCCAGCATGCCTTTTATCAGTTGTTACATCAAGGTACACAGGCGGTAAGTTGTGACTTTATTGCTCCGGTGCAACGTTATAATTCCAATCAGTTTACCTATGCAGAAAATGCTGAGGCCTTGATTGAGCAGCACCATTTAGCATTATCGAATTGCTTGGCGCAGTCACGCTTATTGGCATTTGGTAATCAAGCTTTAGATCAAGCTGAACTAGAATCTTTGCCGCTGTATCAACAATATACCGGCAATCAGCCGAGCACCACGATCTTGTTGCAAGAATTGAATCCTTATACTCTCGGCATGCTAATCGCGATGTATGAACATAAAGTGTTTGTACAGTCGGTGCTGTGGAACATCAATCCATTCGATCAGTGGGGCGTAGAAAAAGGCAAAGAAATTGCCAATCAGCTTTTACCGATTTTAAATGGTGAAGTGGAAGATATTTCGAGTTTAGATGCATCTACTCAAGGGTTAATCCAAATATTACTGGGAAAAACACATGGCTAAAATTTTGGTAACCGGCGGAGCAGGTTATATTGGTTCGCATACCTGTATTGAACTGTTGAATTCAGGACATGAGGTGGTGGTTCTGGATAATCTTTGCAATAGTTCAGAAGAGTCTCTTAACCGTGTGCAACAGCTGACCGGTAAAACTTTGACCTTTGTTAAAGGTGATATTCGTGATGTACAGATGCTGGATCAAGTATTTCAGCAACATGCTATTGATGCGGTGATTCATTTTGCCGGTTTAAAGGCTGTGGGTGAAAGTCAGCAAATTCCATTAACCTATTTTGACAATAATATTGCAGGTTCAATTAGCCTGGTTCAAGCAATGCAACGTGCAGATGTCTTTAATTTGGTTTTTAGTTCCTCTGCAACTGTTTATGACGAAGCGAATATATCTCCACTTAACGAGAATATGCCGACAGGGATGCCGAGTAATAATTATGGTTACACCAAACTGATTGTTGAGCAACTGTTACAAAAACTTTCCGCTGCCGATGAACGTTGGTCGATTGCACTACTTCGTTATTTTAACCCGGTCGGTGCGCATAAAAGTGGACAGATTGGTGAAGATCCACAAGGCATTCCAAATAACTTGATGCCTTTTGTCACTCAGGTGGCAGTAGGTCGTCGTGAGAAACTAGCCATTTATGGTAATGATTACAATACCGTTGATGGTACCGGAGTACGTGATTATATCCATGTAGTCGATTTGGCCAATGCGCATTTATGTGCCTTGAATAATCGTTTAAATGCTCAAGGTTGTCGTGCCTGGAATATTGGTACAGGCAATGGTTCATCGGTGCTTCAAGTTAAAAATACTTTTGAAAAAGTAAATGGTGTGCCGGTTGCATTTGAATTTGCTCCACGGCGTGAAGGGGATGTAGCCACCTCTTTTGCAGATAATAGTCGTGCAGTGGCTGAACTCGGTTGGACACCCCAATATGCTTTAGAAGATATGCTGGCGGATAGCTGGAATTGGCAAAAGCAAAATCCCACTGGTTATAAAAATTAATTGGTCTAAAAGATAAAAAATGGGAGCAACTGAATGAACTGCCCCCATTTTTATTGCTATTTATAATACCGAAGCTTAAGCCTGAATCAGTTGTGTTAACTCATCAATATAGTCTTGCATTGGTTTTGGATTTTTGTCACGGCGACTTTCAATATTGAGACGCAACAAAGGCTCAGTATTGGAAGCTCTTACATTAAAACGCCATACGCCAAAATCTAAACTCACACCATCTGTATAATCAGTCACAGGTTTTTGATCAGCATAATGATCAAAAATCTTTTGAATCGTCGTTTGAGTATCAGCAACTTTAAAGTTGATTTCACCTGAACAAGGGAATTTCGTAATCATCTCTTCGACTAGGTTTGATAATGATCGTTTGGTTTCAGACAACACCACAACCGCCAATAACCAAGGGATCATGCCGCTATCGCAATACGCGAAATCACGGAAATAATGATGCGCACTCATTTCACCGCCATACACTGCATTGTGTTCACGCATCACATCTTTAATAAAAGCATGTCCGGATTTGGATTGCACAGCAATACCTTGATGCTCATCAACAACAGCTAATGTATTCCAGATTAGACGGGGATCATGAACAATTTTCTCACCCGATTGTTTTAGCAAGAACGCTTGAGCAAGCAGACCCACAATGTAATAACCTTCAATGAATTGACCTTCCTGATCGAAGAGGAAACAACGGTCAAAGTCACCATCCCAGGCAATCCCCATATCGGCCTGATGCTGAATCACAGCATTCCGGGTACTATCACGATTTTCAATTAAAATCGGGTTAGGAATCCCATTCGGGAAAGTACCATCAGCTTCGTTGTTGATTTTGATAAATTCAATCGGTACATTCAGGTGCTTAAATTTTTCTTCAATAGCATCTACAACATGGCCTGCTGCACCATTACCGGCATTCATCACCAATTTCATTGGACGAATTTTTGAAACATCAATGTAAGTCATGAGGTGTTCAATAAATTCAGGCAATATATTGTATTTTTCCGTACTGCCTTTTTTTGAAGCTTCAATAAAGTTTTCTGCTTCTGCCAAAGCTTGAATTTCTTTAAGTCCTGTGTCAGTACTAATAGGGCGTGCATTTTCACGCACCAGTTTCATGCCATTATAATCCATCGGATTATGGCTGGCGGTAATTTCAATTCCACCTTGAACATCGAGATGGAATGCACCGAAATAGACCTCTTCCGTTCCGGTCATGCCTAAATCCAGTACATTGACACCCGCATCATTTAATCCTTTGATCGTCGCTTGTTTTAATGCTTCACTGCTTAAGCGGATATCACAGCCAATGACGACTGATTTTGGTTGATAAATTTGACCATAAGCACGCCCAATTTTATAGGCAATGTCTTCATTCAGTTCTGTACCAAGTTTGCCACGAATGTCATAGGCTTTAAAACAGGTGAGTTTTGTCATGTGATCTCTCGATATTCCTGAAAATAATGCTGAACTTATAAGGTATTTAAACATTATAGAGATAAACTTGGAGTGTTATAAAACAATAACCCCCAATAAAAAATTACAGGGGGTTATGAATCACTTGAGCTTAGTAGTAAGCATATTGCTTCAGCTTCAGAGAGTGAGTTTAGAAACCGTGAAAGGTGACTCCTAAAGAAGCTAAACCGTATTTTTTATCCAAACGAGAAGCTGTTACGCCATTGTATAAAAAAGGAACATAACCAACTAAGTTATGTTGATATATTTCACCTTTTATAAAACCTCTCACTCGAGGAGTAAAATCATAATTTAATTTAAGACCTAAGCTATGGTTATCTTTAATCGGTGAAGCACCGAAATTGCTGATACGGTCATCAATATCTTTACGCCATAAACGTTGATATTGATAAGCCAGTTGGCTTTCAAACTGGCGATAGCGCCAATTCCATGAACCCCCAAATCCCGCATAAAAAGCGTCATAATTCAGGTCTTTCTGAATATCAATACCAAACTCATTGGCATCACCGGAAGCATTTAGCTCTTTAATAAGTAAATTACCAAGCTGACAGGGTTGGCTTAATTGACCAGTGTACTTATTATTGGACTGAATCTGCAGATCCATTAAACAACCATTAACCTTTCCTTGAAGGTTTAATTGATCTACTTCGACTTTGCTATAACCAACCGTGGTAAAAAAATTGACCATATTCATATGATCGATTTTTCGGGTGAAGATACTGTCCAGTTGTAGTTGCCAATCTTTAGCATCTTGAACAACAATTTTTTCTAAGGTACGATTTTGAAGCTGAGTCGGGGTGGATTTTTTGATTTCATCAGAAAAATTGCCCCAAGCGCTGAGCCGGAATGTTAAAGCATCATTTTTTTCGAGATTAAAGTCAGGTGTATAACGCACTGCAATGAGAGGGCTGGAAATAGTATTGGTATCTTTCGCGTAATCAATTTCTCGATGCCAATAATTTCCTTCAAGTTCCCAAGCAGGAGAAAGTTTATGGGTAAGATGAACATGTGCACCGGTGTAATCACCTGCAGACCCTGAAACGCCTTCGCTTTCTCTGATCTCTAAGAAATCAATGGTGTCATTGACCGCATCTACACCGAGGCTTAGAGCAGTATCATTTTTTGTAAACGTATTGGCTTGTAAATACAGATCATTCGGTGCAGCCCAAGCGGAAAAGGAAGCAAATAGTCCCAGTCCTAGAGTTGTAAAAACATATTTCATCAATTCAATCACTTTAATAAAGTTAAATAATTAAAGCCAGCGAAAACACTGGCTTTAATCAATTCAGATTAGTTCAGTTTAAAGTGACCGGTTAACGCACTACCATTTAATGTAGTATCACTAATCGTAACAGAGCCGCTGCTTAACCCTAAGTCTGGTGCAATCACATACATACGTGGTGATACAACAGCTGTTATCGCAATATTGTCACCTACAGCTAGCAAATTGAAATACTGACTATAGTAACCAGCTAGAGCGCTATTGTTCTGTACCAGGTCATATAAAGAAATTGAACCATTTGAACCTATTGAAATACTTGAATCCGCTTCAAATGTTCCATTGGTAATATTTCCTAAGGAAGACGCAATTTTGAAGGTTGCACCTGCTGGAATAGTCGCCGATTGGATGGTGCCATCCGCATTAAATACAATATTTAACTTGTCTAAATACAAGTCTAAAGTTTCTGTCACTGCACCACGCGTCGCAACCACTTTAAAGCCAACTTCAGTACTCTCATTAACACTTGCGCTAATATTCGCCATCGTAAAAGTAATACGGGCTGTATTATTGATATCGGCACGATTTACGATTAATGGAGATGCTGTAGTAGAAGCTTTGATTTGTTGTAAAGAATAAGAAGCAAGGGTGAAGTTGTTAATAACAGGCGTTTTTACAGCATCTTGGATTTGTTCAAGTGCAGTGTTGTTATTTTCAATAGCTGTGACTAAGTTTGCTGCAGTTCCGCCTGTTTGCACTAAGTCACTTAATACATCAGCAACAGTTACAATATTAGCCTGAATTTGGGTAGTTAATTCTTGAGGAACAGAAACATTTTCTCCATTTGCTTCAAGTGTTTGATTGGCATTTTCAACAGCAGTATTCAAAATTGCTGTTACCAGAGTAGGTTGTATAGCACCAGTTGATGGATCAAAGAGAGGTTGATTTGGAGTATTCAGGGTTTCAACAACCGCATTTACAGCTAAGGCAGTTGCCTCTTCTAGAGTAAGTGCTGCATTGCCCTCACTATTTGGAAGAGCTTGCAAGTTATCCTCAATTTGAGTGATTAACTGTTGCAGGACAAATACGGCTGCCATTTCTTTGGCAGATGCTGACTGGGTAGGGTCAAAAGTAGAAAGATTGTTAGCGTTAGCACTGCTAATACCCAAATTTGTCAGGATTGTTTGTAGCTCTTGGGGAGAGGTTACATAATATTGAAGTGTTGTTAATGGGCTGGCAACAAGAATGGCAGAAGCAGCAAGATTTTGTAAATTTGTTTTTTTAAGCTTAAGTGTTCCAGTAAATGGCAATCCAGTCACAAGATCTGTTCCACCCATAACTGTAATCGCAGACTCATTACATGTAGGGGTAGTTGTAAAATTAAATTTACCTTCATCATCAGTGATGGTGGTTAATCCGTTACAATCATCGAAAGATACAGTGGCGCCACCAACATAGAAGTCAACCGCTACACCTTGTACAGTCTTTGGTACAAATGGAGCAGATTGATCACCATCACTACTGCCACCACCACATGCCGTGAGTAATAAAGAAGTTGCGGCTGCAAGAGCCGTGAGTTTAAGTGAATGATTTGACATATTTTGCCTCAAAATAAATTGTAGTTTTGGTATGGTATAAAAATAATACGATTTTAGATCAAATTATATGATAAGTGAATGATTAAAACATTAATTATGTTGATGTTAATACTAAAAGATTATAAATAAAATTGGGTGAAAAGTGTTCATTTTAACTTTGTAATATGTAACGACATATTTGATTTTTTTAACTTCAACAGAAATTCAGACATCATCTAAACTTTCATTTTTAAAAGACTTCTAGATGAGATATTTATTAAAAGAAATGAATACGCTTGCTTATTTTCCTGTCTGTCAACTAAGGCTTTGTAGCCGCTAATCGCTGAATAGCCATTATTCCAAGATACGATACTGTCCAATGCTCAAAAAAATGTCTCAATTGTAGGTTAGTAATAAAGTTTCACCCTAAATTTATGATAACTAATTGATTTCATTGTTTGGAATTTATTTTTAAAAAAATAAAGTATCATCGTAGATCATGATATATCCTCAACTCTATAAAAAAATTAGTAATAAAGTGTCATCCTAAATATAAGTAACTACAATTCAAAGACTAAAGCAATTACGCCTCTAAGATTGCAGATAGTTAAAAGACTCATTCCTATAAAACTAAGAAATACTCAAAAAATAAAAGATAATTTTATCAACTGCTTATACTATGAAAAAATCTATTAATTAGATTTTAAAACTTCTGTAAATCGTTTTATCCAATCTTTAAACTCTTGATCAGATCTAGTCATCTCAAATTTATTTTTTGGATGATTAAGGCCTTTGGGAATGCCCATACCTTTTAATGATTCTGCAGTAGGCCAACGCAAAGAGCGTTTAATAATGTCTTCTTTAAAACTTTGAAAATGTTGCTCCCATGCTTCCAAATTTTCAACTTTAACAATTAATGTAGAAAGCGATTTGTGATTGTCACTAGTATCAATTTCTAAAATGATAAATGGTTGATCTTGAAATTCTAGTTTTACTTCAACGATACATCGAAAGTTGCCATCATCAGTGAGATGTAATCTAGATCGATTAACAGCGGGAAGTTTAGAAATGGTAATTCTTGGCAGAATATTATGCTGTGATGTGAATTGCTCAATCATGATTTTAAACGCTTCAAATCGTTTCATGAACAGCTCAAGGTCATCACTTTCATCCTGACAATTTTCAAACTCCCCTCGACCAATTTCCCCAAAAATACTAGATTCACCTGTACTTACATCAGGTTCAGATAAAGTAGTTATATCATCGCTATTAAGTCTACCCTTTTTACCAGAACGTTTAATTACTGCTTTTTTTGTTTCAAAAGGTGATGAGAGTGCCATTATAATTTTGGGTGAATCAATGATTACTGTTGGCTTATCACTATTAGCTTCTTTCTCATTATCAATTATAGGATCTTCATTTCTTGGAGGTTTACTGCCTCCGGAAGAACCTTCAGAACTTACTTGAGTATTTTTAACAGTAAATTTTGGACTACAAAAAATGACTGTATGATTAATTTCAGTAGGTAAGTTTGATATTGCTAGAATTTCATTTACATAATATTTATTTTTCTGCGCACTAAAATATACTTTTAATGTGATTTCAGCACCTTTTAATGACGGTGGGACAAAATTGAAGTTCCAGAATTCTCGGAATTTTGTCTGCAATTTCTCACTTAAAAAATTCTTGGAGATGCTTTCAAAGGATGTTCGTATCTGTGTATCAAGTAATATCCATGCAAGCAAGCGACGCATCCCGATATTATTAAATTGGGATATTGGGAAGTTACAGAATTCAGGAATATTGATAAGAGTTTGATGGTCTTCCTTTATGATATCAAATTCCCGAGAAAGACATCCTTGATCCAATGCAGCACGAGATAGATAGGCATTATGCAAGAATAATACTCTAGCGAGTTCGATTTGGGGTAAAACGATTTCGATATCAGTTAGTTTTGCATGAATATCGCTAACAATATGACTAAACTGGTACTGATTTGATTGATTAATTATAACATCCCATTTTTGCAAATCCTCTATTTTAATAGTGATAGTAGATTCATTAAAAGGAGTAAATTTTTTATTCTGATTGAATCGGCGATTTCGTGCCAGTAATGGCATATTAGAAAAACGAGCATGGTTCAATATATATTTCTGATCTTTTGTTGAATATTTATCATTTTCTAATCCAACAGTGATATTCCATTCCCTATTCTTTATGTCTTTAAAAATAGAACCTAAAAAAGTAATTCTCGCATTTTCAGGAAATTTTTTAATTTTTATCATCAGTACTTTACCATTTTAATCGTTGATTGGTTGACTAAAATTTATCATACATATTGAGACTTATTTTATTACAATTTTAAAAAATTATTTCATAAAGGTACGGATTCAATTCAATTAATTTTGAATAAAATTAGGGAATTCATGAACGATGTATTCTAAAAAATTTTTCGTTTCAGAGGTCATACGCTCCTCACTTAATCCAGCTTTTCGTAGAATGCGCCACTGAGGGAGTGGTTGTTTGTTGATATTACTATCTATAAAAACTTTTGTTAGGCGCCTGATTTGATAACAGCTAATATCTTCACAATATCGCTCTAGAAAGTGTCTAATTAGAGGTAGTCTATGTAAATTTTTCTCTAATGTATTTGAAGTAGATGTCTGTTTTAACCACCATTTCACAGAACGTCTTGGACTATCTAAATCCCAGATTAAAGTATTCTTAAGCTGGATAAGTTGCTTTATATACAAAAGATCGCGTTTGTGCCAATCAATTTTAGTCCCTTGTGGAATAAACTTCTGATGAAAATTTTGGTTTGTCTGTAATAGCCAGTCTTTATCATTTCGATATAACCATGCATAAAGAGCTGCCTGCAGGTGACGAGCTGGTTTAACACCATGGTTTTGTACTAGATCTAACCATTTCTCACGATTCTCAGCTCTAGTTATTTCAAAATTAGTATCCTGTTGTCTTTTTTGATTATTCTGTTGAGTTTGTACTTTCTGGAAAGACTCAACTTGAGTAAATATATCTGCAAAAGACCAGTCGGCATTTAGAAAAGCTTCAATTACAATAATATGTTCCAGATAACTAAAGCTTTTACGATGCTTTCTAAAAATATGTCGTAGCCAACTGGTTTCAGAAGCTAAGTCATCCAAATGATATTGTCTAAGAAATTTTTGTGGCCACCGTAACGATATTTTTTCTAAAATTTGATCGAAAGCAATTTGGTTTTGCCCACGAATACAGTTATTTCTTCTGGCTAATTCATTATAAAACATCGTCCACTGTTCGTAACTCGGTGATACAAAAGGTGGTGTAGATAACAATTCTATTAATTTTGAGCTAATGAAAAGTTCATCACTTGTTGCTGGCACCTGATTCCATTCAGTACAAAAAACATCTGAAGGTACTATGAAATCATGACGATGTAATGATCTTAAATCTATTGTTGATTCTACGAGCCTGCCATGTTGCGGACAGCAAGCTCCCTGTATTTGCCATAAACGTAGCCAGTAGAATTCGCCTTTTTGAAGCGCTTGCTCTTTCAAACATTGTGGGCAGTAACGTAGTTTATGAATAACAGGGACTCGTGAAGCATTAATTCCCAAAGAAAGGTGTACCGAGCCTTGTGAAATATTAGCCATCCATTTGAAACATTGTTGTCGCCTTGTTTCAGGTACAAAAGGTGCATATATAGGAAATAATGTATGTCTATATACTATATTTTGTAGACTCAATTGTTCCTCAGTATACTGATTAACAATAGAATTAAGATGACAGGGTAAATCAACCGTAGCAATAACCTTTCTATTTTGAAACACTGCATCAAGTAATTGCTTTGGGCTTTCAAATGCTAAACGAATTCCAGCACGAGCCACTGTACTATAAATCAACTCATGTTCATAAGGCATAGGAAAATTTAGCATACCTAACTCACTTGTTTTATCCAATGAGATATATCAAAGATCAAATCTGTTTGGGCTTTTAAATGATCATAAAAGCTTTGATCACTCTCTTTTTGTGAAAATTGAAAACGTAAGTCAACTGAATCCAATGTATGCCATTGATCATATTTAAGCAGTTTAGGTTTGGATGTTTTAGGTTTGGATAATGAGGGACTCTTTGTTGGATCTACATCCTGCTTTAACCAGTCCATAATAATGGGGAGTAGCTCGGTCAAGTGTTTATCAGGATGCTTAATAAATACTTTTTTAACTAGCGGTATCAAAAGATTGGTGTCATAACCTAGCTCAAGCAACAGAGTATGTAAACGGATGGATTCGGCATGTCCTTGATATTCAGCAAGCTCATCTTCTTGCTCAATTGCGCTTTCTTCGATTTTTGAAAAAAGTTTTAACAGTTGTCTGTCAATTTCAGGTGTAATCAAATCAGGATATTGTGCAATGCGTCGAGCATCACCTGAACGTAGGGCATCTATAATTTGATGAATTGGTTTAAAATCTTCCTGATAGGTGGTTTTGAGCAATTTAACAGTGATTCGTTCCAAACCAGACTCAATTGCGCGTATTTGTGCAAGGACAAAAAGCTTAACAGTAATATCTAAAATACCTTGAGTTAGATCAAACCAGCATTGTCGTAACTCATCGGATAGTAGGGGATCAGTTTTTCTTAACCACTGATATTTCCAAAGAGCATCTGTAAATGTCATCCACTCGGATTTTCGCACTTTTCCATCTGGGGTTTTGATTGCGGGTTCATTTTTTATGGGTTCCCAGTGAATTGAACCAAAACCTACCGCTCTACGTGATGAACGTAAATCACGCTCAAATATGTTACTTGCTTTGGGTGTTCCTACCATAATGATTGGCAAGCTATAAACATTTACTAAGGTCACAAAGAAATTTAACATTTCATCAGAATTTTTAGATCGGTTTGCCATGAGGTGCTGAATTTCATCAATCACCAAAAGGCCGATTGCATGAAGATGGGCAATGTGTCCCATAAGTTGCAATAGCTTTTGTTCATTATGTCTTTTTTCAGTATATTGCTGTTCGTAGTTAGTTCCTAGAGCGCGGTCAACGGCACTAAAGAAATTTAAATATAGAGATTTAAGTGAGCCATTATATGGACAGTCTATTTTTAGATAGACTAGTTGAGTGAAATTATATTCAGGATGGTAAATTTTTTGTGGGTAATTCTTAAGAGTACGATTTAACGTAGTTGTTTTGCCACTCCCAGAGAACCCAATAAACACTAGACTTTGTGCTGTTGATATTAAATCGGTATGGCGAGAAGCATTAACATCATTGCTTTTAATATGTTCAAAACTATTCTGTAAATGTCGATTTAAATCTCCCGTAGCAATATTTCGCCCTACATACCCTTTTCTTAGCATAATAGAAATTTTTTGTTCTAATGTTAAATGCCGTTTAATAGGGTGGAAAAAATTATTTAATAACTGCGATATAATATGAGCGCGAGTATTACTGGGAAGTTGTCGATCCGACAATTTAAATTCGATAGTACCCTTAATGGCTTGGATAGTATCATTTGCCTCAAAAATTGATGGTAATGCCTCGATAAAAGGATTTCCCTGATAATCAGAAACAGGACTTACGGTATACACTGCATGGTAATTTTTATTAGTCATAATCTTATCCTGCCTACTTAAATCTCATTAATATCAATTTTCATCGTTAGAATCTTCAAGATCATCCAGCAAATCTTGATAAATACCAAAACGTAGTTTGTAATCCTCATCATTGTCTAAATCTATGGATTGTCTAGACTTAGGCATGTGAATAATATTATTTACTGTTTCTAATGGCGGTTCAGGGTGTTCTAGAACATTCAATGCACTTTTTGATGATTTTTGACTATGGTTTTTCTGTTTCAATCTTTCACGATCTTTTTCGGCTTGTTTATTTTCCCGAAGATTAGTCAAACGTACTTTTTTACTGGATGTTAAAGAAGGTTTTTTGGCATCTGCCTGAGCAATAATTGATTCAATATGTTCTTCAAGATATGCTTGAGACCTATTGGTTTTCAGATTTTGAGCGGCTTTCATTTTCTTTTGTTCGTGTTGAACCTGCCAAACTTCCCAAAAACTACACCCCGTAAATTCTCTTGATCTTGGAGAAAGGATAGCTTCCCAATAATTTAAACTATGCTCCTCATAAAATACATAAATCATTTCTGCATTGCTTGGATCATAAGCTACTTGAAGTGATTCTGGACGAGAAATAGATTTTTTACGATGCATCCAGCCTTGTTCGTATATTTCAGTGCAATGATAAAACACTCCAAACATCTTTAATCCAAGATCAGATAAGGTTGCTTTAACTTTAGGTAATAAAGCAATATGCAACGCTTTTTCAGAAACTTGTTTTAATCGACCTACGCGATGTTGTATTCCCCAATTCCATAAATGAATAGGAACTAAAGGCAAATCTATATCACGATCATAAGTTGTTAATTGATGTGACGAATTATGTGTGAGGATTGAACCAATAATGATTTGCTTAAATTCAGTTATTGTAAGGGTTGCATCTAATCGGTAGTCAGAGCCCCCACGTTTTTTTTCTTTAACCTGTTGTACTACACCAGAAGCAAAAGGCTTAAATTTTGCCTGAATAGTTCTGAAATAACGCTCAACAATGGGTTTTAAATCTCCACGGTAAGGTGCGGTATTTTCGATACGAATAGAAAAGTTATATTCCAAAGCTTCAATCTGATGTCCCAATAATTCACCCCGATCTGCTAAAATAGCATCGGGTAATCCAATACATGGCCAGTCATCATGTGTAATTTCATAACCATATTGTTTGCACAACTCAACTTTATCCGTCATGGCAACTTGTAGAGCTTGCATTGCAGTTACATAGGAAGCATTTTCAAATCCAATATAGAAACCAACCACCATTCTACTAAATACGTCAGCAACTAGATAAATAGTCGGCCGTCCAACAATACAGGCACGATCAGAATCTGATACAAGATAAATATCAGCAATGGTTGCATCAATTTCATAGCGAGAACCTGGCCCTAGGACTTGGGTGTTGACAGTTGAATAGAGCTCTCGAATGTCTTTTGCATAGATGATTGGATTAGTTCGAGCAGTAAGTTGAGCTACTTTCGTGAATTCACGCTCATAAAAATATTTAAACTGCCAGATTGTCGGAATTTCGCTATCAGGAACATCAGGAAATAATGAATGATACATCGTAGAAAATTTACGATGGGCATAACTCAAAGAATTTTTATCCTTCGTTAACATATATTTATTGATATTAATTCTAAATAGCCGTTCTATGTTTTTATCAATTAATGCACCAATACCTTCAGCATATTTTCTTGGTCTACCCAGTTTTTTATCTGTTGCAATACGCTTAACACCCTTAGCACCGGAATTCTTATAACTTGGAATAAGCGCATTCGGCGTTTGACCTCGTTGCCAGTATCGACGTGCTAATCTATAAATAGTTTGATGGGTTGTTTTATGCTGTTCAATAATTATTTTAACAAGGCTAAAACGAATAGATGGATCATAGAAATGTTCATGAGAGATGAGTAACTCTATGATTCTCATTCCTGTATCACGTTTTTCTTGCTGTACACTTCCTTCTGCAACATTAATCAAGGCAATATTGGCAAAAGGATCTTCAATTATTTCTGCTTCACCAGCTTCTATGGCTGCAATAAATTCTTTTTTTTCAATTAAAAAGGGATTTGCATTTGGATTGTTTAAATCAATCCATGCAATATGATAAGGAGTAATTTTAAGAAGACGGTAATCTTTTCCTTGAAATTTATATACATCATTGATTCGAAACATGGCGAATTTCCTCCCATATTTCAAAATTGCCTAACTTAATCTCAGAAGCTTTAATCTTTTTATAGTCCTTGGTTATATCGAAAATAAAATAACGTTGAGCGAGCAGTTCTCGGAGCTCAGCTAAAGACGTACCAATCGTTAAATTATATGCTTGATCTATTTTTTTACTTAAAGCAATTAAATCGAGTTCAGGATATTGTGTAAATATATGAATATAATCATTTAAGCGGTCGTAC
Source organism: Acinetobacter sp. TSRC1-2 (assembly GCF_049895885.1). Lineage (NCBI taxonomy): Bacteria > Pseudomonadati > Pseudomonadota > Gammaproteobacteria > Moraxellales > Moraxellaceae > Acinetobacter > Acinetobacter sp. TSRC1-2. The sequence goes on from NZ_JAFCTF010000008.1 coordinate 90,463, forward strand.
ATTTCAGTACTAGATTTTCTCATGGCTGGATAAAGCCATTTGATGTTATTCAAAACAACTGAAGGAATTTCTTTTTCTGTAAGGAGGTACCAAGGTGTTTTTGTACTTTTCCAATATCTACGCTCAATTTCTAGTTTTTCAATGATTCTCTCATTCTGTAAGTCATTTGTGTATTTAGTTCGGATGACAAAATTTGGTTGGTTAGTACTTTGACTATTTACATAAAAACTTGAACTTATAGTTTGTAGAGTATCTCTAACTTTAGGGTGAGAGATTTGAGCTTGTTCTGAAATTTCGAGCGTAGCATTGAGAGGCAAGGGAAATAGCTCTCTAATATCAGTAATTAACGGATTCCAGTCTAGAAGTAGAAAAATTGCAAGTTCCAAATCGGATAATAAATGATGTGTACGTTTTGTTGTATGACCAAAAACTCGGTGAGAACGACCTTTTGAACTAACATCTCGTACAGTAATCCATGGCTTATAATCTTTTAAATAGCCTTGACCGCGTCCTTCTTTGATCCAGCGTTTCTGCTGATGTTCTGTTGCCATAACAAATCGCCCGCTATTCCTTATTAATTGAGAATAGCAGGCGATTAATATATAAGCAATATAGGATGATACTTTATTACTCAGGATGAAATTATATTACCTAGGGTGATACTTTATTACCTAAATACATAAACCAGCCTTTATTCATTGTTTTATTCGACTGTAACGGATTTTGCCAGATTTCGAGGTTGATCGACATCTGTACCACGTAATACTGCTACATGGTAAGACAATAGTTGCACAGGAATACTGTAAACAATTGGAGCAAGGATCGGGCTGATACTTGGAACATGTACTACATGTTGACGGTCTTTTCCTTTAATTCCACTGTTTTCATCGGCAAAGACAAACAGCTCACCACCGCGGGCTTGAACTTCTTCCATATTGGATTTGAGTTTATCCAGCATGTCATCTTTAGGGGCAAGAATGACGACAGGCATGTCATTATCCACCAGTGCGAGTGGACCATGTTTGAGTTCACCTGCAGCATAACCTTCAGCATGAATATAAGAGATTTCTTTCAGTTTCAAAGCACCTTCAAGTGCGATAGGAAACTCAGTGCCACGACCGAGGAAGAGGCAGTGTTGTTTTTCTACAAAGAGTTCAGATAAACGCAAAATATCCTTATCTTTTTGCAGGGTATCTAAAATTACTTTGGGGGCATGCCATAAATCAGTAATAATCGCCGTGGTTTTCTCAGCAGTAATACTTTGCTTCACTTGCCCAATTTTTAAAACCAACAACATTAGTGCGGCAAGTTGCGTGGTAAAGGCTTTGGTCGATGCCACCCCAATTTCTGGCCCCGCCAAAGTGAGTAAACTATGGTCGGTTTCACGAACCATTGAAGAGGTTGCCACGTTGCAAATGGTCAGGGTTGCAATTTTTAAATTTTTTGCAGCAGCGCGTTTTTGTGTATCACGAAGCGCAGCCAAAGTATCAGCTGTTTCACCTGATTGAGAAATACACACATAGAGGGTGTTATTTACAATTACTGGGGTGCGATAGCGGAATTCACTGGCAATTTCAACTTGGCAAGGCAGGTCAATCAGTTGCTCGAACCAGTATTTTGCGATCATACCGGCATGGTAACTTGTACCGCAGGCAATTATTTGTATTTGTTTAATTTTTTCAAAATCAACCACAGCCTCTTTTAAGAAATCTTCACGTAAAATATTTCCGTTTAAGGCTTGGGAGATGGTTTGTTGAATCGCTTCTGGTTGCTCATAAATTTCTTTGAGCATGTAGTGTTTGTATTCACCTTTAGAAGCATTACTTACAGTCGCATCCAGTTCTTTAACAGGACGCTCAACCAATTGATTATTTACAAATACTTCAATACTGGTACGGGTTAAACGCGCAATATCCCCTTCTTCAAGGTAAATAAAGCGGTTGGTAATTGGAAGTAAAGCCAGTTGATCCGAACTGATAAAATTTTCGCCAATCCCGACACCAATCACTAAAGGTGAACCTTCACGAACGGTAATCAGTTCATCCGGGTAATCTGTATGTACAATTCCGAGTGCATAAGCCCCTTTGAGCTGCGGAACCACTTGTTGTACTGCACTTAACAGGCTAGAAGTCGATTTCAAGGCATCATTGACTAAATGTGCAACTACCTCGGTATCTGTCTGTGAGGTAAACACATAACCTAAAGCTTCAAGATCATCTTTAAGTTCCTGGTAGTTCTCGATGATTCCGTTATGAACAACGGCAACAGTACCTGAAATATGCGGATGAGCATTATTTTCAGTCGGTTTGCCATGGGTTGCCCAACGGGTGTGTGCAATACCGAGTGAACCTTGAATCTCAGCCTCATTTACCGCTTGTTCTAAATTAACTACTTTACCGACACGACGTTCACGGAGTACATGGCCACCATTAATCAGCGCAACACCGGCTGAATCATAACCACGGTACTCAAGACGTTTTAGGCCTTCAATTAAAATATTGCTAATATTACGTTCAGCAACGCCACCGACAATTCCGCACATATTTAAATCCTCTTATTTTTTCAGTTTTTGGGGGCGTTGATAGTTTTCTTTAACCAGTTGTTTGGAGCGTTCAAAAGCCAGGCTATTCTCGGCAACATCACGAGTAATTACAGAGCCTGCGCCAATTGTTGCCCCATTTCCAATACTTATAGGAGCAACCAGTGAGCTATTTGAACCAATAAAAGCAGCATCGCCAATAATAGTTTTATATTTATTTGCACCATCGTAGTTACAGGTAATGGTGCCCGCACCAATATTTGAACCTGCACCCACTTCAGCATCACCTAAATAAGTGAAGTGATTGGCTTTAGACCCAAGACCGATACTTGAATTTTTAACTTCAACAAAGTTACCAATATGCACTTCATTTGCCAATTTTGCACCTGGACGTAAGCGTGCAAATGGCCCAATTTGAGCATCGCTACCCACCACAGCATGATCAAAGATGCTATACGGTTGAACTTTGGTACCTGATGCAATCACGGTATTTTTGATAATACAGCCTGCACCAATTTCAACATGATCACCAAATTCACAATCACCTTCAATGATCACATTGATGTCAATACGAACGTCCTGACCAACGCTTAAGTTACCACGTAAGTCAAAACGAGCAGGGTCGATCAAATGCACACCTTGCTGCATTAATTTTTTTGCCTGATAACTTTGGAATTCACGTTCCAAGGCTGCCAGTTGTACACGGTCATTGACCCCTTCAACTTCAAAAGCAAGTTCCGGTTCAACAGAAGCCACCTCAAGACCATCAGCAATTGCCATAGCGACAATATCAGTCAGATAATACTCACCTTGCGCATTTTCATTGGAAAGCTTGGGTAACCATTGATGCAGTTTTGCATTGCTGACACAGTAAATACCAGTATTAATTTCTTTGATTTGGTGTTGTTCTTCAGAAGCGTCTTTATGTTCGACAATGGCTTGAATTTGCCCATTTTCACGCACAATACGACCATAACCTGTTGCGTCATTCAAGGTTAATGTGACAAGACCAATGCCTGTTTCACGTGAAACAGCTAACAGCTTTTCTAAAGTTTCTTGGGTAATGCAAGGCACATCGCCTGAAAGAATCACTGAAACGCCATCAGTAGGAAGAACAGGTAAAGTGACTTTAACGGCATGGCCTGTACCGAGTTGTTCTGCTTGTTCGACCCATTGAACTTGTTCTTGCGCGAAGGTTTGCTGTACTTTATCGCCACCATGGCCATAGATGGTAATAATATTTGCTGCATTGAGTTTTTTTGCCGTTTCAATGACATGGCGCAGCAAAGGACGTCCTGCAAGGGGTTGTAATACTTTCGGTAAATTCGAACGCATACGTGTTCCTTTACCTGCAGCAAGAATAATAACGCTAGTAGACATATGTAATCCTACAATTTTTAGCTTAAGCCATCATGAAAGATAAATAAATGTAAATGCATAGTGCAGCCCAAATGCCGGCGATAATATCGTCAAACATAATGCCAAAGCCGCCACCGATTTGACGATCGATTACGCGAATAGGCCAAGGTTTCCATACATCAAACAAACGAAATAAGGCAAATCCCACCAATACCCATAGCCAGCTCATGTACCCTAAATAAATGAGAGGTAAAAAGGTAATAGACTGCCCGGCAAACTCATCCCAGACAATACGACCATCATCATGAACACCCATGACTTTGGCAGTTTGACCACAAATATATATGCCAATTAAGGACATGATGACAATGGCAAAAAGGCTATTTAAAAAACCCAGACTTAACCATGCAGGAATAAACAGCAATGCAAAAGCGGAACCGAATGTTCCGGGTGCTTTAGGGGCAAGTCCGGAACCAAATCCCAGACCACAAAACACGATGCAGCGGTTTGACCATGACATGTCTTTAAAGTTAATGCTGGGTTTATGCAAAGTGTTGGTATCCATAAAATTGCAGCGAATGATCTACGCCATTCTGCACAAAAGTTAAGCCTTTTTGTTGGGTAATTTGTCCAATCTTGGTAATGTTGACATCTAATTGTTGTTGCAAAATTTTTTCATAATTTTGCCGGCTTATTGTAAAGCATAATTCATAGTCGTCGCCACCCGCGAGTGCGTATTGCCATTGCTTTTCTTGTTGTAATTTTTTTAAAGCGGCATTAATCGGTAGTTGGTCTAAATCCAAAGTTGCACCGACATGCGATGCTTTAAGGATATGCCCTAAGTCTTGGGCCAAGCCATCTGATACATCAATCATGCTTGAGGCTAAGCCTTTTAACTGTTGACCGAGCTGACAACGTGGCGTTGGGTAATCGAGACGTTGTTGTAAAGGATGTCCCAAATGTTGCAAGGCGTACGCTGCATCGCCAACTGTTCCGCTTACGCAAACATAGTCCCCTACTTGAGCACCAGAACGTGTTACGGCTTTGCCTGTTTCAATCCAGCCCAGGGCAGTGACAGAAATGGTCAAATGAGGACTTTGAGTGGTATCACCACCAATTAAACTGACTCCAAATTGATCGCAACACTCATATAAACCCTGACTAAAGCCTTTCAGCCAGTCATGATCAATGGTGGGTAGGCTCAATGCAAGAAGAATACTATGCGGTTTGGCACCCATTGCAGCAATATCTGATAAATTGACAGCAACAGATTTCCAACCGATGGCATGTGCAGAGGTATTTAAAGGAAAATGTCGACCCGCAACCAAGGTGTCGGCACAGATGACCAGTTGCTGGTTGGGTGGGGGAGTAAGCAAGGCTGAGTCATCACCAATACCTAAATCGACAGAATTGACATCGGTAGAGGTAACAGTCTGACGATTGAAATAGGTGTCAATAATCGAAAACTCAGCCATACAACAAATCTACTTAAAAATTAGTTGGCTTGTTGCTTTTCTGCTGCACGTAAGCTGGTGGCTAAACGGTCCAATACACCATTGATGTATTTATGGCTGTCTGCACCGCCAAAGTGTTTAGCAAGCTCAATTGATTCATCTAAAACGACGCGATAAGGAACTTCAAGATGATCTTTCAATTCATATGCACCTAGACGTAAAGTCGCAAGTTCAACACCATCAAGTGCTGAAAGTTCGCGATCCAGTACTGGGATTAAGAGCGCATCCAATGCTTCATGATTGGCAACCACTTGAGTCAACAATTCATGATAATAGCTCAGATCCACTTTATGCATGGCATTTTCCACACGCGTACGTGCTTCAATCTCATGTACCGGATTGTGGCTCATCTGCCATTCATAAATTCCTTGTACAGCAAAGCGGCGTGCTTTACGTTTTGCTGCATAAGTTGCTTGAAGTGTTTGCGACATAGCGTTAAATAGCCTTTAACAAGTTAACCATTTCAATTGCAGTAAGGGCAGCTTCACCACCTTTATTACCTGCTTTTGTTCCAGAGCGTTCAATCGCTTGTTCAATACTATCCGTAGTTAATACACCGTTGATGACTGGTAAGCCAGTGTCCAGGCCAACAACGCCTAAACCTTTGGCACATTCACCCGCCACAAAGTCAAAGTGAGGCGTGCTACCACGAATCACGGCGCCAAGTGCAATGATCGCATCAAAACGATCTGAAGCGGCAAGTTTTTTTGCAACGACAGGAAGTTCCCAAGCGCCAGGTGCGTGAACAACAGTGATATTATCCTCTGATACACCATGACGTTTCAATGTATCAATTGCACCTTCTAGCAAATGTTCAACCACAAAGCTATTAAAGCGACCGACTAAAATCGCGTAACGGCCTTCGCTCGCGAGATGTAACATACCTTCAATACGGCGAACTGCCATAGCAACCTCGTTTATTTCTTAAGATGTTTGTTGTGCGGTGACATATTCCACCACTTCTAAGTTAAAGCCTGAGAGTGCATTGAAACGTAATGGAGAGCTAAGCAGCTTCATTTTTTCAACGCCCAAATCGCGTAAAATTTGTGCGCCAACACCAATGGTTTGATATTGCTGTGAAAGGGCAGCATTGGATTTTTTTGGTTTCGGTGCAGTTAAGCTGTCCAGTGCAGGACCTAAATCTTGTAGGTGGCGTTGACCAATCCAGACCAAGATCCCGCGATCACTATCGGCAATCGTTTTCAATGCTTTATCTAAATTCCAAGCGGGTTCGCCGTCTTGTTTATTCAGTTTAAGTAAGTCACGTGCCGGATTGAAGCCATGGACACGCACAGTGGTGACACCTTCTTTGGGCTGACCTTTGACCAAAGCCAAATGAATATCTGGGTTACCCAGTTCACGGTAACGGAACAATTCAAAGGTACCGTATTCGGTATCTAGCGTTTGTTGATCAATGCGTTCAACCGTTTGTTCATTGGTCATACGATAGTGAATTAGGTCAGCAATCGTACCAATTTTTAAACCATGTTTTTCTGCGAAAACTTCAAGGTCTGGACGGCGTGCCATTGTGCCATCTTCATTAATAATTTCACAAATTACAGAAGCGGGTTCAAGACCTGCTAAACGAGACAAGTCACAGCCGGCTTCAGTATGACCGGCACGGTGCAATACCCCACCTGGTTGAGCCATCAATGGAAAAATATGACCGGGTTGTACGATATCCGCCGGTTTCGCATGTGCCGCAACCGCAGTTTGAATTGTATGTGCGCGTTCTGCAGGGGAAATACCTGTAGTAATGCCATTCGTGGCTTCAATTGAAAGTGTGAAGTTGGTACCGTGTTGTGCACCGTTAGCATCGACCATAAGGGGTAGATTTAACTGTTGACAACGCTCCTTACTTAAAGTCAGGCAGACTAAACCACGTGCATGGGTGATCATAAAGTTGATGTCTTCCGGACGTACGTGTGTCGCCGCAATGACTAAATCACCTTCATTTTCACGATCTTCATCATCCATCAGGATGACCATTTTTCCTGCACGGATATCTGCTACGAGCTCTTCAACGGTATTGAGCGGCATCAATCTTCACCTTCTTTTTGTCTCAAATGACATTTTGCTTGCATTGATTGCTGCATAGTCTAACGTGTTTTGACGTCATTTGCCTATGCTTATTGATTTCCCTAAACTGCTCATTGTTATACACAGTCGTGGAATGCTTGAAAAGAGGACTTTATTTTAAAAAGCCTTGATTATGCCTAATCTTTAAGCAATTGAAAGACATAAATAATGAGAAGCTTATGCAAAATGGGAATGATGGATTGAATTTTAAACTGTTACGGCATAAAAAAAGCCCCTATCTTTCGATAAGAGCTTTTTGAATTTGGAGCGGAAAAAGAGACTCGAACTCTCGCCCCCCAACCTTGGCAAGAGTCACCGACATAAATTACATTAAATATATTAAAATGACATTAATTTAAGTCTATATAAAACATATAGTTATATTTTTAATATTCTTATTTATCATTTAGGATAGACTGGGTAAAAAAATGTTGGCCACTTTGAAAGTTATATAAATCCAATAATAATTACCAACATAAATATTTTACTATTTTTAGTTTTTACTGATTGGTAAAAAGTTGGTTTTGAGTACTGAATTTCGCAAGTAGAAGTAATCAAAATATTGATGAATGATCGGTATTTATTTTTTAGTTAAAAGGCCAATTTATTTTCAATCCGGCTTTGGATCATCTGGAGGGTTTCTGATCGAATCTGCTCAGGTAATCTTTCTTGAGTGATTTTATTGAATCGGCTTGCAACCTCACAAATAGAGCTAGTAATTTCATCACCTTCTTTAACAGAAAGATTTGCCTCTTGCGTGCCTAGTTTGACAATGGCTTGTTGAGTAATCTCCAGCGCCTCACCCATAATATCCATTTGGGCCTTCGCAGAAAGTAATATCGTAGGCAGGGACGAGTTTCCATTGCCCATTTTGGGACATCAGAAATAAAAAGCTTTTTACAATGATCATCTCGATTATTAAAACTACATTGAAGACTGCTTGCTTGAATGCAATTACTTTTTCGCGAACATTGTTGGTACAAAAGTGTGCAACGCGAAGAAAAGTTACTGTAGTTTAAAGTTCTGGCTGATTTAAACTCAGCCACAGTAAAGGCGGCTACATGAAATGTACCGGTTGATAGGATAGATTGGTAATGAAGTGCTGTATTAGCTGATTAGATCCTATTAGATTAAAGAAATCTAATTAGACTTTACAATCTAGCAGCCCTGCATTTTAACTGCCTAGCGCAATCCGATAATAAATAATAACAAACCCGCCGCGCAGTTGGCATACAGTAAGTAAAGAAGTGGTTGACTGTGATCATAAAAATAACATCTCAAGCCGGAGGGAAACTAGATGGCTAAGTATAGTGATATCAATAGTTTTAATACCTTAGAAACATTAACCGTCGGTTCAGAACACTATCAGATTTTCAACCTATCCAAATTGCAAGTGCAGTTGGGCGACCTGTCCCGGCTGCCAAAATCTTTAAAAGTCTTGCTGGAAAATTTACTGCGTTTTGAAGATCAGCTCACGGTGAAAACCGAGCATATTCATGCGCTGGCAGAGTGGTTAAACAACCAGACCTCAGAACAGGAAATCCAGTATCGTCCGGCACGGGTGCTGATGCAGGATTTTACCGGTGTTCCCGCAGTGGTTGATCTTGCTGCGATGCGTGCAGCGGTGGCCAAAGCCGGTGGTGATCCGGAAAAAATTAATCCGTTGTCACCGGTGGATTTAGTCATCGATCACTCGGTGATGGTTGATTACTTTGCCAGCCCGCAAGCTTTTGAGCAGAATGTCGCAATTGAGATGCAACGCAATGGCGAGCGCTACCAGTTTCTGCGTTGGGGACAGGCGGCACTCAATCAGTTTCGCGTGGTACCGCCAGGAACCGGGATTTGCCATCAGGTCAATCTGGAATATCTGGCACAAGTTGTTTGGAGCAATGATGTCGAGGGGCAGCACTTTGCCTTTCCTGATACCTTGGTCGGTACTGACTCACATACCACCATGATCAATGGCTTAGGCGTATTAGGTTGGGGGGTAGGCGGCATCGAAGCGGAAGCGGCTATGCTGGGCCAACCGATCTCCATGCTGATTCCGGAAGTGATCGGCTTTAAGCTCATCGGTAAACTCAAAGAAGGTATTACAGCAACTGATCTGGTCCTGACTATTACCCAGATGCTGCGCAAAAAAGGCGTAGTTGGAAAATTTGTCGAATTTTATGGCGATGGTCTGGCCGATTTGCCATTGGCTGACCGTGCCACTATTGCCAATATGGCACCCGAATATGGCGCTACCTGTGGCTTTTTCCCGATTGATGAGGTGACTCTTTCCTATTTACGTTTAACTGGACGTCAGCCCGAAAGAATTGCCTTGGTAGAGGCCTATAGCAAGTTGCAAGGATTGTGGCGCAATCCGGGGGATGAACCAGTCTTTACAGACACTCTGGCTTTAGATATGTCGACGGTAGAAGCCAGTCTGGCGGGTCCGAAACGTCCGCAGGATCGTGTGCTATTGTCGCAAGTGCCAAAAACCTTTGATGCCTTCATGGAACTGACGTTGAAACCGGTCAAAGAGGAAAAAGAGCGTCTGGAAAATGAAGGGGGGGGAGGCATGGCTGTTGAAGCGAAACAAGCCAATCTGCCCCATGAAAGTGCTTTTTGTGTCATTGATGATAAAAAATATCTGTTGCAGCATGGCGATGTGGTGATTTCAGCCATTACCTCCTGTACCAACACCTCGAATCCCAGTGTCATGTTGGCAGCAGGACTATTAGCCCAAAAAGCACTCGAAAAAGGTTTGCAGCGGAAACCTTGGGTGAAAAGTTCACTGGCTCCAGGTTCCAAAGTAGTCACCGATTATCTCAATGCAGCAGGGTTGATGCCTTATTTGAATCGGCTGGGTTATAACCTGGTTGGTTATGGTTGTACCACCTGTATTGGTAATTCTGGACCTTTGCCTGAAGCGGTTGAAGAGGCTGTGCAATGTTTCGATTTGAATGTAGCCTCAGTGCTCTCCGGAAACCGTAACTTTGAAGGACGGGTGCATCCATTGGTGAAAACCAACTGGCTAGCGTCTCCACCCTTGGTTGTTGCCTATGGTTTGGTCGGGAATATTCGAACTGATCTCACTACTGAGCCGATAGGTGAGGGCTTTGATGGCCAAGCGGTTTATTTAAAAGATATCTGGCCGACCCAAGTGGAAATCGATGCCGCACTGCAGAACGTGAATACCGAGATGTTCCATAAAGAATATGCGGAAGTGTTTGAAGGCGATGCTAAGTGGAAAGCGATCCAGATTCCACAAAGTCAAACCTATGCTTGGGATGAACAATCGACCTATATCCGACATCCACCCTTTTTTGCAGAAATTGATCAGCCGGTGCGACCAGTTCAGCAGATCAAACAGGCACGGATTTTGGCTGTATTGGGCGATTCAGTCACGACGGACCATATTTCCCCTGCAGGCAATATCAAAAAAGATAGTCCTGCCGGACGATATTTGCAGCAACAAGGGGTTGATGCAAAAGACTTTAACTCTTATGGCTCCCGCCGTGGCAACCATGAGGTGATGATGCGAGGCACCTTTGCCAATATCCGCATCAAAAATGAAATGCTAGGTGGGGAGGAAGGTGGCAATACCCTGCATATTCCAAGTGCAGAAAAACTCTCGATTTATGATGCGGCAATGCGCTATCAGGCAGAACAAACCCCGCTAGTGATTATTGCCGGGAAAGAATATGGCACCGGTTCTTCACGTGACTGGGCGGCCAAAGGCACCAACCTATTGGGAGTGAAAGCGGTGATTGCTGAAAGTTTTGAGCGGATTCACCGTTCCAATCTGGTCGGCATGGGGGTGTTACCTTTACAGTTTGTAGAGGGTCAGAATCGGCAGATATTGAACCTAACCGGACATGAAACACTGTCAATTTTAGGCTTGTCGGATGATATTCATCCGCATCAAATGCTGGAAGTCGATGTGCAACATACCGATGGTACGTGTAGCCATTTTCAAGTGTTGTGTCGCATTGATACTTTGAATGAGGTGGAATACTTTAAGGCCGGTGGTATCTTGCACTATGTCTTGCGCAATTTGCTCGCTTCCTAAATTTAATGAAAAAAGCCCGACACCTGCCGGGTTTTTTGTGTCTGTAAAGACAAGATGGCTGCGGAGAAAATCAGTAAAATAGCGCCAAGTAAATTGCCCATAAATTTCTTGAGTTTCTAGCTGCACTCATTTAACGAGGATTGATTTTTGATTAAATCGTATAGCTCGACGGCTCAATCCGTTACGCAACCACTCATAGAAATCTGAAATAGAAACACTCAATTGACGAGCCATGAAACTAATCGGGAAAGAAGATTTATACTTTTTCATTAGTGCGTACCTCACTGATTTTCTTTGGCGAAGTACGCTGCCACTTTTTTTAAGAATTCTCGCTCCATTTCAGAAAGTTTAAGCAGATTCTTCAATTTTTTTTCTTCTAATAGGGGCAATAAAATTTGGATTATCTTGTTTTGTCCCTGCTAGCTTTCCGGCTTTGGCCTTGTTGAACCAATTTGAAAGTGTCCGCATTGAGATGCCAAGTTCAAGTGCAGTAGCACTGACATTGTCATCTTTATGTTCAATCAATTTAATGACTTCAGCTTTGAATTGATCGTTATAAATCTTTTGTTTTTTGCTCATGTAAACTCCTCATGAATATGGTTATTTACCAAGTTCAAGCCTATGTTTTTATCAGCACACATTAACCACCAAAAGGACGGATGTAGTGAACACCTTCATTAAAGATACTGTCTTTAAGTTGGTTGCGAATAGTACGAGCGTCGTACTGAATTTTTTCAGCCAGTTGTTGGGCGGCAAGGTAGGTAGATGTCATAATTGTATTCCTGTAAGAATTCATTGGATTGGTAGAATTTTTATTGGTTATTTGCAAATTACCAATTTTATTGGCAGAAAGAAAAATGCGGGTTGCTGATTTAATTGGTGGTACTGGAATTAATAAAACGACTTTGCATAAACTTTATGATGGAGAGTTGACCCGAATCGACTTAGATACAATTGATCGTATGTGTGAGCATTTAGATATCCAAGTCGGAGATTTATTTTTTTTGATAAAATTATTAATAATCATGGTGTTGAATAGTTATTTGGTCATAAAAAAATGGCCATGGTCACAATTTTTTGCTTAAAATAGACTTTAAGAAAGCGAAATGACATGACTGGATATTTTGTAAATAGTTTAAGAAAATTTAATGTAATTTAAGATCATTTATAAAAGTTGGGCACGATTTGGTCACAAAGCTAAATTATATTGCGATGAGAAATAATAAAGTTACCTGAGATATATTGAATGAAATATATAAAATATACTTAAAAATCAATATAAAAAAAGCCCCTATCTTCCGATAAGGGCTTTTTGAATTTGGAGCGGAAAAAGAGACTCGAACTCTCGACCCCAACCTTGGCAAGGTTATGCTCTACCAACTGAGCTATTTCCGCAAATTGAGCAGTTTTATAAAAAACTTACACTTAAAAATTTGAGCGGGAAAGGAGACTCGAACTCCCGACCCCAACCTTGGCAAGGTTATGCTCTACCAACTGAGCTATTCCCGCATGCCGTGTATAATACAGTATGCAAAAACAGGGTCAATAACTTTGTGAAAAAACTTGTATCAATTGCATAAAATAAAACCATTTTCCAGGCTTTTGATGATTTTGTAAGCAAAAATAATCTAAATCAGAATGATCACTCATTAAAACTGTTGAATGATTTAGCGGGTTTAGGGTAAAGATTGAAGCGGAACAGGCTATAATCAACCCAGCGCTTAAGTAATTTGGGAATATGATTATGACTTTAGAACAACAACTGATTCAACGCCTTCAGGATTTATCTCCGACACATTTAGAAGTGGTAAATGAATCGTCAGGTCATGGCGGTTATTTCCCGGGTAAAGAATCGCATTTTAAAGTGATTGTGGTCAGTGATATTTTTCAGGGTTTACGTTTAGTGCAACGTCATCAAAAAATTTATGCTGCTGCAGGTGATTTACTGAGCCCAAGCCGTATTCATGCACTGGCAATCCACGCTTTTGTTCCGTCGGAATGGGAAGGACAAGCCACGCCGAGTCCTGACTGTGCCCATGCACCTAAATCTGAATAAGGGATATTGAACAATGGACATGCAGCTGACTGTTAAAATTATACATATGAGCATTGTGGCATTGCTGATTGGTGTGCTGATTGCTCGAGCTTTTACTCTGTTTGTCGGGGTTCAAGGGAATCAGCCTAATCCTGTAGCACGGAAACTCTTGGTGGCACTTCAACATTTGTCGATGACCTTAATTATATTGACTGGTGTAACCTCTTTAGTAATTAAAAATTTTGAAGTGCAACCATGGTTCTATGCCAAAGTGGTTTTATTCTTGGTTTTGTTTTCATCTTTAATCAAAGCGTATAAAAAAGATGACAGTATTTTATTGGCACAACGTCGTGCAGGCTTAGCCATTGCTGTGGTCTCACTGATTGGGATTATTGGCCTAGTTATTATTAAGCCAAATTTCGGTTAATTGTTAGACATAATTGTTTTTGAAGCAAGGCGGGTAGGTTAAACTGTAAGTAATACATAAATATAAAGCATAGAGGGCTGCAATGCGGACACGTGTGGTTTTTAATCAAAAAGGTGGGGTAGGCAAGTCAAGTATTGCCGTAAATTTAGCGGCAATCAGTGCACATCAAGGTTTTAAAACTTTGCTGATTGATCTCGATCCACAAGCCAATTCCAGTCAATATTTGTTGGGGGATGATGCGACTTACTCGGTTGATAAACCTGCATTGGAGCCGAATGTTGAAAATTATTTTGAAGAAGTCCTGGGCAACACCCAAAGTAAAGGGCTTTTAAGCAATGCGATTGGTTCAATTTTAAAGAATCGTTCCAAAGGCCTGGAAAGCTATGTTCATCAATCACCATTTAAGAATCTGGATGTGATTCCTGCCAGTCCGACCTTGGGTGCACTAGCACATGCTTTAGAATCGAAACATAAAATTTATAAATTACGTGATGCCTTGCAACAGTTGGCTGGACAATATGACCGGGTTTATATTGATACGCCACCCGCGTTCAACTTCTTTACTTTATCTGCACTGATTGCCGCAGAGCGAGTACTGATTCCTTTTGATTGTGATGTTTTCTCGAAACGTGCTTTAAAAACCCTGATTGAAAATGTCATCGAAACCCAAGATGATCATAACAACCGTCTGGAAATTGAAGGCATTGTGGTGAATCAGTTTCAAGCTCAGGCAAAATTGCCACGTGAAGTGGTACAGCAATTGAAAGATGAAGGTTTGCCTGTTTTAGAAAGTATGTTGCCGCCGTCAATTTTAATGAAAGAATCACATCTTAAAAATCAGCCTTTAATTCATTTGGCTACTGATCATAAATTGACGCAAGCCTATCAATCATTGTTCAATGAAATTGAGCAAAATAAGATTTGAGGTTTTACATGAAAACAATGTATTTAAGCCTGTTAGTGGGTAGTACGCTTGTATTAGCTGCATGTGCGACCACGGTCAAACCGACTTATGTATCACCAACGCAGTATCAGGCATTGAACTGTCAACAATTACAAAGTGAATATAACCGCATTCAGCAATATGTCGACAATGGTGTACAGACACCGAAGCGCACTGGTGTAGGCGTGGGTGTCGGTGTTGGCGGTGGTTGGGGCAGTCGTGGTGGCTGGGGTATTGGCCCAAGTGTTTCAGTCAATATGGGACAGTCTTCAAATACCAAAAAAACTGAATTATCACGTCTGTTAGGCGAACAGGAAGCTGTGGTTCAGGCGGCTCAATTCAAAAATTGTCCGATTATTATTCGTAATAAAGTACAAAAATGATTTGAATAATCACTCTGTTGTGTGGATTAAAGATACAGCAGAGTGATAAAATTTTAGCAAAATGTTTCAAGAAAATAATTTTAATATCAAATACTTGGTTTTTTGAGAATGAAATTTAAACGTATAAGGTTATGATTTTCTGATCGAAATACTTGTCACTTTTTATGACTTTCGTATAAGGTGTGCCACTCTTCTAGTGGTGATATCAGGTCTTTATGATTGAGAGTTGGCTTTTTGTGTTGGCAATGATTGCGGTTCTGATGATCCCGGGTCCAACTAACGCATTACTTGCAAGCTCGGCACATCAACAAGGCATTGCCAAGACCAGTTTATTTATTCCAGCAGAGTTGCTCGGATATTTTTATGCGATTAATTTATGGGCATTGCTGATTCATTTATGTAGTCCAGTCTGGCCTAACTTTATTCACATTGTGCATTTTTTTAGTGCTCTTTATGTGGTTTGGATGGCTTTCCATCTATGGAAAGCTTCAGATTTAGAAAAGCATAATCAACGTCATCCTTCTATCCGGCCTCGACAACTGTTCTTTTCCACCTTTAAAAATCCTAAAGCCTTATTATTTGCCACGGGCATTTTACCGATTGAAACCTGGAATAATCCAACCAATTTTGTTTTGGTGTTTGCAGCATTCAGTTTGGTGTTATTACCTACGGTAATGTTCTGGATGTCGTTTGGAAGTGCAATTTTGGCCGGCCAATCCAAGCAAATAAAAGCCGATCTTTTATATAAAGGATCGGCCATGTTATTAATTACCTGTATGTTACCTGTGGTGATTCGTTTCTTTTAACTTTTATAAACGTTGTAATACACTAATTTAATTTGCCTTTTTCAGCTTTTGACGAATAAAACCAATAATACCGGGCAGTACGCTAATAATAATGATGCCAAAAATCAGATGAGTGAAATTGTCTTTTACAATCGGCATATTGCCAAATAAATAGCCCAAAGTAATAAATGAACCCACCCAGCAGAATGCACCAATCAGATTATAAGTCAGAAAGAATTTGTAATTCATGCTGCCGGCACCTGCCACAAATGGAGCAAAGGTACGTGCAAAAGGTACGAAGCGCGCAAAAATAATGGTTTTACCACCATGTTTTTCAAAGAATTTTTGCGTATAGGTTAAATGCTGTTTGTTAATAAAACGCGACTCCATTTCAAAAACACGTGGTCCGACAAATTTACCAATGTGATAATTCAGCGTGTCGCCTAATACGGCAGCAATAAAGAGCAGGATCATCAACACCACAGGATCCATTGCCCCAGTTGAAGCCGCTAATGCGCCCGCAGCAAATAATAAGCTATCCCCCGGTAGAAATGGCATAACCACCAAACCGGTTTCCACAAAAATAATGAGGAAGAGAATGGCATAAATCCAGACGCCATAATTGGTGATAAATTCGAGCAGATGGTCATCAACATGTAATATAAAATCAATCAGTTCCATGGGGTCACAGACAGCGAAAATGTGCTGAAATCCTAGCAGTCTAAGGTAGGAAAGTCAGTATAAAAAAGTAAATAAATTCCGGTTTTATCATTCTATATTTGCAACGATGTATCTATAAATTGCTGCTTTATTTGGCAATAAAATCACCCTAGTATGAATTCAGCATTAAAAAATATCGAATAGGTGGTCTCATGTTCAATCCGAATGTTGCGGTAAAAAATCTGGTTCAAGGCTCACAAAGTGATGCTTTGATTAGCCTGATAGCACGTGTCCTTATGGCTTGTATTTTTATTATGGCAGGCTGGGGAAAATCATGGCTTATAATGCCACGGTGGGTTATATGGAATCGGTGGGTGTACCCGGGATGATGTTACCTTTAACGATTTTGGTTGAGTTTGGTGGAGGCTTGGCTTTGTTGTTGGGTTTTCAGGCCCGTTTTGCAGCATTGGGTCTAGCCGGATTTAGTTTAATCACTGCTTTGCTGTTCCATGGTGGGGCTGAAGATGCGATTAACTTTATGAAAAACATGGCCATGACCGGCGGACTATTGTTTCTGATGCTGCATGGCGCAGGAAAATTTAGTATAGATTACATGATTGAGAAAGCATGATCGAATCTAAAAATGAGATGACTTTAGCCCGGTTATTTTATTTTTGTAATTACATAAAACCTATGCACAGTACATAAAAGCTGCGTACAAATTACTCGAATTTTGCTTCAATAAAGATTGATGAAGCTACCCTAGTGGAGTCAATCATGAAGAAAATGTTATTGGTACTTTTTGTCTCTGGTTTAATGTTTTCTACAACATCGTGGGCAGGTAAAAGTGATCAGGTGATCATGACTGAAGCTGCTCAAAACATGGTGACTGTTGCAGAAGCAAAACAACTCCCTGATGAAACTGCGGTCACGCTCTCTGGCGTAATTGTTAGAAAAACCCATAAGGATCATTTTGAACTGAAAGATAGCTCGGGCAAAATTGGTATAGAAGTGGATTCTGACTTATGGAGTCCGATGGGCTTGAAAGCAGGTGATAAGGTTAAGGTGATTGGTGAAGTGGATGCCAATACTGGTCAAGCGACGGATATCGATGTGGTTCAAATTGGAAAAATGGAAAATCAATCTGGTAAATGGACTTGGTATAACCAGCAGTGATGAGGAAGATGAGTTTTTCAAACCGATAGACTTGAATTTAGTTGATAAAGTTAAAGTAAGGGATAAATTTGACACTCATCGTAATGAACCAACAGATATAGATGCAGTTAAAATAGAAAAATGAAAAAGCACTCGAAAGGGTGCTTTTTTATGATCGAAATATAATGCAATCAATTGAATGCAAGCCTTGTGCGAATAGTGTGCTTAATGCGATGAAAAATGATAGAATGCAGCGCTTATTTCGTTTGCCTTACATAGTTGTTTGTCATGACTACCAATACTCAAATCACTGAAGACCGCATCCTGATCTTGGACTTCGGTTCTCAATACAGTCAGCTTATTGCACGTCGTGTACGTGAAGCTGGTGTATATTCTGAAATGTATGCCTATGACATGTCTGAAGAAGACATTCGCGCATTTAATCCAAACGGTATCATCTTGTCTGGTGGTCCTGAAAGTGTTCATGAAGAAGGTAGTCCACGCGCACCTGAAGTTGTATTTAACTTGGGTATACCTGTATTGGGTATTTGCTATGGCTTACAAACCATGTCTGAACAACTTGGCGGTAAAGTAGAGCCAGGTACAGTGCATGAATTTGGTTATGCTGCGGTTGACGTTTTAGTCCGTGACCAACTTCTAGGCGATTTAAACGATGGTGAAAACAAACTGAATGTTTGGATGAGCCATGGCGATAAAGTAAGTGCAATTCCAGAAGGGTTTTCTGTGACTGCCAGCACACCAAGCTGTCCATTTGCTGCGGTAAGCGATGAAAAACGTCGTTTCTACGGTGTACAGTTTCATCCAGAAGTAACGCATACGGCCAAAGGCGCAGAGTTATTATCTAACTTTGTCCATAGCATTTGCGGATGTCGTAATCTTTGGAATTCTGAAAATATTATTGACCTACGTGTTGAACAATTGCGTGCTCAAATCGGCGATCAAAAAGTATTGCTCGGTCTTTCAGGTGGCGTAGATTCATCTGTTGTGGCTGCACTGTTACACCGCGCGATTGGCGATCAGTTGACTTGCGTATTTGTAGACAACGGTTTGCTTCGTTTGAACGAAGGCGAGCAAGTGATGGATATGTTTGCGAAAAACATGGGTATCCGTGTGATTCGTGCTGATGCTGAAGAGCGTTTCTTAACTGCGCTTGCAGGTGAAGTTGATCCTGAGAAAAAACGTAAAATCATTGGCCGTGAATTCATTGAAGTCTTCGCTGAAGAGGCACGCGGTTTAGATGGCGTAAACTTCTTGGCTCAAGGTACGATTTACCCAGACGTAATTGAATCTGCTGCGACTAAAAACGGTAAAGCACACGTGATTAAATCACACCACAACGTGGGTGGTTTACCGGAAGATTTAGCTTTTGAATTGGTTGAGCCAATTCGTGACTTGTTTAAAGATGAAGTACGTCGTTTAGGCACCACTTTAGGTTTGCCACACGAGATGCTTTACCGTCATCCATTCCCGGGTCCAGGTTTGGGCGTGCGTATTTTGGGTGAAGTGAAAAAGGAATATGCTGACATCCTTCGTTTAGCTGATGATATTTTCATGCAAGAACTTCGTGCCAGCGGTTGGTATGACAAAACTGCACAAGCATTCGCTGTATTCCAACCGGTTAAATCTGTTGGTGTAGTAGGTGATGGTCGTCGTTATGCATGGGTAATTGCGCTTCGTGCGGTTGAAACGGTTGACTTCATGACAGCACGTTTCGCTCATCTTCCATATGAACTGGTTGATAAGATTTCGACTCGTATCATGAACGAAATTAAAGATGTTTCACGTGTTGTATATGACGTTTCATCTAAGCCACCTGCAACGATTGAATGGGAGTAATTTAGGGGTTTCAAGAAGCGAAGCTTCTTGCCTAAATTACGCCAAGCGCTCTGCGCGCGGCAGTGAAGAAAACTATTTGAAAAAGAGCGCTTAGGCGCTCTTTTTTTATTGAGTTTATTTATGAAGCGGTGATACCGATACTTTCCAACAGAGAATTATACTGATCAGTATCTTTTTGAACTTTTTCTATAATTGCTTGGGCAGCACGTTGCATCTCAGGTTCATCCATTATGCTCATACCTCTTTCTAATACTCCTGAACAATGTGAATATTCATTATTTATTCTTCCTATAAATAATCTATAAATATCATCATTCCAAAACTCTTTCAGGCGGTCATCATCATATTTCATATAAGTAGGAAATTTATAAAAGGAATATATTTCTATAAATTTTCTAGCATTATTACTGAAATTGTAAAAACTACTAAAATTGTGATCACTAATTAGATTTGTAGTAGCACAAGTATGAATTTGATTGAACAGGTAATTAAATTCTGTTGCATATTCACTCATATATTTTGGCATTTTTGATATGTGGGAATTATTTTCTGTCCTTGAGATTAGATACTTGCAAGCTTCTAAAGTAATATTTTGATCGCTTCGCTTAACTTTGGTATTTAATCTTTTTAAATATTTGAGAAAGTCTAAATTGTGAGTAGATATAAATAACTGTAAAAAATTTCCTTGTAAGCATATTTTTTCATTGATTAAGGTATAAATGAAGAAAATATGATTACTATCTAAACTACAAATAGGATCATCAATCCAAATAATTGGTTTCTTATCTTGATCGAGAGAATCTTGAATTTTTGCTAAGAAATAGCAAAAAGAAATCAGGCTTTGTTCTCCTTCGCTCAAGTTGTAGGCTTTACAGCCATTACGTTGAATTTCGAAATGAATATTTTGTGCATGTAGATTTTCAATAGGTTCTAAGCTTAAAGCTTGATGTCCGAAGTCATGATTAAGGATAGTATTAATTCGCTTGCAGGCTTCTTCTTCTGTCTTGAGCTTATTTTCTTCAATTTGAATTTCTGCAAGTATTTTATTCCTTTTTACATTAAGTATTGTTAGGTCTTGAGTTGGTGTTGTAGCTGATAGTCTTAAAGTTTCAATGTCAGAATTTAGAATATTGAAATTAATATATTGTAGGAAATGATAAACTTCGTTTAAGCGCAATGCTTTTTTTGCTTCAGTTTGCTTTTCACTCAGGTCAGTTGTGAATTGAATACAGCTAGTTCGAATCTTAGAAATTTTAGTAATAGTAGATTGGATTTCAGTTGAGTGGTCTAGAGGGTATTCAACTTTTAACTCAGTAAAAAGCTTCCCTTTCTTTTGTTCTAAAAGGACTTTCAGTTGGCGAATTGAAGTCTTTTGTTTGGCTAGATTTAATTCTAATTCATCTTTTAGTTTAGAAAGTTCATCATGATGTTGTTCATAGTAAAGATTCAGGTCGAAATTGATGTTCAAGCTAATATTTTCTAATTGATCTTCTAGAAAATGTATACCTTTTGAAATTCGATTTTGGAGGTTCTGAGTTTCCTGATCGAAGTGATTTCTTAATTTTTCTTTTCTTTGATCAGAGATCTGATTGTCACAAAAAGCACATTTAGTTCGGTCATGATGAAGTTCATGACCTGTTTGAACCCATGTATTAAGGTCATTGTTTTTGACTAATTCTTCAATTTTTTCAGAACCACTTACGATTGTTTTCAATGTCGAATCAGTGGAGTGAATAAGGTCTAAAAAATTTAAATTATAGGTTGGTGGTAGTGGTGGATCAGGTAAGTCACGCTGCTTTATTAATGATTCAAACTCAATTTTTTCTTTATCTATTAAGGGGACATACTTGAGATTTTGGACAGATGCGATGTCACTTTTTAATTTACTAATATTATAGTTAATGTCACCAAATTGGAGATGCTGATTTTTTATGGAATTTGGTTTTTTCGTTGCTTTATCGGTAAGACAGTCCTCAAGAGCTTTAACTTTGGAATTAAGATTTTTTTCAGCATACTCTACTACTGCTTTTGTATTCTTAATTGCTAAATAGATACCAGTTTCAGCATCTTCTGTATTTGAACCGAGTTCAGTTTCTAGTTCCTTAATTCGATCCAATATTTGTTGGTTTTCGCCACCTAAAGTAACTGAAAAAGATTGGATGTTTTGAGTATCATCATGTATGAATTTTAAATTTTCCCTTACAAAGTCAGAGTTATATACATGAATTGGGTGATTAAAATCAGATAGGGTATTGTGAGTGATTGGGGATGAAGCTTTTAACTCAATACTAAAATTCGGTGATTCATACTTAGGTGGTAACTTATGTGTTTCTAAACAACGAATAATTTTTGAAAGGCTCGTTTTTCCTGAGTAATTCCGACCATAAAAGATGTTGATATCTTTAAAGTCATAAAATTGATTATTTCCCAGCGAAAGGCTTTGCGACCAATCAAAATTTTTAAAAATTGAAAAGTTCTTTATTTCACTTATTCTTTTGATTTTCATTAATTTCCCGCAGACAAAGTCTAAAAAAATCAACTATACAGATTTGTTTTATTTTTATTCAATTTTTTATTGGTTTTTAATCATTCACACGTATAAATCGCTACCTGATTGCGTCCATTTTTTTTGGCTTGATAAAGGGCAATATCTGCATTTTTAATCAGTAAATTCAAATCATTTTGATTTGGCTGTAAATGGGATACTCCAATAGATACGCTAAAATTGAAAAAGAACTTATCTTTAATACAGATTTGATGACTTTCAATGGTGCGGCACAATCGATTCGCAATCGCCACCGCATCCTCCAGTGTGGTATTTGGCAGTAATGCAATAAATTCCTCCCCACCAAAACGTGCTAACACATCGGTGTGTCGCATTTCCTTACGAGCAATTTCAGCAAGTATTCGAAGGACTTCATCCCCTATATCATGTCCATAGGTATCATTAATGTTTTTGAAAAAGTCGATATCCAGCATCAATAAACAGGCTAAATTATATTTTGGCCATTTCTGAATGGCTTGTTCAGCAACCTGCAAAAACTGTCGACGATTATTGAGTTGTGTTAACTCATCTGTATGCGCCAGTTCAGTTAGGGCATAGTAGTTCCAATCATTTAATACAACCCGTAAAAAATTGCGTTTTGAATTTAAAGTATTATTCCAGCTGATATACATGCTGAGTAATAAAATAGGGGCATATATGAGCGAAAATAAAACAATTTCTTCTAAGCTGATCAACTGAAATACGCCATGAAAAATGACGGCGCTAATCAGCAAGGAAGTAAAGATTGAATTTCGAAACGAGACTTGTACACATAAATTGCCCAATAAAATAAAAATTACAGCAGCATATATATATGTGGTTACAAATGCACTATGTGACAAAACCAGAAGACTTAACCACAGTGCAGCTGCTGCCGCGACGTATATGGGAAGCAAGCTATCTAGAATTTTAATATTTTTGCAGTAACGGAAGGCGAGCCAGTTGATTAATAGGGCACACACCACAAGAATGAGCCGCGAAATACCTGAGAGCATGCCAATTTCCGGTATGAGCAACCAGTCTACAAAGAAATAACTTAAAAATGTAATCTGGCCAATAAAATTGACACATTTTAAAAATTGTCGTTGGTGTTTATTTTGATAGTCCAAGTAATACTGTTGAAATTGATCTGGAATGCGTGTGGTTGGATCTTGTAATTCTTTTTCTATCACTTTTCGATTTTCAATCGTACACAGCTGCTTTGGTAGAATATAAGCAGTTTCATGATTTGAATTTTGAGCCTCATTTACCCCAATCTGATGAGGATTTTTATCATTGTTATAAGAATTTTGTTGATCTCCGCTCAACATGGAGATACCCCTTTCTGTGTGGGATTCATAGAGCAAGAATAATAGGGAGAGGAATAGACTTTGTATATAACTTAAACAATCAATAGAGCAGACAATTGTGACAAAATTTTGTTTATGTATAAAATTCATATGAATAGGAGATAAATAGTGACCTATATAAAAAGTGAAGGGATTGTTTTATGAAGGAAAATTTCAAAACTCATATTGTCCTCTACATAGTATTCAGCGTATTAATTTAGCTATAGGCTGAATCCGTAAGAGCCTATATGATCATAACAATAGATTCAGGACATTAAAAAACGGTTAGGCCGTACGATTCAGGATAGAAAAATGACCAATAGCAACTATACAGAGCTTTCGGATTCAGACGATTGTGAAAAATATGTGAATCAATTTATTCAGGAATTTCCTTTACGTAGCGCGGAAATTGGTCAGGGAACCGTGATTAAACGCGCTTTGCCAAGTCGCCATAAACGCTTAATTGGGGCATGGTGTTTCTTAGATCATGCCGGTCCCGTGACGTTTCCGCAAGGTGATGGCCTAGATGTTGGACCTCATCCGCATATAGGTTTACAAACCTTCACCTGGATGATTGAAGGCACCATGATGCATACTGACAGTTTGGGTACAAAACAATTGATTCGCCCGAAGCAGGTCAATTTAATGACGGCAGGTTACGGTATTTCACATACTGAAGTTGCCCCGGAAACTGAAATCCATATGCATGCTGCACAGCTCTGGATTGCATTGCCAGATGATAAAATAAATATGGCACCCTGTTTTGAGCATTATCCAGAGCTTCCAGTCATAGAAAAAGATCAGGTCGAATTTACTGTATTGGTGGGTGAGTTTTTAAAAACCAGATCACCGGTAGCCGTGCATACAGAATTACTCGGAGTGGATTTAACCGCAAAAGAATCGACCACTACCCGAATTAAACTTAATCCAAAATTTGAATACGGCTTCATGGCTTTGGATGGGGCTGCTGTAGTGAACGGTCATGAACTGACTGAAGACAATATGGTGGTTCTGGAGCCGGGTGTTACTGAAATTGAAATCCAGCTGCATAAGGGTAGTCGTATTTTGTTGTTGGGTGGTGAACCTTTTGAGTCGCCAATACTTCTGTGGTGGAACTTTGTCGGCCGTACTCAGGAAGAACTTTGCAAGGCACGTGATCACTGGATTGAACAACACGAACGCTTTGGTAATATTCCTGATTATCCAGGACCACGCTTGGAAGCACCTGCATTTCCAGATAAAATGCGTGCCTCCAAATAAAGATAAAATTTAAAATAAAGATAAAATTTAGGAATCATTATCCTTATGGCCATTATTGCAAATGCAGAAGTACATCGCTTGGCTGAACCTTGGTCAGGTGAGATCACAACGGGTATGCACTCATTGATGACCGATAAACCTGAATCTTTTGGTGGGCAAGATAAAGGGCCAGCACCGTATGATTTTATTTGTTCAGGCCTGGTTTCTTGTACCATGATCACGCTGCGAATGTATGCCAGTCATAAAGGCATAGAGCTGGGTGAATTTTCTGTTGAAGCCGATTTTAATGTCAATAAAGAAGGCAAAGAGTGGATTGAACGCCGTTTGTCTTTTGCCCAGCCCTTATCGGATGAGCTAAAGCAAAAATTTTTAGACATTAGCAGTAAAACACCCGTGACCAAAACATTGTTACGTAGCCTAGAGATTCATACGGTACTTGTCTAAGTTGATGAACAGATCGAAATGACATTTTGTGTAAAGCAAGATGTCATTTTTTTAAGGCTATGCGTATAGTCAAAGCAGAAAAAATAGAGAGCAAAATAATGATTACATTGCACCACTTAGATCAATCACGTTCTTTTCGAATTTTATGGGCTTTAGAAGAACTGGCCCTGAATTATCAGGTCAAGTTTTATAAGCGCTTACCCACTTTTGCTGCGCCGCCTGAATTAAAACTGGTTCATCCTTTAGCCAAAGCACCCGTATTAACCGATGCTGATCAAACTATTGCCGAATCTGCGGTGATTTTGCAATATCTGCAAGAAACCTATGATCAGCAGCAGCAATTTAAACTGCAAAATAAAAAAAATCAGCAGCAATATCGCTATTGGATGCATTATGCGGAAGGTTCACTCATGCCTTTATTGGTGATGCAGCTGGTGATGAGCAATGTACCAAAACATGTACCGTGGCTGGTGAAACCGATTGCAAAAAAAATCACTGGAGGAGTGAAAGCCGGATTTATTCAGCCGCGTTTAAAAGATCATATTAACTATTTGGAAGATTATTTGGCTAAGCATGAATATGTGGCAGGCGAATTTTCTTTTGCCGATATTCAGATGGGTTTTCCACTTGAAGCCCTGCAGTCAAGAACATCAGGGTCATATCCTTATATCGCGGCTTATGTAAAACGTTTGGCGGAACGTCCGGCTTATCAGCGAGCAAAGTTTAAAGAACAGAATCTAGCTTAAATTGAACCAGATGTTGTACATTTAGTTCATGTGATAGATGCGTTCTTTAGGGAATATTACTTTAAAGGTGGAGCCTTGATTTTCTTTCGATTCAATTTCTAAATATGCGCCATGTTGCATGAGCACATGTTTGACAATAGCCAGTCCTAAACCGGTTCCGCCGGTTTGACGGCTACGAGCACTATCGACACGATAGAAACGTTCGGTCAAACGGGGCAGATGTTTGGGGTCAATCCCGATCCCGGTATCTTCAACCGTAAAGATGCCGTGTTCACCATCATCATGCCAGCCTATGGTAACAGTTCCGCCTTTAGGCGTGTATTTAATGGCATTGGTAATCAGGTTGCTGAAGGCACTGGCAAGTTCGGTATCTGAACCAATCAGATCGCAATGACTGTCGATATCCAGATTCAGCGTGTGATGATAGTCAACGTTGTAGGCTTGAGCATCATCAAACAGTTGGTTCATCAGACTTGGCATTTCAATAATCTGGTTTTTGGCAATTTGCTTGCTACTTTCTAAACGTGAGAGCAACAGCAAGTCATTGACCAAGGCATTCATGCGCTTGGTTTGTGCCTGCATCTGGTCAAAGGCACGTTTCCAGCGCGGATTTAAATCTTCTTGGTCGGTAAAGGTTTCAATATAGCCACTGAGTACGGTCAGGGGAGTACGTAATTCATGTGAAATATTGTCGACAAAGTCTTTACGCATTTGTTCCAGGTTATGCATGCGGGTAACATCATAAGCCACCAATAGACGACTTTCGCCCCCAAAACGGGTCATTTTGACTTGGACATAATGATCTTCAAAAGCGGAAGATTTCATTTTCAAGCCATCGGGTGCCTCGTCAATATGGTTGAAATATTCAATAAAATTTGGCTGACGCAGCAAGGTTAGAATATTACGACCACGATCTAAAGGTTGTATACCGAGCAACTTTTCCGCTGCCGGATTCCACCATTCAATCTGGTGTAATTCATCAATTAAAACCACAGCTTCGGCTAATGCAACCAGTGAAGATTGAGCGCGATCAATTAAGCCGACCATTTCTGCCTGGACAATACGTTCGTGACGCTGTGCGCGATAAACATTAAACAGCAATGCACCCCAAATCCCCCCTAAATTGGGTGGGACATCGTAAGGGCGGTTAGAAATCCATTCATTCACCAAATACAGTGAACGGAGCTGCAAAGCAAAAAACATCGCGAAAGCGATAAAAATAAAAATCCAGAAATACCCAATCCCGATACCCATTAAACCTGCTATCAGCAGTAAAAAAGCGAGTAAACGTAAGTCTTGCTTGGCAAAAGTCCATAAACTGCTGTAGCGGAATCGTTTATGGTCTCGTGCAAGTTCTGGGACAGGGTAGGGTTCATACATAAAACGTGATTTACCTAAAAAACGACTAACCTAAAGCGACATCTGTGCGGGTAGAAAAACGATAACCTGTGCCACGAACGGTTTGTATATAGCGGTCTACCCCAAAAGGTTCCAGCACTTTACGTAAACGGCGAATATGCACATCAATAGTACGGTCTTCAATATATACGTTACCACCCCAAACCTGGTCAAGCAATTGAGCACGGGTATAGGCACGTTCTGGATGGGTCATGAAGAAGGCCAATAGACGGTATTCCGTAGGTCCCATCTCTAGAATACTATCTCCATAACTGACACGCTGGCTGACCGGATCAAGGATCAGGCCATTGGCATCAATGGTTTTTTCGCCACTTAATGCATTGGCACGACGTAACACTGCTTTAATGCGTGAAACCAGTTCCCGAGTCGAGAAAGGTTTGGTCATATAGTCGTCTGCACCCGCATCCAGACCTTGTACTTTATGGTCTTCTTCACCGCGCGCAGTCAACATAATCACTGGAATTTCATTTAAGCTTTCATCGCGTTTTAAGCGACGGCAGAGGTCAACGCCGCTGATACCACCCGGTAACATCCAATCTAATAAAATAAGCGCAGGGCGTTGATCCACGATCATTTGGTGGGCTTGTTTGGCATCTTCTGCCTGTAAGCATTGAAAGCCTGCCATATCTAAAGATGTATGAATCATCTCTCGAATGGGAAGTTCGTCATCGACAATTAATATATAGTCATCTTTCACAACGCAATATCCTATTTGATGTTAACGGTGAACCGTTTTGTATTTATGACAGGCTTATTACAAAGACTAATTATGACAGTATCATTGCAAAAAAGAGATATCTGCCAATTTTCGCAAAGAAATGTGACAATTTTATGCGAAAAAATGAACAATTTAAAATAAATCAGTCATCTAAATTTAACAAATTCAATGGATTGTATCAATTTTAACCTGGATTTTAAGATCAACTTTGTTTTTTCACTATTTTTTCTTTTTCTGAAAAAGTATCGAGCAAAGATAGAAAAACAAGACTGCAAGACGATAAAACATCTTCCATCGATTGTTTAAAGCCACTGACTACCCAGCGAATCGCAATTTGTGTGACATATCCATTAAGCCCGGTTGCGACTAAAGAAATTTCACGTTCAGACCGATTAATGTGCGGCATCATCAACATGACAAAAGCATGAATCATGCGGTCAAAACGCAACATGGTTTCATGAATGGTGGCTTGATTATGCAGCTCTTGAACCAGCATGGCATCAATATAAATAATCCGTGCCATACGCGGATTATCTTTTAAGGTGGTGAGTAAAGCGGTTAAGCCAGATTCAATCATTTTTCGTGGATCGGTCGATGCCTGCATGATGGCTTGCATGACATTTTGCTGCAATTGATCAATCAATTTTAAGAAGATGGTTTGAAAAAGTTCATCACTTTTCTTAAAAGATTCATAGAAATAGCGTTCAGTTAGTTTGGCTTCATTGCAAATATCTTTTACTGTCACCGCAAAAAAACCATGCGTGCCATAAGCCTCAATACCCGCTTCAATCAGCTTTTCACGACGTACCTGTTTACGCTCAGTTAAAGACAGGCCTTTAAATTGGCGTTCTTTGGTTGTTGAGGGTTTGTTTTGTTTTTCTTCAAGATTTTCGTGTTGTTCAGTCATAAATGTCGTGTGCCGAATTAAATCCAGGTTTTGTCCCTATGTTAACAATAATTTAATCGTAGACCTATGCTAGAAATGGACAGATGGTGTCTGATCTTGCTATTGATTATATATTATATTGACAATGATGATTGTCAAAATTATATTGGAGGGATGAACTGCACATCATCCCAACAGAAAAAGAATCGAAATGTTTAGGTAGATGGCGCAGAAAAATTGGATAAGGATGTGTAATGAAAATTTTTAAAAATAAAGTCGCTGCGATTACCGGTGCAGGGTCAGGTATTGGTCAGCAATTGGCTGTACTTTTGGCGAAGCAAGGTTGTCATTTGTCCTTAAGTGATGTGAATGAGCAAGGGTTGGCGCAAACTGCTGAATTGGTAAAACAAAGTCATGTGCGTGTAACCACCAAAAAGCTGGACGTGGCTGACCGTGATGCCATGAAAGAATGGGCTGAAGATACCGTGCAGGATCATGGTTCAGTCAACATGATTTTTAACAATGCCGGGGTTGCACTGGGTTCGACCGTTGAAGGGGCAAGTTATGAAGAACTGGAATGGATTGTAAATATTAACTTTTGGGGCGTAGTCTACGGTACCAAAGAGTTTTTGCCTTTAATCAAGAAATCGGGTGAAGGGCATGTCATCAATATTTCCAGTCTGTTTGGTCTAACGGCTCAACCGACCCAGTCTGCGTATAACGCCACCAAGTTTGCGGTACGTGGTTTTACTGAATCCTTGCGTCAGGAACTGGATATGGAAAACTGTGGCGTGAGTGCGCTATGTGTTCACCCCGGCGGTATTCGTACTAATATTGCCAATGCGGCAAAAATGAATGACAGTATTCGAAGCTTAGGCATGCATCCTGAAAGATCGGCAAAATCTTTTAATAAATTATTGCGCTGCCCTCCTGAAGAAGCAGCCCGTCAAATTATTGAGGCTGTGCAAAAAGACAAGCGCCGTTTATTGATTGGTAATGATGCTAAAGCTGTTGATTTGATGCAGCGTATTTTGCCGACCGGTTATCAGCGTGTTATTGCATTGGCCACAAAATTAGGCAATAGGAACAAGAAGTCGGCTTAAAACATAGATATTAAAACCCGCAAATAGCGGGTTTCTTTATGCCTAAATGCCCCCAAAAACTGGCTAAAACAGGATTGAAATCAAAAAGAACTTATATCTAGAAATAAGAAATAAAAATGGAGAAACTAACTGAATCTAAATAAGTAAGCGTTTAAATATCAGTACTTAAATTACGTTAAAATCAAATTTTTTAATAATAGAAAAAATAAGTTAGATCAAAAAAATCTTATAGATTGAACATGTGTGTTGCGAAACAGCAAGGACGAAAATATGAAAAATAGCCCACTGCCTAGATGCAATTTACATAATTTAAAAGCAATACCGCAACGCTTAAGCATGGTCAACATGATTTCAGTTCAGTTCAGTTCCTGATTTGTATGCCCATTTGTGGTTATAGATGCTATCGCTAACAGAAATAGATTTAAAAAATCCCTGTTGGATGATCTGGATTATTGATCATGTGAATTATCCGAAGTTTGTTTCAGGAAATGAAGAAAAAGACTAAAGAGCAAACCAGCCGCATAGTGTAGAAGAAAGCATCCACTTCCTCGCAATCTCCAAATTTTTGTGTCACTTCAATAAAATCATCCGCACGTTCGCAACGGACTTTTGCGTCCAGATGCGCAGTAAACCCAAAGCTGCGTGCCGTATCCGCCGAAAGGGTAGTCACCACATTTCGTGTCACATGACCTTTACTGATATGGTCTAAAGAGGCATATTTAGGTACCAAACGCTAGGATTCTTAATAGGGGGTTGAGGGCGTGGCAATAAAACCAATGTGTTTGGTGACTGCTGAAATGGCCACGAATAATATTACCGGTTTGAACCCCACCACTTTGTCGCTATAACCCATCCTTTGCTTGTTTTTAGAAGCATCATGGCTGCTATTCACCGATAAACCATCGGCAAGAAAACAGGCATCAAATCAATTTTTTACTGCAGTTTTCGCCAATTCAATAACATAATTAATGCTTAAATTATTGTGGGGACGAGACTGCGGATGACTCCACCCGTCAGCGTGCTGTAAGGTGGTTGGAAAAGGCAATAACTGGCCTAAATTGATTTTTAAATTAGGGCTTGAACCGTTTTTTTCTTCCACACAAACTGATAATACAGGCCTTGTAGAATACACAAGCAGACAAAAGCCAAGGCATAAGCATACCAAATGCCCTGTAAGCCCCACCATTGACTGAACAAATAGGCACACGGTACTTCAATACCAATAATGGCAGCAATATTAATAATCATGGGAACAGTCACGGTACCGCTGGCACGCATGATTGAAGCAAAAATGGCACTTGCCCCAAAGAAGATAATTGACCACAACACAATAAATAAAAGTTGCTGCCCAAGGACAACAACCGTCGGGTCAGTGATAAACAACGCCATCAAATATTTTGAAAATAGATAAGCTAAAGCCACCAATCCACCGGTAATCAGGATATTCATGCCGAGTGCAGTACGCGTCACTTTGTTCAGGAGTTCCGATTTGCCTGCACCAATGGCTTGAGCGGCAAAAATGGAAGCAGCAATAGAAATAGACAGTGCAGGGAACTGAATGTAATTCAACACTTGATTGACTGCACCATAGGCGGCGGTTGCATGTGAACCATAACGATTGACCAAGCCTACAATCACCAAACCGGCAACCGATGTCGTGACCATTTGAACACCTGTAGGAATGCCTAAACGCAGAATAATTTTACTGAGCTCAGGTTGGTGACGAATATGGCCGAGCAGATGACGGTCAGGTTTAAGTGGATGATCTTTTTTATTTAAGTACACGGCCAAAAAGACCAGTACCGCCAGATAACCGACAATGGTGGCAATGGCAGGTGCAACAATGCCCATTTTCGGAAAGCCGAAATAGCCGGCAATCAGTACCGGGGTAATGAATACGCCAATCAGAATGGTCATGCCAGAAGCAATTAGCGGTGTGGTGCTGTCACCGACACCGCGTAAAATTGATGTATAAATAATATAGATAAACAGCAAGGGACTACCGGCAAGCATCCACTGTACATAAGGCAATGACAGATGCATAACATCCGGATCTGTCCCTAAGGCAAGCAAAATATGTTCAGCAAAAAGCACCCCCAACAGGGCAATAATACTGCCTCCAATTAAAGTCATAAATAGGGTCGAACCAACCACACAGCGGACTTTTTCAACATTTTGCGCGCCCCAGGCTTGCCCAACCAATACCGTTGCACCCGCTGAAAGTCCAATCACAAAAGCCAACAGACAGAACAAAATCGGAAAAAATACAGCCACGGCGGCAATCGCATTCACCCCCATCATTTGCCCAACAAAAACGGTATTAATCGTGCCCGAAAGGTTTTGCAAAATATTGGTCGCAATCAACGGCAACAGGAAAATTAAAAAGGTTTTCCATAATTTTTGTTGATTGAGCAAGGGTTGATGATGAGGCATGGAACGTCCTGTAAAGGTATTTTTATCATTTTGAGACTTAAGTTCACCCTACCTGAGTTCGCTTGAAAAAGCCTTAGTGGTTAAGTAACTAAGGCTCGAAATGATGAACAAATCATGAACTTAAACAGCAGATAAAATGGCGGATGCCTGTTCTAGGGTTTCATCTTTTTTGGCAAAACAAAAACGGATTAAACGTAAATTTTCGGGGGCTTGCTGATAAAAAACCGAAACTGGAATTGCAACGATGCCATGATGTTCTGCGAGAAATTTACACATCTCGACATCGTTTAAGTCGGGGCGAATGGCACTGTAATTTAAGTTTTGGAAATAGGTTCCTTGCGACGGGGTAAAATGAAAACGTGAGTTGCGGATGCCTGAATTAAAAAGATCGCGTTTTTCCTGATAGAAGTCGGCAAGCTGATCAATATGTTCAGGATGTTGCTGCATAAAAGTCGCCAGTGCCATCTGTATGGGCGTGACACCGCAGAAACTGACAAACTGATACACCTGTCTAAATAGTTTCATTAGTTCAGGTGAGGCAATGCAGTAACCTGTTTTCCAACCAGTGACATGGAAGGTTTTACCAAAAGAACCGACCACAATACTGCGGTCACGTAATTCAGGAAAAGACAGTGCGGAATAATGCTTTTGACCATCATAGACCAGATGTTCATAGACTTCATCAGACAGCACTACAATGTTCTTGTCACGAATCAGTTCAATTAAATTTAACCAGTCTTGATGTGACCAAATCGCTCCGGTTGGATTGTGAGGAGTATTCACAATGATCATGCGGGTCTGGTCATTGATGGCATCTTTGACTTGATTCCAGTCCACGGAAAACTGTGGTGCAGTCAGAGGGATATGGACTGCTTTAGCGCCGACCAGTTTCACGCTGGGTCCATAACTGTCATAGCAGGGATCGAAAATGATGACTTCATCACCCGTATGAATGAGCGCCTGAATCGTGCAAAAAATTCCAATGGTTGCGCCGGGGGTAATGGTGATTTCAGTGACGGGATCTATCACCAATTGATCGCGTTTTAAAAATTGATGTGCCAATTGTTCGCGTAGTGAAATCAGTCCATCACTTGGTGCATATTGATTAAAACCATCTAAGGTAGCTTGGCTTAAAGCTTTCAATAATGCGGGCGGGGCTGCAAAATCGGGAAAACCTTGAGAGAGATTTAAGGCATTCAGACGATGTGCCATTGCGGTCATTACACTGAAAATAGTCAGCCCTTGTGCAGGTAGTTTGGAATGGATTTCAATCATGACCCGAACTCTTGAGTATTATTATGCTTTTCAGTGTAGCAGTAAGACAGGAACCGAAAAATAAAAGTCTAATTTAATCTCTGTATTTTTTGACAGATTTAAATAGGCTGGATTGAATTTATGGTTTTTTATCGCATTAACAAAAAATTCACTAGACTAAAAAAACAACATTTCCTAGAATGCAGCCACTAATTAAAATAATATCCTTAAAACAATAAATTATTATGTTAAACACTATCCATGCTGTGATTGAAGGTATGGGCTTAAGTTTGCAAAAGCGTGCCCTGCATTTATATTTTTCCAATGAGTTACTCAACCCTCAGGTCTTTATTCAAAGAATTGAAGGACAACATCGCATTAATCATGGGTTCAAGGCTGAACTGATTTGCTTGTCGACTAATGCTTATATTCCCCTGAAGCAATTTATAGGCGGGCGAGTTGCTGTCGATCAAGTCACTGATCTAGGTGAACTCTCTCGAATCACAGGTGTGGTTACAGGTGCTAGCCAAGGTCAGAGTGATGGGGCATTAACGGTTTATAAAATTATGATTGAAGATGCGACGGCACTTTGGCAGAAGCGCCGAAATAGTCGTGTTTTCATGAATAAAAGCGTACGAGATATCAGCGAAATACTGTTTAAAGAATGGCAAAGTAAAAGTAGCTTATTTGCAGCCAGCTTAAGTCTCAATACTCAAGGCTTAACCCGAGATTATGATATCCGTCCTTTTGCAATGCAATCCAATGAAACCGATTATGAGTTTCTCACACGACTATGGCGTAGTGAAGGTATTAACTGGCTGATTGATGAATCTGAACACCACGTTAAAGTTTCCTCCTCCGCAATTCAGCCGCAGAAGCTACGTTTAATTGATGAGAATCATCAATATAGTGCGTTAAACAGAAGGTCGATCCGATTTCATCGCAGTCATGCCACGGAGTGCCTAGATAGCATCACCAGTTTTATCACCGAACGCTATTTGCAGTCCACCGCAATTCAGGTACAGCGTTGGCAAGCCAGTAGTCTGTCTCAAGATCAAGCCCATAGTTTGCTCAGTAATCACCAACATAGTGACGTGCAAGACAATGAAACCTTAAGCTTGGAGCAAGCCTGGACCATTAGCCCGGCATGGACAGCAGATTTAACCGATGCGGATCAGACTACGACTTCAGGCAGTCAGCAGTTAGACAAACTCAATCAGCAGCTGTCACAGTACCAAGACTTACAGTCAAAATACTTCACTGCCCATAGCAGTGTACGTGATGCACAGGTAGGGTATTGGTTTGAATTAATCGATCATCCTGAAATTGATCTGCATTCAGGTTCAGATAAAGAATTTCTAATTTTGGGCAAAGCTTTTTATAACCAGAATAATTTGCCTAAAGATATTCTTCGTCAGCTAGATGCCTTATTAAGTTTAAGCCGTTGGCAACATCAAGGTGATGAACGACAAGCCAATGAGCTGTATGTGGTACGTCGTAATGTCCCCGTGGTACCTGAATATAGTCCTTTAATGCATCGACCTGCGGCCTATCCGCAACGCGCCAAAGTGGTTGGACCTGAAGGTGAAACCATTTTTGTGGATGCTTGGGGACGCATCAAAGTCCGCTTCATGTTTACCCGTGCGGACGATCATGATCATGATGGCGGAGCCGGAAGCAATGACAATGACACCGACTCCGCTTGGGTAGATGTGTTAACCCCTTGGGCAGGCCAAGGTTATGGCGCACGATTTCATCCTCGAATTGGTGAAATTGTAGTGATTGATTTCTTTGAAGGTGATGTGGATCGACCTTTTGTGGTGGGGCGAATTCATGAGGCTGAACGTCATCAGACCATGTTTGATATTAAAGGACAGTTACCTGATACGAAAAAACTCAGCGGTATTCGCTCTCAAGAGGTTGGTGGTGCCGGCTTCAACCAACTCCGTTTTGATGATACGACAGGACAGATCAGTACCCAATTGCACAGCAGCCATGGCACAAGTCAGCTGAATTTGGGTAACTTGAGCCACCCTAAAGCTGCCGAGACCAGTGATGGTCGTGGTGAAGGATTTGAATTAAGGACCGATCAATGGGGAGCTGTACGGGCGGGTAAAGGTCTACTAATTTCGACACATCCTCAAGATCAAGCCAGTAGTCATCATCTCAGTATAAATGAAGCAAGAACTCAACTGCAATCGAGTCTGAATAATTCTGAAGCATTGAGTCAAGTCGCAAAAAATCAGCTGACAGATCCGTTAGATGTTTTGGAAAATTTGAAGGCTTTTCTTGAGCACATTGAAAGTGGGGAAAAAGAAAAAGTGGATAGCTTTAAACAGTCTTTAATGCTATTGGCTGCGCCTGATGCGATTGCTCTTGCAACAAATGAAGATTTACATCTTTCGGCAGATGGGCAGATCAGCCAAAGTGCTGGAGCTGGTATTAATTTCTCAACGCAAAAATCATTTATTACCCATGCTCAAGACAAGATCAGTTTGTTTGCAGCTCAAAAGGGATTTAGTGCATATGCTGCGAAAGGTAAAGTCGAGTTTCAAGCACAAGATGATGCTATTGAAGCTATTGCTCGCAAGGTGATTAAACTGATTTCGACCGAAGACAAGATTGAAATGACTAGCCCTAAAGAGATTGTACTGACTGCTGGCGGTTCGCAATTAAAAATTAATAGTGAAGGGGTTTTTACTACAACGGGTGGCAAGTTTGAAAGTAAGGCAGGGCAGCATAGTTTTGTGGGAGGAGCTAGAGTTAAAACAGAAATACCAACTTTGCCTATAGTTCAAGATATTAAAATTTTTACTAATAAATGGGATTTTTATGATCTATTTTATGAAGCTAATTTTTCAGATGTAAAATACAAATTAATTAATAATCAAAATAATACCTATGTTTCAGGAACGCTAGATCAACATGGTCGAACCCAACGTATGAATACTTACAATAATGAAGATTACGATATTCTCATTGGAACAGATGGTGAATGGACAGTTTCTATGGATGATGAAAGTGAAGATCAAGGAATTGAACATACCTGCAACTCTTATCATAACAATGATGAAGAAGAGGGTTAATCATGGATTGTTTAGCAAATATTAGATTTTTAGATGCTTTAGATCAGCCCATTCAAGGGTTAGCACATCAATTATGGGTAGGGTCTACTCTCATATCAGAATATGTTACTCCTCCAAGTGGTGAATCCATTTGGATTAAGCGCCCAATAGGTACAGCGATTGAGATAAGGGTTAGAAGTAGTACATCAGGCGAATATAAATCTAAAGTAAAACTAGAATTGGTGGGGGAGAAAACCAAGTTTATTATTCGTAGCCCTAAAATTTTATTAAAAGGAGTTAACCTTTCTGCCAAAGATGTAGCTACAGGAAGCTATTTAAGATCAACATATATTGTTGCTGAGGGTGATTATTTATCTCGCATTGCTGATGATAATCATACAACAACTGCAGAATTGATTAGAATTAATAATTTAGAAAGTGATACTGGTATTCAGCCCGGTCAAATTCTAAAAAT
This sequence comes from Acinetobacter sp. TSRC1-2, assembly GCF_049895885.1. Taxonomy (NCBI): domain Bacteria; kingdom Pseudomonadati; phylum Pseudomonadota; class Gammaproteobacteria; order Moraxellales; family Moraxellaceae; genus Acinetobacter; species Acinetobacter sp. TSRC1-2. The sequence continues at coordinate 127,929 of NZ_JAFCTF010000008.1, forward strand.
CCCTGTTAAAAAAGTAGAAACACCAACTCCCTCACCTGAAAGCAAACCAAAGTCACAAGAAGCGAAATCAACCTATCAAGAAAAAACCAAAATTATTGTTGTGCAGCAAAAAGATACTTTACCTTTAATTGCAAAATTAACAGATAATTCTGTAGATGAAATCAAGAAATTAAATAGCTTAGCTAGTGACAACCTTAGTCAAAACCAAAAATTAAATGTTTATGATCGAAAAGTTGCTGTAACTCAACCTAAAACAGAAAAAAAGCCTAAACAGAAACCTGTTAGCCCACCAAAAGTAAAGCAAGGAGCATCCCAAAATAAAGAAAATAAGCCAGTTGCTAGAGTGGAATCATCTGTACAGGTGAAAGTAGGCGGATTACTACCTCAAGCATGTGGTGGAGAAAAGCACTACAAAAGAACTTTGGCTAGAATTGCTGAACTACATTCAGTGTATCAACCCTATGTTATTAATTTGATTAATACTGCATATAAAGAATTAAAAATAACTTGGGTAATTACTGATGGTTATAGAAGCCCAACAGAGCAGAATGCTCTGCCTAGTGCAAATACTAATGCTAAAGCTTTACAAAGTTACCATCAATATGGATTAGCTATAGATATTGTTTCAGTTAGGAATGGTGAAATAACATATCTATCAGATGGTAAGCAATCTATGGAAGATAGTAAAAAAATAGGCTCTATAGGGCAAAAAATAGGGCTAGTATGGGGTGGAGTTTGGAAGAAAAAGGATTGGCCACATTTTGAATTACATCCAAATAATAAAACTTGGCGAGAGTTAAAACCTCAATTAATAAAGCTTGGTATTGAAAATTATAGAAAATTGACCTTTTAGGTAAAAATATGAAAAATTTTATAAAATATATTTTAGTATACTTTTCTCTTGTAGGATGTATGAGCAATCAGTTAATGACATACACGTATACAGGAGAAGAAATAAATAATAAATTTAAAAATTTACAAGCTATAACCATACCATTTGAATATGAAGATGGAAGAATTTCAGATAAAAATGCCAACATATATAAAATAAAAAAGAATGAATGCGTAATTGTGGCTGTTTTGAATAGTGAATCTAATTTTGGTGGTTATGAAGATGTTATTTATTTTAAAAGAAATCAAGTGAATTCAGGATATACAAGAACTTTTTTCTCTATATTTCTAGATAAAAAAGCAACAAAAAAGTCTAAAAAAGTTAAATATGATGAGCTGCTAGATGACCCTGAAACTAAAAATGAGTTGCATGATGACTTTGAAAAATACTTGAAAAAAATGAATAAAAATACATTAGCGCAATGTGGATAAAACTTTGAGTTAAAATAATTTATAGTTTATTTAAAAAATATTTTTATGTTTTAACTAATATTAATGAGTTAATTCAAAAGGAGCAGCTAAATTTTTAGCTGCTCCTTTTTTTCTCACCCTTCCAAAACTTCTTCCAATAACTCCTCACTCGGCGCAAAGTAATACGCCCCATCCATTGGCGTTACGAAGTGAAGCAGGCGGTCATGAATACCGTCGTCAGCTGTACTAAACATTTGTTTTAACATATGGTCGATAATTTCTAAGTTCTTGGTATAAGCAATAAAAAACAAACCTTGGTCACCTCGACCTTCTCCATATGGAAGAGAGTGACGTAAAATTTCCATTTCTTCGCCTTTCTCATCCTCAATCACTACACGGGCAATATGAGCATTCTTCGGTTTAACCTCATCATCCATTTCAATCGATTCTAACTTGGTTCGACCCATTACATTTTCTTGGGCATCAACTTTTAACTGTTTCCATTTTTCCAGATTATGTGCATAACGTTGGGCGAATACAAATGAACCATCGGCAAAAATTCCCGCATTCTCACCGAGTAAAGCGACTTCGGCACGGTCATCGGGAAATTGTGGATTTTCAGTTCCATCAATAAAACCGGTAATGTCACGTCCATCGAAATAACGGAAACATACCCGTTCATCCAGTACTTCAACTTTATCTTGAATACCTTCAAAGAAAGATTGGCTTAATGCAAAACAAATGTCAGTGCGTTGAGATGCAACATGAATCAATATATCAGCAGCGGCAACAGGCATTTGAAATGAACCTTGAATCGGCTCAAGCTGTTTAATTTACCGAAGAGTTTACCCGAAGGTGAAGGCATAGACTGGAATGTGGTGATCGTAGATGCCACAGAAATTCCAATCCAAAGGCCTAAAAAACAGGAGAAAAGCTAGAGTGGCAAGAAAAAGACCCATACTTTCAAAGTATAGGCCATGATTCACTATAAGACTCAGCAAATACTGAGTTTATGTACCTGTCGCGGTGCAGTGCATGATTTTGAGTTATTTAAAAGAAACATAAAGCTGATTCTTTTTGGAGCCTTTGTTGTTGCAGATAAAGGCTATCAAGAGATTTATAATTTGTATTCCAATAGCCTATTGCCTTTAAAAGCCAAGAGATGTTGTAAATTGGATCCTGCACTAAAACGCTATAATCAGGAAATCAATAAAAGAAGAATAGGGATTGAACATGTATGTGGCAGCCTGAAAACCTTCAAAATACTTGCGGAACGTTACCGAAATAGAGGCAAAAGACTCGGTTTGAAATTTAATTTAATTGCCGGAATTTACAACGTGGAACTGAGCAAAAAATGATTTATGAAAGAGGTCTGATGGATCACATGCACAAAATGTGGCCGAATGCCACAATTGAAAAAAATACAACCAATTCTAAATGAGCTTAACAGAGATTTGGAGGGTTATAAATTAGATACTCGTTTAAGACAAGCCCATTTTATGGCTCAAGTAGACAAGAAGTTGGGCCTCCATTTTCATTGAGAGAAAAAGTTGAATACATGGGGCCTGCAGGACTGAAACAAATTGGATATTATAAACCACATCCTAAACAGGCTGATATTGATGGATATAAAAAAGGGAAGGGGCCAGCAAATGGAGAGGTAATTGCAAATCATATGTATGATGATAATTATCGAGGAGCAAAATACAAATTAGGTAATACATCTCCTGGGGATGGTTGGAAATATTTAGGAAGAGGATTAAAACAATTAACAGGAAAGTCTAATTATCAAGATCTACCCAACATGTATTCAACCATATGGGCAGATGAAAAAGTGGATTTTGTAAAGAACCCCGAATTAATTGAGCAACCAAAATATGCTGTAAGATCGGCTATACGATTTTGGTTAAAATATAAATTGTATGATATAGCTGATAAGGGGGCTACTGGGGCACAAGTAGATAATATTACTAAAGTAATTAATGAAGGTACAGATTCGTATTCAGCACGCCGAACACATTTTGTTAAGGCAAATACTATTTTCATTTAACTAGATGGTTTTATAAAATGAATAAATATTTATTTATTATTGTTTTAATTATTTTATATCCAATGTGTTCTCAAAATTTATTTGCAAAAGAACAATGTAATAAAAATCAAACAACGAACTTAAGTATTTTTAAAAAAAATGATTATAATTTATATAATTATATGTGTTATTCGGATAAGGGAGTGTATCTGAAAACCTATATAGGAAATGCACAAAAGACAATATTTTTGAATGAATATGCTGATTTTGCAGCTAAAGATAATCCTAAACTTTTAGCTGTCAGTATTTATAAATCAAAGATAAAAAAAGCGCCTGTGCTGATAACACTTAATGCTGCATATCATTGTTGTACTCCTCAAATGGAGGGATATGTTTACACAGTAAATTTGTATCAGATTAACCCAAATAATCATATTTCATTAAAGAATATAACAAATATATTGGGTGAAAATTCAGAGGGTTTTGAGGGAGAGTCTGAAGGACGAGTTTATTATAAATATAAAGATATTGCTTCAATTAAAAAGTGGCTCGAAAAAAATTATAAATAAATTTAGAGAAAATCTATTCTTTCTTTATTTAGAGTTAATGATCGTATAAATTATAATGATTTTTTGCATTTATACTTGGTTGTTTATGATTTTATTTATTATATAAATATTAGGTTGTTAAAATATGATTAATATAAATAAATTTTTATTTTGCTTAATTTTATTGGTTTCTTTAAATACTCACGCAGTTATTCCTGAAGATTTTTTATACAAAGATGCTCTAAAACTGAAATGTAAAGAAGGAAGTCCTATGCAAGAGGACTTAATTTATTGTGTCTCAAGGGATTATTTAGAGTCAGATGAATTTTTAAATATAAAATATAAAGACAAAATTAAATTAATGAATAGGATTAAGACAAAAGAATTATTAATAAGTCAAAGAGTATGGTTAAAAAAACGAAAAAATAAATGTACAGCCGAATATAAAGAAGCAGAAGGGGGGAGAGAAGCACCCATTTACTTAATTGATTGTTATGCACAAGAAAATCATAAACAAATAAAATTTTTAGAAAAATCACCTTCAGAAGAATTAATTGATAAGCTTGTTCTTTTAGAGCATAATATTATTGATATTATGAAGGTTACTGAAACAGAAGTAATTAAGTTTAAGACTGAAAAGTATTTTTATGAACAAGCAGCTGGGATGGTAGATACGATTTTAAATCGAGTGAAGTCTGGTGTGTAGGGAACATCAATAAGAAGTGTAGTGAATGCCCATAGACAATTTTCGAAGATTACAGGTCCACAAAACATAAACCCTTATGGTTCAGTAGAAAAAATACCAATGTCTGTAGTTAGTTCAGGAATTAAAAATTTTGTAAATAAGTATCTAACAGAGAGAGCGAAGGGGAAGAAATCGATAATAGGTGGACACTTAAATTATGCTAATAAATATTATTCTGATGAATATAATAGAAAAAAATAGGTAAACAAGTTTCATGATCAGGCTGAAAAAGAGGGATTGATTTTTGGTAATGGTAAAGCAATTCATGCACATGGTACAGTCGAAGAATTAAGAAAATATATACCAAAACCATTTAAAATTATTTTGCCTGAAAACACTAAGGGAATTTAGAATGATAAGTAAGTATTTTAATATATTTTTAATGATTTTTATTTTAAGCTTTTCAAGTATTGCCTGTGCTGAAAAAAAATCGTCGGATTGTAATTTTGTTAATGTGGATAAAAGTCTTCAATGTGTTTTAGAAGACAATAAAAAAATTTTAAATACGCTTGATTTTTTAAATAATAGTAAAAAAAATGATTATATAGGCTGGAAGAATAAAATTAAAAATGCCTGTGAAAGTAAAACCAGATATTCTCTGGGTGAGGGAGCTGCCTTAGCTAAAGAACAATGTCTAAGGGGAGAATATATTATAAGAATAAAAGATATTTCTGGAGGTTCTAATAAGAGAAATAATTTTAAAAAAAATGATGATGGATTTTTGATTACATCTTTCCCTTATAATTCAGATGATCATTTAAAATGTATAGTAGAAGGTGGTAGAAATAGTTGTAGCAAAGTTAATTTAATTGATATTTCAGAATTATCTAAAGTTTATAATTTTTTAGATAATAGTTTTGGGCCCTCTGTTGTCTTGCCTGAGTCAAATGATGGATTATTGATAGTAATTTCTCCATTTTCCTCAGAATCTGGGAAAATTTTTATTAATATAGCTTTAGTAAATAGTCTGGGAGTAGTAAAAAATATTACTCTAAATGCCTCAAAGAATATAATAATTAATAATAATTATGAAGTTATTTATTATAAGGATAATAATAAGTCTAAAATTACATTAAAATAAAGGATCGTTAAAAAGCTTATATCAATAAAAATTGGAATTTTCTAAATTTTTTTAGATATTGTAGATTTCATAAAAAAGCCGGCTTACACCGGCTTTTCTTTTTTACCCTTCCAAAACTTCTTCCAACAACTCCTCACTCGGTGCAAAGTAATATGCACCATCAACTGGAGTTACGAAGTGAAGTAAACGGTCATGAATACCGTCACCAGCTGTACCAAACATATGTTTTAACATATGGTCGATAATTTCTAAGTTCTTGGTATAGGCAATAAAGAACAAACCTTGGTCACCTCGACCTTCTCCATATGGAAGAGAATGACGTAAAATTTCCATTTCTTCACCTTTCTCATCCTCAATTACTACACGGGCAATATGGGCATTCTTCGGTTTAACCTCATCATCCATTTCAATCGATTCCAACTTGGTTCGACCCATTACATTTTCTTGGGCATCAACTTTTAACTGTTTCCATTTTTCCAGATTATGTGCATAACGTTGGGCGAATACAAATGAACCATCGGCAAAAATTCCCGCATCTTCACCCAGTAAAGCGACTTCGGCACGGTCATCGGGAAATTGTGGATTTTCAGTTCCATCAATAAAACCGGTAATGTCACGTCCATCGAAATAACGGAAACATACCCGTTCATCCAGTACTTCAACTTTATCTTGAATCCCTTCAAAGAAAGACTGACTTAAAGCAAAACAAATGTCAGTGCGTTGAGATGCAACATGAATCAATATATCAGCAGCGGCAACAGGCATTTCAAAGGAGCCTTGAATCGGCTCTAGTTGTTTAAAACCTGCAGGTGTCTGGCTATATAGTTTTGCCCAAAGTTCAGGACCAAAAGCGACACCCGTTTTAATTTGCGCGTTAGGATGCTGGGTGATTAAACGATCCCGTGTAGTAAATAAATCTTCAAGTTTTTCTTTTAACTCATCAATTGTTAAGTCTTTTAAACGCAAAACAATAAACCGGGCATGATCTGAAGGTAATGGTAAAATTACAGATTGGGCAGTCATACATGGCTCCTAACAATTTTTACAAAATACGTGGCTGGCTTTATTGTGCCTTATCACTGCAGAGGTGAATAGTCTAAAACTTATTTTTTGTTGGTTGATTTCTAAAGCATTTAAAAGATGAAAAGTCATATAATAGTCACAAATTTTTATCTGCTTATATTTTATGTCTTACCAAGTTTGGCTAGCGTATATGTTGGCTTGTTGGGTGATTAGCATTTCACCTGGCGCAGGTGCAATTGCCTCAATGTCGAGTGGTTTAAATTATGGTTTTCGACGCGGCTACTGGAATGCTTTAGGTTTACAGCTCGCATTATTACTACAAATCGGGATTGTGGCTGCTGGAGTAGGAGTTCTTTTTGCAACGACGCCTTGGGCTTTTCTAGTGGTGAAATGGTTCGGGGTAAGCTATTTATTGTATTTGGCTTATCTGCAATGGCAAGCACCGACTCAGTCGATTGAAATTCAACAGGAACCACCGGATAAATCAATTGCCAAATTGGTCTTGCATGGTTTTTTGATCAATATGAGTAATCCCAAAGCCATTGTATTTCTACTTGCGGTGTTGCCGCAGTTTTTGGATTTGTCCAAACCACAATGGATTCAATATCTGATTATGGCAGCAACCATGGTCACAATTGATTTGATCGTGATGGCGGGCTATACCGGTCTGGCTGCCAAAGTTTTAAGATTATTGAAATCTCCAAAACAGCAGAAATATATGAACCGAACTTTTGCGATATTATTCAGCTGTGCAGCTGGATTACTGAGTTTGATCAGTAATCAGTAAAGATTGTTTTTCCTCTTCTGGAAGGAGAGGGGTAGGGACAGGTTGTTGGGAAATAAAAGGCATCTTAAAAAATAATGGATATATAAAGGAAAGACTAAGCCATCTTTTTCACTTTCTGCACTGCAAAAATTACCGCAAATAAAATTGCCATGGTCAGTACAATCGTTAAACCTGTCGATGTATCTAAGCCTGCACTTGACCATAATCCGACACTGATCCCAATTTGAGCAATCACAAAAGCCCAGACCACCATCTGTTTAGGTGAGTTAGCCAGTAAACGTGCGGTTAATGCAGGAATCACCAGTAAAGCACCCATTAATAATGAACCGACCGCTTTAAGTGCTAAAACTGTAAATAATGCCAATAACAACATAAAAACGAGACGCTGCCATTTAGCATTCACGCCTTCACTGACTGCCATATCGGGGTCAATCGCAATTTGAATTTGTGCTTGCCAGTTTTTATACAGCACAGCTAAAGCCGCAATAATGACAAAAGCAAACATGGGTAGATCTGACCATGAAATTTGCAGCAGATCGCCAAACAAATAGCTGAGCAGTTCCGGTCTCAAACTTGGAATATGCTGAATAAACATTAAACCTGAGCAGAGCAAGGTGGCTGAACAGAGCGCCAGCAAAGCATCATTGGGTAGGCGAGGGTCATGCAGCACCCATAAAACACCAACCAATAAAAATGCCAAAAAGGTCACGCCTAACCATAGCGGCAGGCTTAAGGCACCGGCAATGGCCACACCCAGTAAAGTGCCATGTGCCATGGTATCCGCAAAAAACGACATCCGTCGCCATAACATTAAACAACCCAGCGGAGCAGTTAGAAACACCAGTAATGTTCCCATAGTCCATGCAGGTAACAATAGTTGCAACCATTCCATCATGGCTTAAGCTTCCGGTTCTGGGTGGATATGGGGACGGGGATCATGCTGGCACGGAGTTGCACTGTCGCCATGCGCGCAATGATCATGGTGATGCTGATAGAACGCTCGGTTGGTGCCAAAAATGGCTTGATACTCTGGATGTTTCTGCACGTTTTCAGGTAAGCCGCTGCAACAGATATGTTTATTTAAACATACCACGCGATGGGTTCCTTGCATGACCCATTGCAAGTCGTGCGATACCATTAATACGGCGCAACCATATTTGATCGGCAAGCTTCTTACGTATTCATATAGTTCAGCTTCAGATTGAATATCTAAGCCTTGCATCGGTTCATCAAGAACCAGAACATCGGGTTGGCGCAGTAAAGCACGTGCCAACAAGACACGTTGCCGTTCACCACCTGAGAGTTGCTGAACTTTAGCATCTTGTAATTTAGTGATACCGGTATCGTAAATAATTTCTGCTTTTCTATCGGCATCACATTTTTCTAAAGCCAATAAGTCTCTTACACGCAAAGGCAGGCTATGCGACGGATTAAACTTTTGTGGCACATAAGAAAATTTTAATTTTTTATTGCTATGAATTTTGCCTGCATTGGCTTTAACAATCCCTAAAAGGACTTTAATCAGGGTAGATTTCCCCGCACCATTCGGACCAATTAGCGTGACAATTTCTCGCTCATGCAAGACGAAATCGACATTCTTTAAAATATCACGCTCATCGATGCGTACACTGATTTTGTCTAATGCAATCAGTGGAAGGGCTGTTACTGTTTGTTGCGACACTGCTGACATATCCCAGAAATTTCAATAATACTGTGATGTGCAGTAAATTGATCAGATGCTGAAAGCGCATCTAATTGTGTTAATAAACCTTGTGCAGAAGCTTCTGTCACATTTTTGCAATCGGTACAAATTAAAAATGCAGCTTGATGTCCTTCACGCGGATGACAACAAGGAATGTAGGCATTAATAGACGTTAAACGGTGAATTAAGCCTTTTTCTAATAAAAAGTCTAAAGTACGATAAACCGTCGGTGGGGCAGCAGGGCGGTCTGAATCACTCTTGATTTTAGCCAATAAATCATATGCGCCCATGGGACCTGTGGCATTTAAAATCAGTCCTAATACCTCTTTACGTAACGGGGTTAAACGTGCGCCTGTGGTTGCACAGAGGCTTTCCGCTTCAGCAAGTCGTGTTTCGACATTATGATGGTCATGTACGCCATGCAATGCATTGTGATGTTCGTGAGAACATGAGCTCATAGCCAACCTCAAGTGCGAAATTTATAAAAACAAATGGACATTAAAGCTTAACATGAAGCGATACCGGTTTCGATTAGACATAGGTATTTTTGTCAATTTGTTATATTATAACACCTGTTGAATATTTGGTGATTTTCTTTCATGTCCCGTTTCTTTGCATTGTGTGCGCTTGCTTTATTCAGTACCTTAAGCTGGTCACAGAGTTTAGTGGTCTCTACGCATCCAATTTATCTTATTGCTGAAGAAATCACGCAAGGGGTTGAAAAGCCTGTACTATTATTAGCAGATCAAACCGGACACGATGTCACGCTTACGCCTGCACATCGCAAAGCCATTCTAGATGCATCACTGGTGATCTGGTTGGGCAAGGCACATGAAGCACCGCTTGATAAGCTGTTGTCGGATAATCCCAAAGCCATTTCTGTTTTAGAGTCAGGTATCGTGCAAACGTTGCCGCAGCGTAATACCCGTGGGGTCGCTTTAAACAATACTGTGGATACCCATGTTTGGCTTGATCCAAATAATGCGGTGCGGATTGGCTTCTTTATAGCTGCATTGCGTTCACAACAATTACCTGAACATAAAGACCTCTATTGGGCGAATGCCAAGCGCTTTGCACAAGAGATGTTATTGACTGCACAACAATATAATACCAACTCATCTGCAAAGGCTTACTGGGCATATCACGATGCTTATCAATATTTAGAGCGTGCCTTAAATTTGAAATTTGCAGGCGCATTGACCGATGATCCACATGTCGCACCAACCCTGGCGCAAATTAAATACTTAAATGATAGCCGTCCAAGTCATAAGATGTGCTTGTTGGCAGAAGGGCATGCCAGTAAAAACCAATACCAAAAATTGAATCCGATTACCTTCCAAGCAGTAGATGAAAGTATGACTCGGGCAGGGGATTTTGTCGTAGCTTGGAAAAAACTTGCCGAGCAAACCCATAACTGTGTGCTAAATGCACGAAAGTAATACAAAAAATAAACAGTGATTGATTAGTAACAAAGCAACTTAATCATTGAAAAAAACCAGACTTAGGTCGGGAAAAGATTGCATGTTCAGGGGTGTAACTCTATAATGCCTGCGATTAAAAACGATCATCAGCTAAACTTGTCAAGCATGATTGCTGTGAGTGAATAAATAATGAGCCGAACTAATCACATGATTGATCGACGATTAGCGAAAGCTTTGGTCATCTTACAAGCATGCATGATCCCTGTTTCAGCCTTGATAGCGTGGGTCCTGAAAGACTCAACTGCAGCTTACAGCGCAGCACTTGGTGCGTTGGTGTGTTGGCTTGCAAGTTGTTATTTTTCTTGGCAATCGTTTCGAGCGGCAGGTGCCCGTGCTTCAAAACAAGTTCTTTCGAACATGTATAGAGGTCTGATGGGTAAGTTTGCAATCGTGATTGTTGGTTTCATTTTAATTTTAAGCAATGTAAAACCGTTGTCAGCGGGAGCGTTGTTTTGTGGTTTTATTCTCGTTCAAGCCATGTCGTGGGTCGCTCCTTTTTTGGCGTCACGTCTACAAAAACGGGTTTAAGCACAACAAAAAATTGAAAAGTTTTTAGGAGATGGACGAGACGTCAAGCAGCACGCGACGTTCGTTCACTCCATTAGTATTTGACATTGACCAGGTGTGATTTATGGCTGCTGAAGAACATGCCCTTACTTCGACCGAGTATATCAAGCATCACTTGACCAATATGACCTATGGCAAGATGCCGGATGGCTCGTGGAAGTTGGCTGAGACTGCTGAAGAAGCTCAACAGATGGGGTTCACTGCTATTCACTTGGATTCAATGGGTTGGTCAATCACGCTGGGTGTGATTTTCTGTTTGTTGTTCTGGTGTGTAGCGAAAGCTGCAAACTCTGGTGTTCCTACCAAGTTCCAGTCAGCAATTGAAATGATCATTGAGTTTGTTGACTCAAGTGTTCGTGATACTTTCCACGGAAAGTCACGTTTGATTGCACCGCTTGCACTGACCATTTTCGTGTGGATTTTCCTCATGAACTTAATGGATTTGGTGCCTGTAGATTTCATTCCTCATTTAGCTACGCTTATTGGTAGCAATGTATTTGGAATGGATCCGCATAGTGTGTATTTCAAAATCGTACCAACAACAGATCCAAACATCACATTAGGGATGTCTTTATCTGTATTCGCTCTCATCATTTTCTATAGTATTCGTGAAAAAGGTGTGAGTGGTTTTGTTGGTGAGTTGGCGCTGAATCCGTTCAATCCAAAGAATCCAATCGCTAAAGCGCTTTTAATTCCATTTAACTTGCTTTTGGAATTGGTAACTTTCCTTGCACGTCCAATTTCATTGGCTCTGCGACTGTTCGGTAACATGTATGCGGGTGAGTTAATCTTCATCCTTATCGCGTTACTACCGTTCTGGATCCAATGGGCATTGTCTGTGCCATGGGCTATTTTCCATATCTTAATTATTACGCTACAAGCATTTATTTTCATGATGCTGACTATCGTATATTTGAGCATGGCAAGCGAAAAGCATTAATGGTAATTGCCTAACTATCATAAGATGGTTAGGTACAATTTTTAATTTAATTGGGTAAAACCTAACCTCTGAGGAATTTTTCATGGAACTCACTTTAGGTCTAGTTGCAATTGCATCTGCTATCTTGATCGCTTTTGGTGCTTTAGGTACTGCGATTGGTTTTGGTCTTTTAGGCGGCCGTTTCCTTGAAGCTGTTGCACGTCAACCAGAATTGGCTCCACAACTTCAAACTCGTATGTTCTTAATCGCAGGTCTTCTTGATGCTGTGCCTATGATCGGTGTTGGTATTGGCTTGTTCTTCATCTTCGCTAATCCATTTGTAGGTTAATCAGCTTAATTCCTAAATTAAACTATTGAGGAATAGCTATGAATATCAACCTCACATTGATTGGCCAAGCGATTGCATTTGCGATGTTTGTCGCATTCTGCATGAAGTTTGTATGGCCACCACTAATCAATGCGATTAGTGAGCGTCAGCGTCGTATCGCTGATGGGCTAAATGCTGCTGAAAAAGCAAAAGCTGACCTTGCCGATGCGCAAGCTCAAGTGAAAGCTGAATTAGATGCGGCAAAAGCACAAGCGGCTCAATTGATCGAACAAGCGAACCGTCGTGGTGCACAATTGATCGAAGAAGCGCGTACCCAAGCATCTGCTGAAGGTGAGCGTATCCGTCAACAGGCGAAAGAAACTGTTGATACTGAAATCAATGCTGCACGCGAAGAATTACGTCAACAAGTTGCTGCCTTGGCAGTTACTGGCGCAGAAAAAATTCTGAACCAGCAAGTTGATGCGGAAGCTCACAATGCCATGCTTACTCAGCTGGCTGCTAAACTTTAAGCGAGGCGATTATGGCTGAACTCTTGACGTTGGCACGCCCGTACGCAAAAGCAGCATTTGCTTTCGCTTCTGAGCAAGGTGCAACTGACAATTGGTCGAATGTGTTACAAGTGCTCAGTGCTGCGGTGCAAGACGAAGCATTTTCCGCTTATTTGAATCGCCCTGAGCTTACTCCTGCTGAGCAGGTCAGTGTTTTTGCAAAAGTTTTAGGTGAGAATCAAACTCAAGAAGTGTCAAACTTTTTGACTCTTCTTGCAGACAACGATCGTTTAGCGTTGTTACCTGAAATTGAAGCAGAATACGAACTGCTCAAATCACAGAATAACAATACTGTGGATGTTGTGATTGAATCAGCATTCCCGGTGACCTCTGTACAGGAACAATTACTGGCTCAAGCGTTAGAGAAAAAATTTAACGCTGCGGTAAATGTAACTGTAGAAGTTAATCCAGCACTTATTGCTGGTGTGGTTATTCGTGCAGGCGACCAAGTGATAGATGACTCTGCACTTAACAAGCTTGAAAAAATGCGGACTCGTCTTCTTGCGTAATTTTTGTAAAAAATTACTGCATAGAAGAAGACTGAACTTAAAAAAGATTGAGGTATAGCGCAATGCAACAACTGAATCCATCCGAGATCAGTGCGCTCATTAAACAGCGTATCGGCGATCTGGACACCAGCGCAACCGCTAAGAACGAAGGGACCATTGTTATGGTTTCCGACGGTATTGTGCGTATTCACGGCCTTGCTGATGCAATGTACGGTGAAATGATCGAATTCGACGGCGGCTTATTTGGTATGGCACTGAACCTAGAACAGGATTCAGTGGGCGTCGTTGTTTTAGGTAACTACTTAAGCCTTCAAGAAGGTCAAAAAGCGCGTTGCACAGGTCGTGTATTAGAAGTTCCGGTTGGTCCAGAACTTTTAGGCCGTGTAGTAGATGCTTTGGGTAACCCGATTGATGGTAAAGGCCCTATCGATGCAAAATTAACTGATGCTGTTGAAAAAGTAGCACCAGGTGTAATTTGGCGTCAATCAGTGGATCAACCTGTACAAACTGGTTATAAATCAGTAGATACAATGATCCCTGTAGGCCGTGGTCAACGTGAGTTGATCATTGGTGACCGTCAAACTGGTAAAACAGCAATGGCGATCGATGCAATCATCGCGCAGAAAAACTCTGGCATTAAATGTGTATACGTAGCTATTGGTCAAAAACAATCGACTATCGCTAACGTAGTACGCAAGCTAGAAGAAACTGGCGCTATGGCGTATACGACTGTTGTAGCAGCAGGTGCATCTGATCCAGCAGCAATGCTGTATTTGGCTCCGTACTCTGGCTGTACAATGGGCGAATACTACCGTGACCGCGGTGAAGACGCGCTTATCATTTATGATGACTTGTCTAAGCAAGCTGTTGCTTACCGTCAAATTTCATTGCTTTTACGCCGTCCACCAGGTCGTGAAGCGTATCCAGGTGACGTGTTCTATCTACACTCACGTCTACTTGAACGTGCTTCTCGTGTATCTGTTGACTACGTTGAGAAATTCACTAACGGTGAAGTTAAAGGCCAAACTGGTTCATTAACTGCATTGCCGATTATTGAAACTCAAGCGGGTGACGTATCTGCATTCGTACCGACCAACGTAATTTCGATTACAGATGGTCAGATCTTCTTAGAAACATCATTATTCAACGCAGGTATTCGTCCTGCTGTGAACGCGGGTATCTCTGTATCTCGTGTTGGTGGTTCGGCTCAAACGAAGATCATCAAAAAATTGTCTGGTGGTATCCGTACCGCTTTGGCTCAATACCGTGAATTGGCAGCATTTGCTCAGTTCGCTTCTGACCTTGATGAAGCAACTCGTAAGCAACTTGAACATGGTCAACGTGTAACTGAGTTAATGAAGCAAAAACAATATGCTCCATACTCAATTGCTGACCAAGCTGTTTCAATTTATGCATCTAACGAAGGCTATATGGCTGACGTTGAAGTGAAGAAAATCGTAGACTTTGATGCTGCGTTAATTTCTTACTTCCGTTCAGAACATGCTGCGTTAATGCAAAAAATCGATGAAACTGGTGATTACAACAAAGACATCGAAGCTGCAATCAAAGCAGGTGTTGAAAGCTTTAAAGCGACTCAAACTTACTAATTTTAGCAATTGCTAAAAGCTAGTGGGTTTGGTTCACGGAATCAACCTTCGGAGGCTTGAAAGAGCCTTCGAATACTAGGTTAAGCGTATGGCAAATTTAAAAGAAATTCGCGCCAAAGTAGCTAGTATCAAGTCGACGCAGAAAATTACGCGTGCGATGCAGATGGTAGCTGCTTCTAAAATGCGTCGTGCGCAAGAGCGCATGGCTCAAGGCCGTCCGTATGCCGAAAATATGCACCGTGTAATTGCTCATTTGGTACAAGCGAATCCTGAATACAAACACCGTTATATGGTTGAACGTCCTGTTAAGCGCGTTGGCTATATCATTGTTTCTTCGGATCGTGGTTTGGCAGGTGGCTTGAACATTAACTTGTTCAAGAAAGTTGTTAAGCACGTACAGCAACAACAAGAGCAGTCAATTGAAGTTCAATTTGCTTTAATTGGTCAAAAAGCGGTTTCGTTTTTTAAAAACTACGGCGGTAAAGTTCTTGGTGCAACGACCCAAGTGGGTGATGCTCCAAGTCTTGAACAGTTATCTGGTTCTGTACAGGTGATGTTAGATGCATTTGATAAAGGCGAGTTAGATCGTATTTATCTAGTATCAAACGGCTTTGTCAATGCCATGACTCAAAATCAAAAGATTGAGCAACTCGTTCCTTTAGCAGCTGCTGAAGAAGGCGAGAATCTGAACCGTTCATACGGTTGGGATTACCTCTATGAACCAGAAGCTGAACAGCTATTAAATGGTTTATTGGTTCGCTATATCGAGTCTGTGGTGTATCAGGGTGTGATTGAAAACATCGCATGTGAGCAATCTGCACGTATGGTGGCAATGAAAGCTGCTACCGACAATGCGGGTGACATCATTAAGAGCCTACAACTTATTTATAACAAGCTGCGTCAAGCCGCGATTACTCAGGAAATTTCTGAGATCGTTGGTGGTGCCGCTGCCGTTTAACATTATTTTGAATTGAGGAGACAGCAATGAATAGCGGTCGTATCATTCAGATCATCGGCGCGGTTATCGACGTCGAGTTTGAGCGCAACAGCGTTCCTAAGATCTATGACGCTCTCCATGTTGATGGTACTGAAACTACTTTGGAAGTTCAGCAACAACTTGGTGATGGCGTAGTTCGTACTATTGCCATGGGTTCTACTGAAGGTCTTAAACGTGGCCTGAACGTAACTAACACTGGTGCACCGATTTCTGTTCCTGTAGGTACTGCTTGTTTAGGCCGTATCATGGACGTTTTGGGTCGCCCGATCGATGAAGCTGGTCCTGTTGCTACTGAAGCGCGTTTGCCAATTCACCGTCAAGCACCTTCTTATGCTGAACAAGCGGCTTCTACTGACCTTTTAGAAACTGGTATTAAAGTCATCGACTTGCTTTGCCCGTTCGCTAAAGGTGGTAAAGTTGGTCTGTTCGGTGGTGCCGGTGTTGGTAAAACCGTAAACATGATGGAATTGATCAACAACATCGCGAAAGCTCACTCAGGTTTATCTGTGTTTGCTGGTGTTGGTGAGCGTACTCGTGAAGGTAATGACTTCTATCACGAAATGAAAGATTCTAACGTTCTAGACAAAGTAGCAATGGTCTACGGTCAGATGAATGAGCCACCGGGTAACCGTTTACGTGTAGCGTTGACTGGTTTGACTATGGCTGAATACTTCCGTGACGAGAAAGACGAAAACGGTAAAGGCCGTGACGTATTGTTGTTCGTTGACAACATTTACCGTTACACATTGGCTGGTACCGAAGTGTCTGCACTTCTAGGTCGTATGCCATCTGCAGTAGGTTACCAACCAACTCTTGCAGAAGAGATGGGTGTTCTTCAAGAACGTATTACATCTACTAAGTCTGGTTCTATTACGTCAATCCAAGCGGTATACGTACCTGCCGATGACTTAACAGATCCATCGCCTGCTACAACGTTTGCTCACTTAGACGCAACTGTTGTATTGAGCCGTGATATCGCATCATCTGGTATTTACCCAGCGATCGATCCACTAGACTCAACTTCACGCCAATTAGATCCGTTAGTTGTTGGTCAAGAGCATTATGAAATTGCACGTTCTGTACAGAACGTATTGCAACGTTATAAAGAGCTTAAAGACATCATCGCGATCTTGGGTATGGACGAGCTTGCTGAAGAAGATAAATTGGTTGTTTACCGTGCGCGTAAAATCCAACGTTTCTTCTCTCAACCGTTCCACGTAGCTGAAGTATTTACTGGCGCGCCTGGTAAATTAGTATCTCTTAAAGAAACGATTCGTGGCTTTAAAGGTCTTCTAGCTGGTGAATACGATCACATTCCAGAACAAGCGTTCTATATGGTTGGTGGTATTGACGAAGTTATTGCTAAAGCCGAGAAACTTTAATTAGCTGCTCTAATTTAGGAGATTCTCATGGCGACTATGCAATGTGATGTTGTAAGTGTAAAAGAGTCTTTGTACTCTGGCACTGTAACTATGCTAATTGCGAAAGGTGCTGGCGGTGAGTTGGGTATTATGCCTGGTCATGCTCCGTTGGTAACTTTGCTTCAACCGGGCGCGATCCGCGTTCTGTTGGAAAACGGTACAGAAGAGTTGATCTATGTATCTGGTGGTGTTCTAGAAGTTCAACCGCATGTCATCACGGTTCTTGCAGATACTGCAGTTCGTGCTGAAAACTTAGATGAAGCGGCAATTCTTGAAGCACGTAAAAATGCTGAAACTTTGCTAGCAAATCAAAAGAGCGATTT
Organism: Acinetobacter sp. TSRC1-2; assembly: GCF_049895885.1. Taxonomy (NCBI): domain Bacteria; kingdom Pseudomonadati; phylum Pseudomonadota; class Gammaproteobacteria; order Moraxellales; family Moraxellaceae; genus Acinetobacter; species Acinetobacter sp. TSRC1-2. The sequence goes on from NZ_JAFCTF010000008.1 coordinate 145,867, forward strand.
GGACTCTGCTGCTGCTTTGGCTGCTCTTGCAGAAACTGCTGCTCAGTTGGAAACCATCCGCAAAATCAAAAACCGCGCTCAATAAGACGCAGTTGGAGATTGAAAAACCACCCGAAAGGGTGGTTTTTTTATGATATATACAATTAATAATAAAAAGGAGTTAGCGTTAAAGAAATTTTCAGAACTAAATTTGTATAGAAAAATGCTTTCTATGTTCTTACTTACTTTTTCTTATACCTCACTTGATAACAATTGTATTTATTTTGCCGATATCAAATGATAAAGGGGCTACCTTAGCTTCTTGTTTAAGTGTTGGTGCAACTTTGTATGCAGCAATAGTTGCATATCTATTACTTGATAATTGGAAAATTTAGCATAGAGAAAACTTAAAAAGTGCTTATTTCCAGAAAACTTTTGATAAATATATAGAGTTAAAAGATGCTATTTATGTGCTTCAGAATATTCATGATTCTTGGCTTGAAGATATTTATAGAAATCAGAGGCAAATTGATGATTGTGAGGATGGTGGACTAATTAAAGGAGTTTCTAATGTCAAAATTCATTTGAAGGAAATAGCGAGTAGATTTGATTATTATGCGATTATTTTTAAAGATAAAACTTATGAACATACAATTAAAGAATTTAAAGTCGAACTAGATAAAGTATTAGATCCAATTTTAGAGGAGTATCATGAAAGAGAGGGATAAGTTTATCATTCTGAACATTTTGAGGATGCTAAAAGTTTAAAAGAGCAGCTACCAATAATTGTAAAGCAATATGATGAAAGTATTTCTGACCTGATGTCTAATAAGATTCTATTAAAGTGATTTATTCATTCAAAATGAGAGAGGGAAAAATCGAAAACTCCCCATTTCCCACGATCTTCACTTCAAACTTTTTAGAAAAACCTTCATCTAAATTTGGTAATTCTAATTTCTTGGAGGTTACTTGAATACCAGCTTCAGGAATATTGAGTTTTATATAGATCACCTAAAGTTGCATATATTTTATGCATATCCTGTACTAGGCTAAATTCATTCAATTAACAAGATTTATCTTCAATGAACCTCATCGAACATGAACCCCACTTTTGGGAACTCTACCGAGACTCTGAACATTATTATCTCAGCATTGCTGTAGATATGAGTTCAGTCGTATCTTGCTGGGACTTGGTTTTAACATCAAATGAAACTCAAGCTTATAAACAGCAGGGTCGAATAACTATTCAAGAACTGGCAAAATTCATGGTTGCTGCAGCCTATAAAGGTGATTTTTCCATAATGGAAAGCCGTTTAGCCAAACCTGAAGCACAGCAAGCGATGCAGGCGACCTTTAAAGCTTGGCGTGACAGTCAAAAATAATTTGGTTTTAAGTCTCATTTAACTGAACCGAAAACTCTCCATTTCCTATAATTTTCAACTTATAAATCTCATCAAAACCTTCGTCTAAACTTGGCAGCTCTAACTTCTTATACGTCGCTCGAACACCCACTTCAGGGATATTGGCTTTGCCGATACGCTGTCTATTTCGTTCCAAAGTACTGTTTAAATCCGTTTCAAAGAAATAGGAAATCACTTCAAAGCCAGCAGCTTTAGCACGCTCAATATAACGTGCGCGATCTGCTTTTGTCGGGTTGGTATTATCAATGACACATTTGGCTTTACTGGCTAAACACGCTTCAAAAATTAAATTTTCACGATGCCGAGTTTTTAGCATATCCAAATTAATTCGCAAATGGCTGTGATGCAAATTCAGTAAATAAAAAGAAGATTTACCCGAAGCCTGAACGCCAGTAAAAATAATCAGTTGCATGAAAAATCTGCGAACTAGAAAGAGAGACAAGATTAAATCATATAATGAGTGATATGGCGAAATTTACCGTGAATGACAGGACTTAAATTATCTATTTTAGTTGTAGTTAGAATGCATAAAGATGATGAAATTTCTGGAATGAGTCTAACCCTAAAAGAAGCACCAGAGATAATTGTTCGTGGCAAGCTGAAAGCAGATATCGGTGTAGAAACCCTAGGCAATATTAATGATCAATTTGAACCAACCAATTCAGTTGAGCTGAATTGGTCTAAATTGATTTAAGCATTAACTTTCCTGGTTTTGTTCATTTGGGTCTTGTTCATTCTGTTCTGGTTCATCCTGACCTTGTGGAATCATCATTCCAGCCAGTTTGATCATTTCCATTTGAATGCTGCCCATTTGCTTTTCAATTTTCTTAAAATCGACCTGACTCAAATCGACATCACCATTTAACAATGGGGTAGCCAGAACTTGCTGATTGGCTTGCATAATATTTTGACGAATCGAATCAACTTCCTGACTTTTCAGGTTCAAGCCAGTCAATGCCTGATTAAATCCAGTCAGTTGTTGTTGCAAATTTTTGGCAGTCGCTTGTAACTGCTGCTGATCTTTGTCATTGATTGCGGTTTGCAACTCACTTTGAGTTTGCTTCAGCTGTTCAACATAATCACCCGCTTTAAGCTGCATATCCGCAACGTCACGCACGATATAAAACATGTTGCCCGTTTTCAGCTCAGCCTTGGACGTTTCTGCTGGTTCGGTATTTGACTCTTTAGAGATCTGTTCAGATACTTCGCTTGATTGTGCAGTTTGGGTTTCATTGGTCTCAGGTGAATTTGCTTGTTCACAACCAATCAATAACAGACCCGCACTAAACATCACAAAAGGAGAAACCACATTTTGGATGATTTTTTTCATAATCAATTCATATCTTTACTTCAGTGCTTGTTAATATAAGGGCGAAATGTGGAGAAAAAACTGATTGTTGCAAAGCGATAACAAATTTATTTTCAGGCATAAAAAAGAGTAGCGAAGCACTCTTTTTCCACCGAGATTGCTGGAATTAACCGCCAATAATTTTAATGATGTTATGACTCATAGCGTTGGTTAAAACATAGTCACCATTCACTTTAATCCATTGCTGGTTTTTACCGGGTTTGCTCAATTTTTTAAATTTTTTGTGATCGACTTTATAGCTTTGACCATAGTATTGACTTGGGACTTTTTGACCCACTCTCCAGTCATGTGAGGGATTTACCGCTTTTTTATGGACAGCATGGTGATGTTGCTGAACAGGTGTTTTATGGTGATTTTGAACTTGATGAGATTGACCGTGATGATCTTGTAGAGCAGCTATTGCAGGTGCAGCAACTAAAGCAGTAGAGAGTGATAAAACTATTGCTTTGACGAGAGTATTCATATTTCAACTTTTCTATATGGCGGTTGGTTGATGAGGTCATCCTATTCCTAAGTCATTGATAGATATTGAATGCAGTGTTGTTAAATAATTAAAATGATGAAAAAATTGTGGAGAATTTAAAGAGGGCGTTTTATGTGCTTAATTTTTTGTTTTTAAATAAAAAATATAAGCACCTATAGCAAGTATAAATGCTTACATTACTGTTACAAATTACTTGGCAAGTTCGGCATTCACTGCATCGACAATACGTGCATCATCTGCGGTAATATCCGGTGCGAAACGCGCCACCACTTCACCCTGTTTATTCACCAGGAATTTTTCAAAGTTCCACAGCACTTCCGGTTTTGGATTCGGTGTTAAACCATAATCGACCAGATCTTTCCACCAAGGCCCTTCACCCAACCGTTCTGGAATCGCTTGAGTCAAAGTTTGATAAAGTGGGTGCTTGTCTTCACCAGCAACCGAAATTTTAGAAAACAGTGGAAAATTGACTTGGTAATTGAGTGAACAGAATTGTTGAATTTCATCGTCAGAACCGGGTTCTTGTGCCAGGAAGTTATTGGCCGGAAAACCTAAAATCTCAAGTCCTTGATCTTTCTTTTCCTTATACAGTTTTTCCAAACCTTCATATTGTGGCGTTAAACCACATTTAGAGGCAGTGTTTACAATGAGCAGAACTTTACCTTGATATTGGTTCAGTGTGGTTTCGTTGCCTTGAATAGTTTTGACAGGAATGTCATAAACGGAATGGCTCATTTTATTGTCCTTAAATACTTGAGATAATCACTGTTTTGTTTTAACGGTTATTCAGGCTATCGACAAGCATTTATTTCGATTTGTACATCAATTTTATTCGAGATAAAAGAAATAAAAACAGGCCAATAGACCTGTTTTCTAAATATTAAGCTCAAATTAGGGTGCTGTTTTGGCTTTATTTTGCAAAGCTTGTGTTTCTGAGACCAATTCTTTTTGCAATGCAGTGGCACGGTTTTGGAGCTCGGTTATTTTTTTGGTATCAGGAGTAGTGGCAATACTTGCCTCAGAAAGTTCTATACCCACATTATTGGATTCTTTAATTTTTTTGCGTACTGCATCCACTTCTGAACTTTTCAGGTTTAAAGCATCAAGGTCTTGGTTAAAGCGTCCGATATAGGTTTTCATTTCTGCGACAATTGTATTTAAAGAAGCCTTGTCGCCTTTTTGTGCAGCTTCATTGGCTTTGTTTTGCAAATCTGAAGCTTCTTTGGTTCGGCTGTTGGAGAGGGTTTGAATCTGGTTTAAATCGTTTTTAATATCTGCAGCATTGTTTGAGCTTAAGGCAGCGGTTGCGGGTTGAGTGCTAGCAGGAGTAGATACCGCTGAGCTAGTCGATGACGATGCAGGTGCTTCATTTGTTTTTTTATCACATGCTGTTACTGCCAAAGCGGCAAAACACAGTGAAGCCAATAATCGTTTTTTCATAATGCATCCTCACAGGTTTACATCACTAAACCTGATTCTATTCATTCAAATTTAAAAAATACGGCACATACTAGATGGAGTCCAACTATCAAAGTCGCATATTTGACTGATTGCTGACTATGGTGTTTTTGTTGGTAAGCTGCTGCAAATTGCAAAAAGAGTTATTTATTTAATAATATGAAGGGTTAGATATCGCGCAGCTGTGCAGGAGTCTGTTCCGTATAACGCTTAAAGAACTCAATAAAGCTGGAACTGTGCTGATATCCCAATTCATAGGCCAGTTTTTTCACTGTTTTGCCTTGGCGAATCTGCGTGATCGCATATAAAATTTTGGCCCGATTGCGCCATTCAGATAAACTCAACTGCAATTCCTGCTGGCTTAAACGCAGTAAATGTCGTTCGCTGATGGATGAATCCCTGAGGAGTTGCTGCAAGCTTTTGTGAAATAGCGCTGGACTGGCCAATTGCTGTAATAGGGGCTGAAGCACAACATGATTGGTTTGCGGTAAATAATGCTCATAGGCAGGTGCAGTTTTCAGTTGATCGAATAACACCTGTAATAAATGCTGATAATGCAGCGTGCTTATGTCTTGCTGTTTTTGTTCCAGGATTTCATGCACCAGATGCCGAAGAAAAGGGCGAATGCTTAAAGTTTTGGTGCAAGCAGCAAAATGCTCACATAGGTAAGGATGCACTCGAATACAGACATAGTGGGTGATTTGTTCATCCAGTGCGATCGAGGCATGCGCGGTTTGTGGTGGCAGCCACAGACCATAATTGGGTGGCGACAGATACCTTTGTCCTTCTATTTCATATTCTAAAATACCGTTCAGACTAAAATTAAAATCACCCCATAAAGAACTGTGGGGCGCCACAATTTCATCTTTTTGATAAAAGAAATCATTCACTTCTATATAGTGTTCAATATGCTTCAGCATATGAAGATCCTTGTATTCATTTTTTATTTGTCGGTTGATGATGGAAAGATCCTGAAGCTGATTTGAGTAGCCACAACTCGATCAATCAGTGTCTGTAGCTCAATACTGATGTCTGAAATTCGATATTCTAATTATTTCAGACTTCGGTAAAAATGAATACTGAATATTCAGGCACGGGAAAAGGCATGACACAGCAAAACAAAACAGTCTGGTGGGCACTGGCTTTACCATTACTGGCGGTTTTAATCTGGTCTATGAATATTACGGTGACACGTTATGTAGCGGATTATATTTCTCCTGTCAGTATCAGTTTTTATCGCTGGCTAGTGGCCTTTACGGTTTTAACGCCTTTTATGTTGGTTAAAGTCTGGCGTGAACGTCAATTGGTTATGCAACACTGGAAACAGCTTGCAGTATTAAGTGCTTTTGGCATGGTGTTGTATCAAGGCCTGGGCTATACCGCGGCACATTATACCACTGCAACCAATATGGGCATTATCAATGCCTTTATTCCGGTGTTTACCATCTTTGTTTCCATGCTCATGCTTAAGGATATTCCCAACCGTTTTGCAGTGGTGGGCAGTATTTTATCTTTTATGGGCTTGCTCTATGTGATGGCACAGGGAAATCTGTTTAATCTGGTTCAGTCAGGTGGACATCTTGGTGATGCCATGATGGTGCTTGCGGTATTTTTCTATGCTTTTTATGGGGTGTTTCTTAAAAAGTGGCAATTACAAATTCCATTGATGATTAGTCTGTATGTGCAGATCGCTTTTGCCTTGCTTTACCATTTACCCTTTGTTTTATATTTAGGACTGGATGCAATTGATCAACACAATCTAGGCAGTGTGCTGTATGCCGGGATTTTTCCATCCTTGATTGCACCATTCGTCTGGATGCTGGCAGTACAAATGATTGGGCCGAACCGAACCAGTATTTTTATGAATTTAATGCCGGTCTGCACTGCAATTATTGCCTATGTGTGGTTAGCAGAAGCATGGACGGTTTATCACAGTATTGGGGGAGTAATCATTTTGCTGGGAATTTTATTGGCGCAAAAGAAAGCAATTCCAGTCAAGGCAGCAGAAAAATCGAATGCTTAAGTTAAAATATGGTTTAAAAAATAGACAAACGAATTTATTTTTTTATTTATTCTTCATTGAATTTGGCTATGAATCATGGTTTCTCAGCGTACAGAAAACAATGATTTGAAAAAAACATAATTAAAAAATAGTGAGATAATTTAAATTATTAAGAAAATATGATGAATGTTCCATAGTTTTTAACTGTTTTATAAGATAAATAAGCTATTTGTATAAAAAAACAATTTATTGGATAATATTTATATCGTGAATGTTTAAGTTATTCTTAACAGTATTTAGACTTTTGCAACCAGATTTACAGACCCTCTGGATGTGATTTATGCACATCCTTTTTATGCTCAGCCGTCCCTATATGGCTGAGCTTTTTTTTGCCTAAAAATTAGCATTTATTGTCAAATCATGAAAGGACCCGCCTAATCGCGGATCACTTCACCTGTTTCGGCATCAATGATGCGGCTCGGTTCTTGGCTAAGCCCTAAATCACCATTCAAGTAATCGATTTGCGTTGAGAAATATTGGTTGGCTTCTTGCAGTAAGCGGGCAGGTTGGCCACCTGCAGGGTTGGCACTGGTCGATACAATAAAACCATCAAATGCATTGCATAGCGCTACGCATAAAGGGTGGGTGGTTACACGGACGGCCACTTTAGAATGATTACCTTTAATCCAGTTGGGAATATGGTTGCCAGCAGGCAATAACCAGGTGGTTGCTCGTTCACCGGGAGAACGATGACTCCATGAATCAAGCACTTTTTGACGCATTTCTGCGGTGAGGAGTTCTAATAGATGCTCAACTTGTGCGATCTGAGCCGCCAGTAGAATCACCCCTTTTTCCATCGGACGCTGTTTTAAACGTAAAATTTCCAAAAAAGCCTGTTGGTTAAAAGGATCACAGCCTAAGCCCCAAACTGCCTCTGTAGGATATGCTAAAACATGTCCTTGTTTTAAACATTCAGCAGCTTCGGCAACAGAGGTGGTAATCATTGGATTTTATTCCTTCAAATATATTCAAAGGCTTATTGTGAACCTTATTTGCTTGGACGACAACGTAGATACAAACCCGCCTGTTGCATACACAAGCCCAATAACTCTAATTCCATCAGTTGGCTGGTCAGTGTGCCGATATCCGACTGCTGCTTAGCGACAATGTCATCTATGTTTTGCCCCACCCAATCCAGCTGGTTATACAGTGGCGTTAAGTGTGAGGGTAATTCGGTTTGTATTTCCATACCATTTGGATTTTTTGTTTGTTCGCTGTGCTGTTGAGTATGCCATTGGGTGGGAAGGGCCAAGTCTTCAATCACCTGTTCAGGATGCTCGACCAAAATAGCACCTTCACGAATCAGTTGATGACAGCCTTGATGATGCTCACTATAAATATGTCCTGGAATGGCAAATACTAATTTGTCTTGTTCAGCAGCAAGTTTGGCCGTAATCAGTGAACCACTCTTCAGGGTGGCTTCAGCAACAATCACGCCCAAGCTTAAAGCGCTGACAATTCGATTGCGCCGTGGGAAATGATGTTGTAAAGGCGGTGTTCCCGGTAAAAATTCAGTCACCACCGTACCCGAATGAGCAATAATTTTTTGTCGCAGCTGCTGATGCTGGGTCGGATAGGTTTGGTCTAAGCCGGTGCCCATTACGGCAATAGTTCGACTATGACGTAAAGCCCCTTGATGTGCGGCTTCATCAATTCCTTCAGCCAGACCACTCCCAATATAAAAGCCCTTTTCACTGAGATAAAAAGCAAAATCATAAGTCACTTGGCGCCCATGACTGCTGGGTTTGCGACTACCGACCATGGCAACTTGTGGTTGCAACAATGCTTGAGCATCACCTTGACCAAACAGAAGAGGCGGTTTATCTGCATAAGGTAGCAGTTGAGTGGGATAGTCCGGATGGTCGAGCGTGAGGATAAAATCGCTACTTTTTTGAATCAGGGCAACACAATGCTGAAATTGCAACTGTGCTTCGGCAAGGTGAAAATCTCGCAGGCGCTGGATATGGTTTTTGTGAATGCCAAGCTTTTGCCACGTTTCAATTTGATCAGGCAGTGTTGCCTCAGCCAGATGGGTATAGTGTGCATTAATTTTATAAAAGCTGGTCAGCGAGTGTTGCACCAGAAACCATAACCGAATGTAATCCAGCTGCACGGAGCTTAATGAGTTGAGCATAATGAGACCTTTAAGTATGTCTTCTTTTTATTGTTGAAAGTAGGGTCTGTTGCCAGTTCATAAATGGTTTGCGTTGTAGGCTAAAATTAAGCAGACAAGAAATGAAATGCAAAGAATGGTGGTTCCATTTTTAAATTTCATGACGAAGTCTGTGATAATTTTAGCCACAACCTGAGCAGAAACAAAGCACTGCTTTGTTTTGTAGCGCAAGGCGCAGCTGGGGACTAGAGTATTTTTTGATGCTACGTCGTTGTGAACTACGCATTTAGAATGACTAAATTTTGTAGTTCACGCCTCGTATCCTTTAAAAAATACTCGTAGTTGCAAACATAGACGAATTGTCAACAGACCCTAGAAATGAGGCCGAATCTCAGCCTCATTTCTAGATGTAAGGATTAGTCATCCATAAGCGGTGGCTGAATGCCAGCACCGACTTTAATCGGTAATTCGCTATCAAGCACATACGCATAACTTAAGTTTTCAAAGCTTTTGAATACCATGATGTTAGCGATACGTTGCCCAGGTAATTGAACACGTTCTTTAGTTTTTGGATCGGTAACCACTTCACCTTTTTGGTTCACTGTTAGCACATGTCCAACTTGAACACCTTGCAAGCTACCACGGTCAATGGTCACTACGCTGTGTTTTGCCGCTGTCCCGATGGAACCCATCACGCGAACAACTTGCCCCCCTGCAACCACATCTTCTGCATGGGTCGGGTAGAACAAGGTTGGAAGCATTGCATCATATTCAGGCAGAACGCGATCACCACGACGAACTTCAGAATTATAAGTATCTGTCAGTTCAAGGGTGGTAATGTCATTTTCACCACGAACAGCAACACCTGATGCAACTTGAATTAACTCAAGACCAGCATTGTATTTTTTACCCTTGGTATCGCTAAACATATACGGTTCGCCTTCACGGTAAACTGCATAGCGTTGACCGACTTCCAGACCATTTCCGCGTGCATAAACGGTTTGACCTTTAGCCGCAAGAACACGTTGATCCGCAGTACCTAAAATATATGGGGTGCCTGTAATAGATTCAGGTGCCACAATGGTGCTCCGTTCCAACCATTGTTTAATGTATTCCAGTGGAATCACGGGAATGGCATTATTTAAAGATTCAACCCGAACTTGAGGTTGCAGTTTTGTGCCGGTGCCACCCGTATAACGACGGATAATTCCTTCACAGCCATCCCCCTCATCCTTACCAATGATCGGTTTGCCATTATAGGTACACATGAGCAGACGGTCGCCCGGGAAAATCCAATGTGGATTTTTCACGTGTTTATTGCTTGCCCAGATTTCAGGCCAACGCACTGGATTTTTTAAAAATCTTTTGGAAATATCCCATAAAGTATCACCTTTTTTCACCACATAGACTTGTGGCGCACCTGCTTTTAATGCAGGTGGGTTAATATTTCGAGCCGGTGCCGCTTCAGCTACACTAACGACTCCAACCCCAACACTTACACATACGGCAAGTACCAATAATTGTTTTTTAAACCCCAAGGCACTAAAAGTTGGTGCGCCCTTGAAAACCTTTTTCATTATCATAATTCCTAAAATTATGTATGTAGTTGCGTTATAATAACGATATTACACACATTTTTTTGATGAAGCATTCCTTCATTTTGTTTTTTGATCAATGGCATAAGTGAGGACACCGTATGGCCTTATTACCTATTTTAAGTTTCCCGGATCCCCGTCTTCGTACCATTGCTAAACCAGTCGAAGAAGTCACTGATGAAATTCGTCAGCTTGCAGCAAATATGTTTGAAACTATGTATGAAGCGCCCGGTATTGGTTTGGCTGCAACACAGGTCGATCATCATATTCAGCTAATTGTCATGGATTTATCTGAAAATAAAGACCAACCCATGGTATTTATTAACCCCAAAGTTACCCCGTTAACTGAAGAAACTCAGCCCTATGAAGAAGGCTGTCTATCAGTGCCTCAAATATACGATAAAGTTGAGCGTCCGTCACGTGTAAAAATCGAGGCAATTAACCTTGAAGGTCAGTCATTTGAGATAGAAGCAGACGAACTTCTCGCTGTTTGTATTCAACATGAAATGGATCACTTAAATGGCAAGTTATTTGTCGATTATTTATCGCCATTAAAGCGTCAACGTGCACGTGAAAAAGTCGAAAAAGTTGTTCGTCAACGCCAAAAAGAGACGGTTGCGGTAAAACGTTAAGCACAAATATTTAGATAAAATGAAAAATAACAAAGCCCAATCGGAATTGGGCTTTGTTATACTTGAGTTAGACAAATTTTAGGGTTTGCCTGTGCTTTTACGTAGTGGTCTGCTGTTATCCTGTATAGCAGTATTTTTACAGATTGCTGTTTTTTTACAGCCCTTGCTGCCGAAGCAATATCAAATTGCTCCGGTCTGTGAAACCATTACGCGTGCATTATTACTCAGCTCTACTCCTATTCATCAAACTTCAACTTCTGAACATTCCCATCATCAAGTAAATCAAGACACTCAACGGCATGAGCAGCATGCAGGGCATGATCATGATGCCAGTCATAAGTGTCAGTACTGTACCGTCTACGGTAATTTGGTTCTGCCCCCTGAATTAGAAGTCAAAGAAGTTTTAGACCGTATTCAAATTCGTTTATTGGCATTCCAAAAGACGTTTAGTCATGTCTGGTTTGTTTTACAACGACTCTTTCTGCTGCCGCAAGGGCGTGCCCCACCATTATTTGCATAAATCAACCATTTGAAATGTCTGGGTCTTGGATGACTCCAGCCCAGTTGTATTTATGTATTAGTGAGATTTAAAAATGGCTCAGCCTAAATTTTACTTACAGCCTCTTGCGGCTGCAATTTGTGTGGCTTGTTATTCAGCTTCGGTATTTGCCGAGCAACAAAATACCATCGTTCAAACTTTGGCACCTATTGTGGCCACGGCTCATTCAGGAAATGATGCCAATGGGCTCATTGTGCGTGCCGATCCGAAACAGCCGATTCAACCAATTCCAGCCAGTGATGGGGCTGATTATCTACAGAGTATTATGGGATTCAGCTCGATTAAAAATGGCGGCACCAATGGCGATGTGACTTTCCGTGGCATGTTTGGTTCGCGGATTAAGATTTTAGCCGATGGCACAGAAAATCTGGGTGCCTGCCCAAACCGTATGGATGCGCCGACTTCTTATATTTCACCTGAAAGTTATGACCGTATTTCGGTGATTAAAGGACCGCAAACGGTTCAATATGCCAATACCGGTTCGGCTGCGACCGTCATCTTTGAGCGCGAAGCCGAAAAACTGAGTCAAGATAAGCCTTACCGAGGCCAAGCCAGTGTGCTGATGGGTTCATATGGTCGTCTTGATCATAATGTTGAAGCGGCAGTTGGAGATGAACAAAAATACATTCGTCTGAATGCCAATCGCTCAGTTTCAGATAGTTATAAAGATGGGGAGGGCAACACCGTCCCTTCGGATTGGGAACGCTGGAATGCTGATGTGGCACTAGGTTGGACACCGGATGAAAATACTTGGGTCGAACTTACTGGCGGGAAAGCAGATGGCGAAGCGGTCTATGCAGGTCGTGAAATGGATGGTTCTCAATTTGCCCGTGAAAGTTTAGGACTTCGTGTAGAAAAGAAAAATGTCACTGAGGTGATCAAGAAAATTGAAGCGCAAGTGAACTATAGCTTTAATAATCATGTCATGGATAATTTTAGCTTACGTGAATTCAAACCAAGTGGGATGATGAGTATGCCAATGGCTTCAAACGTCACACGAGAAACCTTAAATGCGCGTCTGGCTGTGACGCATGAATGGGACAAGCTGCAATTTATTAGCGGTTTGGATAGTCAAAATAATGAACATTCCAAGCGCAGCGGCAGTTTAATGACCCCCTATCAAGATCAAGTGCGTAGCAAAGATATGAAGTTTCGCTCTTATGGCGCTTTTGGCGAACTCAGTTATCAGTTGAGTGAGCAAAATAAATGGGTCGGTGGTGCTCGTTTAGATCAAGTCAATGTAAAAGATCTACGTACGGAATCTCTCATCAGTGGCTATAACCGCGAATTGGATAAAACTCTACCCAGTGCATTTATTCGTTTTGAAAATCAGCATCCGGAACATGATGCCAAAACCTATATCGGCGTAGGTTATGTCGAGCGCATGCCAGACTATTGGGAGCTTTTTAGTACTGCACATGGCAATCCCGGTACGCTGAATGCCTTTAATGGAATAGATACAGAGAAAACCCTACAGCTTGATTTAGGTTATCAACATGAGCATGGCGCCCTGAATTCTTGGGTTTCTGCTTATGCAGGTTTAATCAATGATTATATTTTAATGAGCTATCATGATCATGCAATGCCAGGCATGATGAGCCATGGCAAAACGGCAGGTGCTAAAAATGTGGATGCGACCATTGCTGGCGCAGAAGCAGGAATTGGCTATCAATTCACCGATCATCTGCAAGCAGATATAAGCACGATGTATGCTTGGGGTAAAAACACTACAGACGATAAACCTTTACCGCAAATCTCACCTTTGGAAGGACGTGTCAATCTGCGTTATGTGCAAGATCAATATACTTTAGGTGCATTATGGCGTGTGGTGGATAGTCAAAATCGTATCAGTAAAGATCAAGGCAATATTGTGGGGTATGATTTAGCTAAAAGCAGTGGTTTTGGAACCTTGTCACTGAATGGCACCTACCATGTTCGCGATGGAGTGGATCTTTCTGTAGGCATTGATAACGTTTTGGATAAAACCTATAGCGAGCACTTAAATAAAGCGGGTAGTGCAGGCTTTGGTTTTGCAGCTGATGAGCAATTCAATAATATTGGTCGTAATTATTGGGCACGTGTGAGTATGAAGTTCTAATCATTTCGCATTTATAAACGTAAATGAAGTTAAAAAAGCCATTGTTGTACAACAATGGCTTTTTACTATTTGGGAGTAAGGAAAGATACTTTAGGAAAGGCTTTTATAAAATTTGAATAGTAAGAAATTGAGCTTTACAACGTATTTTGTATGTTTGAACAGCACCTTGGCGAATAAAAAGACAAGAATAGAATTAATATTAAACGATCATCTTGAGGCTGAAAATAAATTTTAAACTAATATGTATATAAAACAGTATCTTAATATTTATTTGGCTGGATTTTGAATAAAAGTATAAATAAAATAAAAAATAATTAAAATAAATTAATATTAAATAACAATAACTTGTGTTTTTATTGGTTTGAAAAATAAACATACGATAAAAAATGTTTTTTAGAAGTGTTGCAACGATCCTGAAATCCTGTAGAATGCGTATCCATCGGCGGTGATGTTGATTAAAACTTGTTGAGAAACAAGGGTTTAGCCTAAAGGGTTTGAATCTGGAAGTCTTGAAGAGG